>JBKPAB010000195.1:0-4443 GCA_046726195.1 Actinomycetota bacterium
CCCCCATGCAGTACCAAGAGTTCGTCGGCTCGCTAGAGGCACAGCGGCAGTACTGGGCCCGTTCGTATCTCGGTTGGCACCGAATCAGTAATGCGCAACCGAACGCCGGACATCGTGCGCTCGCAGACCTGGAGTTGGCGGGACTCGCAGGCGTGATCACTCAGAACGTGGACGGGCTGCACGCCGCCGCCGGCAGCCGACACGTGATCAACTTGCATGGCGACATCGCCAGCGTCGTTTGCCTGGAGTGTGGTGAGCGCTCGGCGCGTAGCGAGCTGCAGCGGCGACTGGCGATGGTGAATCATCGCCTCGAAGAGTCGCGCCTTCTGGAGCATGCCGAACTACGGCCGGACGGAGATGCGGTGGCGCGAGATTGGCAGCATTTCCAGCTTGTCGGTTGTGCGTACTGCGCCGGTCGGCTCAAACCTGATGTTGTGTTCTTTGGTGAGTCAGTGCCGCGGTGGCGAGTCGACGAGGCGTACGCGCTTGTGGAGCGCGCAGATGTGTTGGTGGTCCTGGGCTCGTCCCTGACGGTGATGTCCGGACTGCGTTTCGTACGGCACCAGGTCAAACGTCAGCAACCGGTCGTGATTATCAATCGGGGTCCGACTCGTGGAGATGAGCTCGCCAGCCTGAAGATCGACCGCGGATGCTCGGAAACGTTAACTGAGCTTCGGGCGAATTTGCTGGCCTAGCCTTACTCGAACATGTCTCCAAACATGTCGCCGATTCCGCTTCCGATGTCACTGGCACCCTCGCCGAGTCCACCCATGAGCTCGCCGGCCCCTTCACCGACACCGGAGAACATGTTGCCCATCCCGCCGAACAACAGACCGCCAAGCAGCATGCCGGAGAGCATGTCGCTGCCACTCCAACGGCTGTAGTAACCCTGGGCCCATGGAGCGTATGCCTGCCCGCCTTCCCAGTAAGGCACTCGCTGGGCGCCGACCTGCACCGTGCGGATGTAGGGATCGGCTCCGGCGAGCACTCTTTCAGCGTCAGCGGGGCATGCCGGCACCGGACGCGGCACACCTCCAGGGGGTGCCCATGTGACGTCCTGCGATGACGGGCCGTGCGCGGGGTTGAAGAAGCAAGGAGGACGTTTGGCCGGCAACGGCTCACCTGCGATCCGTGCCTTGACGCAGGCAACCGCGTAGCGCCCATCCTCCAAGATCTCGGTGACGTGCCGGATCTCCTCGGGTCGAGTCACAGCGTCCAGAGACATCTTCGCGTTGTCATAGGCATCCAGCGCTCGCTGGTAGTCCTGCTGCATCGCCTCGTCGAGCGCGTGCCCGGCAACATCGGAGTCCAACCGCTGCAGTTCCTCACCAAACTTTGTGACATCCTCATCAGCTGCGCGCTTGGACGTGGAAAGTTGGGTCTCAAGTGCCGCTCGCTGCTCGGCTTGGCGCTGTCCAACGGCATGCCGCCGGTAGAGGGCAACACCGCCCACGATCAGTGCCACCACAATCAGAAGCACGAGGAGTTCTGCCATGGCTCACAGTGTGCCCGCGCCTTCTGTGGTTTCCCCTGGTGAGAGCGTCTTCTTACTGACCTTTTAGACCGCAGTGAGAACTCTCAGGCTGGACCTAACAACCGGTTGCGTCCTGCTAGCGATCCGAACGACTAGTCGACGATCTCGCACAGCGTAGAACCGCTCGTCACCGTCGCGCCGACCTGGGCCTTGAGGTTCGCGACGGTGCCACTTCGGTGTGCGGCAATTGGCTGCTCCATCTTCATTGCCTCGAGCACCACGACAAGATCGCCTGCTCGCACCACATCACCCTCGGCAACCGCGACCTTGACAATCGTGCCCTGCATGGGTGATGTCAAGGCGTTGCCCGAAAGGGTCTTGGTCGATGATCCGCCTTGCCGCCTGGCTGGCTTCTTGGGGCGAGTAGTGCCGGATCCATTGGCCGTGCCGAGCCCCGCAGGCACCATCACCTCTAGCCGTTTTCCGTTGACCTCCACCACAACCCTGGAGCGCTTCACCGGTTCAGGAGTTTCGATGGGCGGGCCCGCGTACGGCGGGATCTGGCCGGTAAATTCGGTCTCGATCCAGCGCGTGTGTACGCCGAACCTCCCGTCTTCCGCTGTAAACGCTGGGTCCTCCAGAACAGCCTGGTGGAAGGGGACAACGGTTGGCATGCCCTCAATCACCAGCTCGCTTAAGGCACGGCGGGATCGCTCGAGCGCCTCTTTGCGACTGGCGCCGGTGATGATGATCTTGGCGATCAGCGAGTCGAAGCTACCGGGCACGGTCATGCCACTGAGGTAGCCCTCGTCGACTCGTATCCCAGGACCTCCGGGCGGTCGCCAGGTCGTCAGCGTTCCGGGCGCGGGCATAAAGCTGCGCCCGGGGTCTTCGGCATTGATTCGGAACTCGATGGAATGGCCGGTGACGGCGGGATCGTCATATGCCAGCGCTTCGCCATTTGCGATCCGGAACATCTCGCGTACCAGGTCTAGTCCGGCGACCTCCTCTGAAACCGGATGCTCGACCTGAAGCCGGGTGTTCACCTCGAGAAATGAGATGGTCCCGTCCTGGCCGACGAGGAACTCGCAGGTCCCGGCTCCCACGTAGCCGGCTTCGCCGAGGATCGCCTTTGAGGAGGAGTAGAGCAGCTCCACCTGTTCAGCGGATAAGAACGGTGCCGGCGCCTCTTCGACCAGCTTCTGGTGGCGGCGCTGCAGCGAACAGTCTCGTGTCGACACGACGACGACGTTGCCGTGGCTGTCGGCCAAGCATTGGGTTTCCACATGTCGCGGCTTGTCCAGATAGCGCTCGACGAAACATTCACCGCGGCCGAAGGCTGCCACAGCCTCCCGTGTTGCGGACTCGAAGAGCTCGGGGATTTCGGCCACTTCGCGGGCGACCTTTAGACCTCTGCCACCGCCGCCAAACGCGGCCTTGATCGCAATCGGCAATCCGTACTCCGTCGCGAAGGCGAGAACAGCATCGGCATTGTCGACTGGGTCCGGGGTGCCAGGCACCAAAGGCGCTCCGACCTTATGGGCGATGTGACGGGCCTGGACCTTATCGCCCAAAGCCTCGATGGCGGCGGGCGGAGGGCCAATCCAAATCAGCCCCGCGTCGATCACAGCTTTGGCGAATGACGCGTTCTCGGCGAGGAAGCCGTAGCCGGGGTGGATGGCGTCTGCGCCACTGCGAGATCCGATATTGAGAATCTTTTGGATGTCGAGGTAGGTCTCGGATGGAGAGGTGCCGCCGAGCGCGTACGCCTCATCCGCGAGCGAGACGAACAGTGAGTCGTAGTCCTGGTCAGCGTAGATCGCGACGCTGGTCAGCCCAGCGTCGGCCGCCGCGCGGATCACCCGGACGGCGATCTCGCCGCGGTTGGCGACAAGCACCTTGCTGATTGCCACATGTCCTCCCCGTCAAGCCGACCCTCCGCAACTCTAGTGCCGAGTAGGCGGGTGTGATTCGCGTGCTCGGAGCGGTGCAATTTCGGCCCCACTCGGTCAGGGCTTTAGGCTGCCCATGCTGGCAATGCGGGACGGAGGGCTTATGACGCGGCGCGGTTGGCTGCTGTTCGTCACACTAGGCATCCTCTGGGGCATTCCCTACCTGTTCATCCGCGTCGCGGTTTGGGACTTTGATCCCGTTGTTGTGGCATTCGGGCGTACCGCGATCGGCGGGCTGCTGCTCCTTCCCCTCGCCATCCGCTCGCGCGCACTCAGGCCGCTGTTGCCGTATTGGAAAATACTGCTGGTCTATACCGCGGTCGAAATCATCGGCCCGTGGGTGTTGCTGGGACACGCCGAGACTCGCCTCAACAGCTCGACCACGGGTCTGCTCATCGCCATGGTGCCGATTGTTGCCGCCGTCATCGTGACCGTGATGGGGCACGATCGGCTAGATTTCCGACGCGTCGCGGGCTTGGTCGTCGGATTCGTCGGGGTGGCCCTGCTGGTGGGTCTAGACATCGAGGTCGATGACCTGATCGCGATCGGCCAGGTCATGCTGGTCGTCCTCGGGTATGCGATCGGGCCGATCATCATTAGCCGAAAGCTCGGCGATCTGCCACCGATCGGAGTCGTCACTGGATCACTGGTGGTCGCAGCTGTGGCGTACGCCCCATTCGCCTTGATCGCATGGCCCTCGCAGCTGACGGCGCGAGCCGCGGGGTCTGTGATCGTTCTCGGTATCGTCTGCACCGCAGCCGCGTTTCTGGTGATGTTCGCGCTCATTGCCGAGGCCGGTCCTGCCCGCATGACCTTGATCACTTACATCAATCCGGCGGTCGCCATCTTGCTCGGCGCTCTCATCCTCGACGAACCCATTACCGTCGGCATCCTCATCGGATTCCCGCTGATCATCCTGGGATCGATCCTCGGCACCTGGCGCAGCTCACGCGAACCGGACTCGACCGCGCCTAGCATCGCCGAACCCGCCGACGAGCCGACTGTTCGATGATCCGG
>JBKPAB010000196.1:0-9314 GCA_046726195.1 Actinomycetota bacterium
GGCGCAGTACTTGCATCGGGTGGCGGCGACAGGCAGATCGGATGCCTGGCATTCCGGGCAGGTCTTGGTGGGTTCCGGCTCGCCGAACACGGTCGTGCCGCGCCGTCGCATGTAGGCCCGGTAGGGCACAACGAGCACGAAGTAGATGACGGCCATGAAGATGATGAAATAGATGATCGCTCCGATGAATGCGCCCAGGTCGATCCGCTGCCCGTCGATGGTCCAGCCGAGACCCTCCCCGGCCGCGCCGCCACCGACTGCGTTGACGAGCGGAGTGATGATGTTGTCGACGAAGGCCTGGATCAAGGCGGCGAAGGCGAGGGCGACCACCAGGCCGACGGCGATGACGATCAAGTCGCCCTGCATTAGAAAGTTCTTGAAACCCCTCAACACGCCGGTCTCCTTTCCCGGATGTGCCGTATCCGCTCTTCCGGTCGCGGCTGCCGCAAGCTCGGCGTCTTTGGTCGCAACCACCGCCAGTCGGCCAAGCGCGAGGGCGGCAAAGAACACAATGACGACACCCAGCCCAGCGAAGTAGCTGATTTCCACGACGGTCCGCCGGAGCAGGCCGCCGACCGGGGAACCGATCTGTGGAAAGCCCGACGATGCCCACAGCCTGCTCAACGTCGGGCCGACGACGAACCACGCTCCCGCCAGCGCGGCTAGCCAGGCACCGAACGCGGCGAAGGCGCGGTTGGCGCTGCTGAGCAAGATCAGGCCACCTGCCGCGGTCGCGATGCCCGGAACAACCTCCAACCACAGCCGGGCGGGGGTGTACACCCACGCGGCGTCGGGAGTGTAGGCGAACTGGAAATAGGGCCCGATGAACGGGATAAGTGCGCCCCAGGCGCCGAGTAACACCAGCACGACACCGCTGAGCGCGCCGCGGCTTCGCGGAACACGCAGCACGCCAGCCATACTGAGGCCCCCTTGTGGCAGATCGCGCCCCGGTGCCTAGTCCGGGGAGCACTGTTTGAATACCCCGCCAAGGCTTGAATACCCCGCCAAGGCGCGGAATCACAGCGGAATCCGGGCTCAGCCGGATCTTTCGCTGGGCGCTAGATCTGATCACGCCTTACCCTGTCGGGAACGAACGTGTACGTGCGTTCCTTACGCTCCGCACATGTTGCAACGTGTGTATCGCGAGTGGAACGAACGTGCACGTGCGTTTCCGACAGGGCGAGACTCGGGTCGCTGAAAGCTAGATCGCTAAGCGCTAGATCTGAGGAGCCCGCAGAGGCCGTGGGGACTATCCCGGTGCTGGCGCTGGCCAACAGACTGATCGTGTCGCGGCGTTGATCGGGCCGCTGGATGGCTCGATAGTCTGCATGGGGGATTCGCTCTCCCTGCAGCGGTCCTCAACCGCCAGCGGTGCTCCGGCACCGCCAGGGTATTTCTCTTGGAGGAAGCGACATCAGCGAATTTGCGTTTGAGCAGCTGTGGGCGGCGATTGCGGAGATCGGGCGTGATCCGGCCACCGGCGGCTACCGCCGTTTTGCCTGGACCAAAGCGGATGCGCGGATGCGGGAATGGTTCAGCGGCGAGTGTGCGACCCGAGGCATGGATTTGCTCGAAGACCGGATGGGCAATCAGTGGGCCTGGTGGGGTAATCCTGATCGATCCGCGACAGGCGGTGTGGTCACGGGCTCCCACCTGGACAGCGTTCCGGACGGCGGCGCATTCGATGGACCGCTTGGTGTCGTCAGCGCACTGTTGGCGATCGACCAGCTCCGATCCGACGGCTTCACGCCAAGCCGTCCGATCGGGGTGGTGAACTTCGTCGACGAAGAAGGTGCCCGGTTCGGGGTTTCCTGTGCCGGATCGCGGATGATCACCGGCGTGTTAGGCGCGGATAGGGCCAGGGCGCTGCGTGACGCTGATGGCATCACCATGGCGGAGGCAATACGTGCCGCAGGGCGGCAGCCGGAGCACCTGGGTCCGGATCCCGAGGCGGTGGCTCGCATTGGGTCGTTCCTTGAGCTGCACATCGAGCAGGGTCGCGGCCTCATCGACCTCGGACGGGCCGTGGCCGTTGGCAACCGGATTTGGCCGCACGGCAGGTGGCGGATCGAGATTCCTGGTGAGGCCAATCACGCCGGCACTACCAGACTGGGTGATCGGCGAGATGCGGTGATCGGCTGTGCCCATGCCGTGCTTGCGGCCCGTGCCGCGGCCGAAGCGCATGGCAGCCTCGCGACAGTCGGAAAAATCAGCATCCAGCCGGGCGGGGTAAACGCCATTGCATGCTCGGCGACTGCCTGGCTCGATGCCAGGGCCGACGGCGAGTCAGCGTTGCGTGCCACCGTGGCCCAGATTGAAGAACAGGTCGCAGGTTCGGGTGCTGTGTTGACCGAAGAGTCATGGACCCCGCAGACCGCGTTCGATAACGCCCTGGTCACCCGACTGGCCAGCCTGCTCGACGATGCACCAGTGATGAGTACGGGCGCAGGACATGATGCCGGGATTCTTGCCAACGCCGGCGTGCCAGCAGCGATGATCTTCGTCCGCAATCCAACGGGCGTATCCCACTCGCCAGCCGAGTGGGCCGATCCGGTGGACTGCCTGGCCGGGGTTGATGCTCTGGCTATGGCGCTGCGTGACCTGGCCGGAGCTCAGCTGTGAGCTCCTACTGGGCGCCGTACGCCTGGCTGCCGGATGGTTGCCAGGCAGGCGTCGGCTTTGACGTGGAAGATGGGCGTTTTGCAAACCTACGGGCCGGTGTTGAACCATCTGCCGGTGCTGAGATCCTGGGCGGCGTAACACTACCCGGTCTCGCCAACGGGCACAGCCACGCCTTCCACCGCGTGCTGCGAGGCCGGACGCACACCGGAGGTGGCAGCAGCTTCTGGACCTGGCGGGAGCAGATGTACGCCCTAGCAGCACGCCTCGATCCCGATTCCTACCTGGCGCTCGCCCGGGCCGTATTCGCTGAGATGGCACAGGCTGGATACACGGTTGTGGGGGAATTCCACTATCTGCACCATGATCAACATGGCCGCCCGTACGCCGATCCGAATGCCATGGGCAATGCGCTAATCCAGGCCGCCACCGAAGCCGGGGTCCGGCTCACACTCCTGGACGTTTGTTACCTCGCCGGCGGGCTGGCGGCAACCGGCCATCTGCCACTGGATTCAGTCCAGAGCCGCTTCGCTGACCGAGATGTTGATCATTGGCAGACTCGGGTAGGCGTGCTCCGTGATCTTGATCAGGTACATATTGGCTCTGCGGTGCACTCGGTCCGTGCGGTGCCCGCTGTAGCTTTGAGCAGCGTTGCCGAGGCAGCAGGGGAGCGGCCACTGCATGTTCATCTCAGCGAGCAACTGGCTGAGAATGTTGCTACTCAGGCCTTCTACGGTTGCACTCCGACCGAGCTGCTTGATGATCATGGTCTGTTGGGCTCGCGGAGCACGGCGGTACATGCGACGCACCTCACCGACACCGACATTAAGACTCTCGGCAGGACCCAGACGTCAGCGTGCTTCTGCCCGACGACAGAGCGTGATCTTGCCGATGGCATCGGGCCTGCCCGGCGGTTGGTCAATGCAGGCAGCCCGCTGACCCTGGGATCCGATCAACAAGCAGTGATCGACCCATTTGAGGAGCTGCGCGGACTTGAGATGCACGAGCGGCTCGTCACCGGGGAACGCGGCCGCTTCACGCCTGCGGAGCTGATCATGATCGGCAGCGAGGCCGGGTACCGCAGCTTAGGGTGGTCCGATGGCGGCCGGATCGCCGATGGAGCGCTCGCGGACTTCGTCGTCGTTCGAGCAGACTCGGTGCGCACTACGGGCGCCCGTCCTGATCAGGTCGTTTACGCTGCGACCTCCGCGGACGTTGACCGGGTCGTGGTCGCCGGTCGGGTGATCGTCCGCGACGGAGAGCATCAGCTCGGTTCACCGGCCCGGCTGCTAGCAGCTGCTCTTGATCAGCTAGGAGATGCATGAGCAGCACGGCGATCATCGGGATCGGCGAACTGGTCACCTGTGACGGCACCGGTCCTGACGGGCTCGGAATCAGGTCCAATGTTGCGCTCGTGATCGAGAATGACGCGATCGCCTGGATCGGAGCGGCTGCTGACACGCCGTCCGCAGATAACGTGATCGACATCGGCGGGAGAGCGATTATCCCCGGATTTGTGGACTCGCACAGCCATCTGGTGTTCGCCGGTGATCGGGGCGGCGAGTTCGCGGCTCGGATGACCGGTCAGCCTTACGACGGAGGCGGTGTCGGCGACACGGTTGCCGCGACCCGCGCCACCCCCGACGAGGAATTGACGCGGCTGCTCGCTGCGCGGATCGCCGAGCTGCGAGCTCTGGGCACCACCACCATAGAGATCAAGAGCGGCTATGGACTGACCGTCGCCGATGAGGTCAGGGCGCTCCAGATAGCGCAGCAGTTCACCACCGAGACCACCTTCCTGGGCGCGCATGTAGTACCGGCCGAGTATGCGACTGACCGGGCGGGATATGTCGATCTTGTGGCTGGAGCAATGCTGCAAACTGCTGCCCCGTACGCCCGCTGGATCGACGTCTTCTGCGAGCCACACTCGTCGCATGCCTTCGACGCGGACGAGGCCCGCAAGATCCTTAAGGCCGGCGCCGCGGCTGGCCTCGGCTTGCGCGTCCACGGCAACCAACTCGGCCTGGGGCCGGGCGTTCAGCTGGCCGTGGAGCTGGGCGCGGCCAGCGTCGATCATTGCACCTACCTGGATGCCGCCGATGTGGACGCGCTCGCCGCTGCGGCAGAGAGCACCGTCGCGACGTTACTTCCTGGCGTGGAGTTCTGCACCCGCTCGCCCTATCCGGATGCCGCGCGGCTGCTCGCAGCGGGCGTCTCGATCGCGTTGGCGACCGACTGCAATCCGGGGACGTGCTACTCAAGCTCAATGCCGTGGGTGATCTCCCTCGCGGTCCGTGAGATGGGCCTTACGCCGGCTCAGGCGCTGTTCGCGGCAACGGCTGGGTCAGCAAGGTCGCTGCGGCGAACCGATATCGGCAGTCTTGTAGTTGGGAGTCGGGCTGATCTGAGTGTGCTCGATGCGCCGTCGTACCTGCATCTGGCCTACCGCCCTGGGATGCCGATCGCCCGAGCGCTGGATGACGGCGCTACTTTCCAACGGGCCAGTGCTCGACCGTGAGCTCAGCCCTTGCGGAACTCCCAAGCTTGGCGCTGCTGCCGCACCCATACGCCCGGATCTGCATCCCAATCGTGATCTTGATCCGCAATGGCGCGAGCTCCGGCTTCGAGGTCCGACCCAGCGGATCTCTTGGCGAAGCGCACGCTCGATGGCCGAACGCACGAAAGCGCTGCGACCTCGTGGCCCAGTTAGCTGATCGATCTGAGCAACGAGCTCGTCGTCGAGCTCAATGTGCAGTCGCACGTACAGAGCTTGACACAAGGTATTGAGGCTGCCCGCGAATCGGACTTTGGATCCGCGCAATTACCGACGCTCGCAGCCTCGGTGCTGCTCATGCGGAGTGCTCCCTCGCTCTTGCCGCGGCTTGGATGGGACGTTGCGGGCGTTCCACCAGATACATCGCCGACACGATGGCGAGACCGCCGACGACCATTCGTAGGGTGATGCTCTCCCCACCAAGGGCAACCGCAAAGGCCGCAGCCCAGACCGGCTCCATGGCCATGATCACCGCAGCCCGGGAAGGCTCGATGTGCGCTTGAGCCCAAGTCTGCAGCACCATCGTCAATGCGCTCGCAAAGAGTGCGAGATAGAGCACCACGAGCCAGTCGTGGGCACTTGTCGGGAGCTGGATGCCACCAGGTGATTTTGCACTGGGCCAAAGCGCTGCCACTCCGGTCACCAGTGTGATCATGATCAGCTGCACCAGACTGAGGCTCAGCGCGGTCTGCGAAGTGCTGAATCGCCCCAGGGCCACAATGTGACCTGCATATATCAGCGCCGATATCACAGTGAGCAGCTCACCGTAGCCGAGCGCGAACCCGTGGAGCGCAAGCACGCCGAGACCGACCGTCGCAAGAGCGGCCGCCAGCCAGGTCACTCCTGGGACCCGGCGCCGCAGGATGAGTGCGGTGAGAAGCGGGGTCGCAACAACGTACAACCCGGTGAGGAATCCCGAGACGCTGGCCGCAGTATGCGCCAGTCCTGCCGTCTGCAGGATTTGCGCCGCGCCGTAAAGCAGCCCGAGCAGTGCGCCGTAGGTGATCACAGGACGCGACAGGTGAAGGCGGGGCGCAGCGATCAGACCCAGTGCGACGCTGGCCATAGCGAACCGGATGGCAAGCAGATCGGCTACCGGAATCCGAGTGACCAGATCCTTGATGAGAAAGAATGTCGATCCCCAGATGGCCGTCATCGCCAGCAACGCGAGGAAGCCCAGCAGCTCGGTACGCGACCTGACGGCAAGCATCGCCCTAGCCTAGGGCGCTTACGAAGGTCGAGCTCACCGGTGAAAAGGCCCTAAATTGCCCACCGGCGCCGCAAGTGACCAGCCATTTCGCGTCTCAAGACGACCAACAAGTGACCTGGGCGGCATTCGAGCACACGCGGGCCGTCTTGAGATGGCTCGCGCTGAATTCGGATCGCGCCACGCGCCGTGCTGAGGAGGAGGGAGGGGACACGCTTTTCGTCCCCGAGCGACGACGAAGTAGGCGCGCTCCAAGGCGCGATCCGCGCGGAGCGAGCGCAGCGAGCGGAGCAAGCAAATAAGGCAAACTGTGCCGGTGAGCAGACTGCGCGCCACGCGAGCCTGGGTCGGCGCGCGGAGCTCGCTCCCCCGCCAGGTCTACGTACTTGGCCTCGTTGCGTTCTGCGTGGCTGTCGGCTTCGGGGTTCTCGTCCCGGTGTTGCCGGTCTTCGCCCGCAGCTTCGGCGTCGGTAACACCGAAGTGGGAGCAGTCATTTCAGCGTTCGCTTTGATGCGCCTCGTCTCCAGCCCATTCTGTGGCTGGCTGATCAAGGTCTTCAGTGAGCGGATCATCATGGCCACTGGGATCTTCATCGTTGCGATCTCGAGTGGGCTCGCCGGCATCTCACACAGTTACCTTCAACTGCTGGTGCTGCGCGGGGTCGGCGGCATCGGCTCCGCCATGTTCACCGTCTCCGCGTTCACACTGCTGTTGACCTCGGTGGAGGCAGGTGTCCGCGGGCGGGCGGCCGGATTCTTCCAGGCCGGCTTCTTGATCGGTGGGATAACCGGGCCCGCGGTGGGCGGTGCCCTAGCGGCGATCTCGCTGACCGCTCCGTTCTTCTTCTATGCCGGCACTCTTGCAGTCGCCGGGACAGTCGGCCTGCTGTTGCTGCAGCGACGCAGCGCGAAGCCGGAGGAGGAAGACGCTGAGTCGGCCGTGTCGTTCCGGGCCCTGGTACGCGATGCCCGCTATCAAGCTGCCTGTCTGACCAACCTCGCTCAGGGATGGACGTCATTCGGAGTCCGGTCATCGCTAGTACCTGTGCTCGTGGTCGAGCTGCTGCACCGGCCGGCCTCGTGGACCGGCATCGCTTTCGCCTGCAGCTCGGTGGTCCAGACAATCGCTGTCGGACCAGCTGGTCGATTCACCGACACAGTCGGTCGGCGACCTGCCATGATTCTTGGTGGCACCGTCGCGGCGGTATCGATCATGGCGGTCCCGTTCGCACCGAACATCTGGCTGCTGATTGTCGTGCTTTGCATCTACGGCATTGCCTCAGCGTTCTTGGGCACCGCACCTGCCGCGGCTGTCGGGGACGCTGCGGGTACCCGGAGTGGCACGGCGGTTGCAGTCTTCTCGATGTGTTCCGACATCGGCGCGATCCTCGGACCGTTGGTTGCCGGCTTCCTGGCCGACACCGTGTCGTATGCAGCCGCGTTCGGGGCCGGAGCTGGCTTGATGCTTGTGGCAGCCGGGCTGTCGTGGCGGATGCCTCGTGCTCAGGCTGTGTCGTCGGTCAGGGGGAAGCCGTCAAAGGGGGATATGCATGAGTCCACGTCCATTGAGTGAATTGGTGAGCCCAGACTGGGCTGAGGCGCTGCAGCCGGTCGCCGCAACGATTACAGCGATGGGAGCCTTCTTACGGGCCGAGCTGGCCGCTGGCCGGCCGTACTTGCCGGCCGGAGAGCATGTGCTTCGAGCCTTTACGCGTCCGCTGAGCCAAGTCAAGATCTTGATCGTCGGCCAAGACCCCTATCCCACGCCAGGTCACCCGGTGGGCCTGTCATTCTCGGTGGCAGCGCACGTGCGGCCCATTCCAAAGTCGCTTCAGAACATCTATGCCGAGCTGCAGGCCGATCTGGGCATTCCCCCGGCTGCCAGCGGCGACCTGACGCCCTGGTTCGAGCGGGGAGTGCTGCTGCTCAATCGAGTGCTGACTGTCCAGCCTGGTCGCTCGGGCTCCCATCGCGGCAAGGGCTGGGAGCAGGTGACGCAGCGGGCAATCGAGGCTCTGGCAGCTCGGGGCGGCCCGCTGGTTGCAATCTTGTGGGGCCGCGATGCGCAGTCATTGATTCCGATGCTCGGCTCAGTGCCCTACGTAGCGAGCGCGCACCCTTCTCCGTTATCCGCTGCCGCTGGCTTCTTCGGGTCGCGTCCCTTCAGCCGCGCTAATGAGCTTCTTGTCGGGGCTGGTGGCGAGCCAGTCGACTGGGCACTCGAGCCAATCCCCGATTTTGCAACACCAGCGTCAGCCAGCAGTTCGATTTGAGCCTTGACGGCGGCGCTGATGCCGTGGGTGAAGGTGATGGGTTTTCAGGGTTCAGGCGAGGGCCTTGTCCAGATCGGCAATGAGATCCTCGACGTCCTCGATGCCAACGCTGAGCCGGATCAGATCGCCGGGCACTTCCAGCTGAGTGCCAGCCACCGATGCGTGAGTCATGGTGTGAGGATGTTCGATCAAGGACTCAACGCCGCCTAGCGACTCGCCCAAGATGATCACCGAGGTGCGTTCGCAAACGCCGAGTGCAGCCTGTTCGCCGCCTCCCACGCGGAAGCTGACCATCCCGCCATATCGGCGCATCTGCCGCTTCGCCAGGTCGTGTCCAGGATGGGCGTCCGAACCTGGGAAATAGACCTCGGCTACCCGCGGGTGATCGGCCAGGAAGGCCGCCACTTGTTCAGCGTTGTCACAATGCCGGTCCATCCGCACGGCAAGCGTCCGCAGACCCCGCAACACCAGCCAGCAGTCAAAGGGGCTAGCCACTCCGCCAATTGCGTTCTGGTGGAACCTGAGCTGCTCTGCGAGCTCATCGTCGTTGACGACCAGTGCGCCGCCAATGATGTCGGAGTGACCGCCGCAGTACTTGGTCGTTGAATGCACCACCACATCCGCGCCGAGCTCCAGCGGTTGTTGCAGGTACGGGGTCGCA
>JBKPAB010000197.1:0-5000 GCA_046726195.1 Actinomycetota bacterium
CGCCAACACCCTGAACGCCGAATTGGCGATCGAACTGCGCAACCATGCCCGTGAGATGGGCTACATGTTCAATGACCCCGTCAAGATCGACTTTGAGCTGGATTCGAGCCTGCCCACGGGCCACTTCACCGTCAGCTCCCAGGCAGTGGCTGGGATCACCCCGCGCGCTGGCCGAGCAAGTGAGACCGCCATCAGTCGGGCGCCGCTCGTCCTCGAGGTCAACGGCACGCGGCATCCGCTGCAACCGCCGGGACTGGTGATCGGCCGCGGTAGCGACGCCGACCTGCGAATCAACGACCCGGGGATCTCGCGCCGGCACGCCCAGATCCGAGTAGCCCCCGCCGGCCCAGGATTGCAGATTGACATCGTCGATCTTGGTTCCACCAACGGCATCATGGTCAACGGACAGCGGGTGCAACAGGCCCTCTTGCAAGAGGGATCCCGAATCGAGATCGGGTCGACCCGGATGCTCGTCCACGCCCCGCGGACGATGAGACGCGATGTCTGAAATCGCTATCACGATCATCAAGGTGGCCTTCCTGGCTCTGCTGTGGCTGTTCATCCTCTCTGCGGTCTCGGTCATCCGCAGTGACTTGTTCGGCAAGACCGTTCGGGCCTCGGACCAGCCGCAACCCCAGGAGCTGGAGAGGCCTCCGCCGCCACCCAAGAAGGCGAAGCGGCAGCGCGGTGCGCCTCGAGTGTTCATGATCACCCAGGGCAATCAAGCCGGGCTTTCCGCCGACCTGGCCGGAGGAGTGATCATGATTGGCCGCGGCGCCGATTGTCAACTGATCTTGCACGACGACTATGTCTCGACCCGCCATGCTCGCGTGGTCAGTACCCCGAGTGGCATCTATGTCGAGGATCTCGGCTCCACCAACGGCACGTATGTCAACGGCCAGCGGATCACTGCACCCACCACGATCACGCTCGCGGATACCGTACGCATCGGCAAGACGGTGCTGAGGCTGGAGACGTGATCAAATGACACTCCAGCTGAGATACGCCGCCCACTCCGAGGTCGGCCTGATTCGCAACAACAACCAGGACTCCGGTTATGCGAGTCCGCACCTGCTCGTGGTTGCCGACGGCATGGGCGGGGCGGCTGCGGGTGATCTTGCCTCTGCCGTGGCGATCGACGCCATGCGCAAGATCGAGGGTCCCACAACCGGCGATGAGATGCTGGACGTGCTGGCGGGGGCTGTCCATGAGGCCAACGCCAAGATCGCGGATCTGGTTGAGTCCGACTCCTCGCTAGAGGGCATGGGCACGACCGTAACCGGCGCGATGTTCGACGGCGTCCAGCTCGGCCTGGCACATATCGGGGACAGCCGGGCCTACCTGTACCGCGACCATCACCTGGAACGGCTCACGCATGATCACACTTGGGTGCAATCGCTGGTCGACGACGGCAAGATCAGCGAAGACGAGGCTGCGTTGCACCCACACCGCTCGCTGTTATTGAAGGTGCTCAACGGCCAGGCCACTAACGATCCCGATCTAACCATGGTGCCAGTGCAGGCCGGCGACCGGCTGATGCTCTGCAGCGATGGAGTCTGCGGCTTGATCGACGACAACGTCATAGAGAGCGCACTTCAGCTTCCCGACCTCAACGACGCTGTCGAGCTTCTTGTCGACAAATCTCTTCGCGAGGGTGGGATCGACAACATCACCGTGATCGTTGCCGATGTTGTGGAATCACACGGCAGTGACGGCGTGGTCGTGCTTGGTGCCGCGTCACAACAACCGATCCGGCGCCCAGGTGTCCCGCGCCGCCAGCTTCCCGAGGAAGACACCGAAGAAGAAACCCTTGTCACCAGCCTTGCCAACCTTGAGGGCAGCTCCGACGACGAGGAGCGGTACAGCCCGCAAGCGCCGCATCGGCGGCGCTTCGTCAGGCCCCTTGTCGGCCTGGTGGCACTGCTGCTAATCGCCGTGGCGGGGCTGGGAATGGCGTACGCGTGGACCCGGACTCAGTACTTCGTTGGCGCCGACCATGACAAGGTCGCGATCTTCCAGGGACTGTCGGAGGGCCTACCGGGGTTGTCCTTGTCGCGGGTCTATGAGGTACAGCAGGTGACGGTCAGCGAACTGCCGCCGTTTTATCAGGAGCAGGTCAAAGCCAATATCGACGTACCCAGCCTGGACTCGGCGCGCGCAACCGTCGCCGAACTGAGCGCGGCCGCCGAGCGGTGCGCCAACCCGGAGCCGACGACTTCGCCGCGCGCAACGCCCACACCGGGTTCCAGCACTCCCAGCAGACAGCCCGGCGGTAAGCCAAATCCGACGCCTTCGGCTCCCGCCACCGACCAGGTGGAGCCGAGTTGCTGATGAGCGTGGTTGCACCTGTCACCGTTGTCCCCCGCAAGCGTCGCGGTGTCGAGCTTGCCCTGATCATTTTCGCGCTGCTGCTAAGTCTTGGCGCGTACGCGCTGGTCGACCTCAATGTCACCGGCGAGCTGTCGCCGATCTTCCCCTACTTGGCGGGCATCACTACCTTGCTCGCGACGCTGGCCCACATTGCGGTCCGCTGGCGACTCCCGTACGCCGACCCGGTCATCTTGCCTTGCGTGATCTTGCTCAACGGCCTCGGCTTGGTCATGATCCACCGCATTGACTTGATCAACGAGCCACCCCTCAACGGCGCCCGCCAGCAGCTGATCTGGACCGCGCTCGGCGTGCTCATGTTCATCCTGGTCGTCACCTGGCTCAATGATCACCGCCCACTGCAGCGGTTCACCTACACCATCGGCCTCGCTGGCATCGTGCTGCTGCTGCTGCCGCTGGTGCCCGGTCTCGGTACCGAAAAGTTCGGTGCCCAGATCTGGATCCAGGTCGGTCCGTACAGCTTCCAACCCGCGGAGGCCGCAAAGGTGTTGCTCGCCGTCGCCTTCGCGTCTTACCTGGTGGAGAAGCGTGACGTGCTCGCGCTCGCCGGCTATCGGGTGCTCGGCATCGATCTGCCACGAGCACGGGACCTGGGTCCGATCTTGATCATGTGGCTGATCAGCTTGGCGATCTTGGTGTGGCAGCGCGACCTGGGAACCTCACTGCTGTTCTTCGGGCTGTTTGTGATGATGCTCTACGTCGCCACCGAGCGGGCCGGATGGGCAGTATTGGGCACGCTGCTCTTCGCGGCAGGGGCGTACTTCGGCTATCTCAACTTCAGCCATGTGCGCCGCCGGGTGGGCGCCTGGCTTGACCCGTTCTCCGACTTCGACGCCCACTACCAGGTGATCAATGCACAGTTCGGCATGGCCTGGGGCGGTCTGCTGGGCACCGGCTTAGGGCTGGGTCGTCCGGGACTGACACCATTGGCCCGCAGCGACTTCATTGCAGCAGCGATTGGCGAGGAGCTCGGCATGACCGGGCTGATGGCCGTGATCATGATCTACGGGCTGATTGTGGCCCGAGGCCTGCGGGTCGCGCTGCAGTGTCGCGAGCCCTTCGGCAAGCTGCTGGCTACCGGCCTGTCGTTCGCGTTCGCACTCCAGGTGTTCACCATCATCGGCGGCGTGACGCGGCTGCTGCCGCTCACCGGTCTGACGACGCCATTCATGTCTCAGGGCGGCTCGTCGCTGGTATCCAACTGGATCGTCGCCGGCCTCTTGCTGGTGATCTCCCACCAGGTCCGCAAGCCGGCGGCGACCGTTGTCCCGATCAACCCTGACGTCGAAAAGACCCAGCTCGTCAAGGTGGGGACATGAACAAGCCGATACGACGGGTTGCCTTCATCGCCTTGATCATGTTCGCGCTACTGCTTGCCAACGGCACGTACATGATGATCTTTCGGCAGGACGCACTTGCCGCCCAGCCGCAGAACCGGCGGGTACGAGACGCCGAATTCTCTCAGGATCGAGGGGCGATCTTGGCTGCCGGCAAGACCGAGATCGCCAAGACGGTGGCTTCGAAGGACCGCTTCAAGTACCAGCGGGTTTATCCGAATGGCGAGCTCTACGCATCGGTCACAGGCTTCTACTCCTACGATCGCGCGAGCTCGGCATTGGAGAGCAGCTACAACGCTCAGCTCGCGGGAACCGACGATGCGCTCTTCGTACGCCGGCTGATCGATCTGGTGACCAACCGGCCGCCCAAAGGCGCAAGCGTGCAGACCACGATCGTCCCCAGGATTCAGAAAGCGGCAGCAGACGCGCTCGGCGATCAGAAGGGTGCTGTCGTCGCACTCGATCCGAAGACCGGTGCCGTGCTGGCCATGGTGACCAGTCCCACGTACGACCCGAACGACATCGCCACCCACGACATCGAGGAGGCCGGCGAGGCATACGACCGGCTGGCCAGCAATTCAGGTCGCCCGCTTGCCAACCGGGCCGCGCGAGAGATCTATCCGCCGGGCTCGACGTTCAAGTTGGTTACTGCGGCGGCGGCACTGGCCGACGGTAAGACCTCCGACTCTCTGGTCGAGTCCCCGGATCGGCTTAGGCTGCCCGGTACCCGCGTCTCCTTGCCCAACTCTGGTAGTTGCGGCGGCACCAAGATCACCCTGACGCAGGCGCTCAAGGTCTCGTGCAACACAGCATTCGCCAATTTGGGTCTTGATCTTGGTGAGGACAAGCTGCGCGAGCAAGCCCAACTTTTCGGCTTCGACAGACGGCATCTGGCTGATCTGGGAGGGGTAGCCAGCCAGTTCCCCGACAAGCTCGATCAGGCACAGCTTGCGCTGAGCTCGATTGGCCAGTATGACGTGGCCGCTAGTCCCTTGCAGATGGCGATGGTCTCTGCGGCAATCGCCAATGACGGGGTACTGATGGACCCCTACGTGGTCAGCACCGTCCGAACGCCCGACCTGCAGTCGATCGAAACCCATAAGCCCAAGGAGCTGTCGACCGCAATGACCCCGGAAGACGCCCAGGAGTTGCAGCAGATGATGTCTGTCGTGGTCAGCCAGGGCACAGGAAGCAATGCCCAGATTTCCGGCGTCGAGGTTGGGGGCAAGACCGGCACAGCCCAGTCAGATCCGAGGCGCAAGCCGTTCGCATGGT
>JBKPAB010000198.1:0-11273 GCA_046726195.1 Actinomycetota bacterium
GGTGATCGGACCGGTGGACCATGTGGCGCCCGACCAGGATGAGTCTTCCCAGCAAAATGACAGCAGCTTGGTGATCATGGTCACCATCGCGGGGCTCCGCCTGCTGCTGACCGGCGATATCGAACCGCCGGGCCAACAGGCGATCCTGAGCAGCGGGGCGGATCTTCGGGCCGATGTCCTCAAGGTTCCGCACCACGGCTCGGCGCACCAGGACCCCGCATTCATTGCTGCCACACACGCCCGCCTCGCCGTTGTTAGTGCCGGAGTTGACAACGACTATGGACACCCCGCACCGCGTACCCTGCAGCTCGTGCGATCACTGGGGATGACTGTGCTCAGCACCGATCAGGACGGCGGCATCGCAGTCAGGGAGGGTTACGACCGGCTGGCCGCTGTAACGCAGCGCTGACGAGGAAGCCGGCTGCTTAGTGCGGCCAGTCTCCCGGATCGCGCGCCCGCCGGCTATGAGACAGCTACGGGAAGCCGCAGCGGCCCGCGCAGCGTGGTGCCGGGCCGCATGATGATCGGCGCGGTCTGTCGGAGCAGCGGGAACCGCTCAGCAAGCGCGCGGAGTGCCTGTGTCAACTCCAATCGGGCAAGCGGCGAGCCGAGGCAATAGTGGATGCCGCCTGAGAAAGCCAGGTGTTCGACCGGGGACTCGCGCGTGATGTCGAAGTGGTTAGGCGCCGGGTACACCTCTGGGTCACGGTTCGCTGCCGCCAGAAGCGTGATCACCCACTGATTTCTCGATACCAAGACATCACCGACCGGGGTCGGTTCATGCGCGACCCGGGCCGTTTGTTGGACCGGCGGGTCGAAGCGCAGCACCTCCTCGGCGACTGCTGCTGCGCGATTGGTGTCAGCAACGAGCAGGTCCCACTGTTCTCGGTCGGCCAACAGCCAGCGCACGCCGTTGCCAATCGCATTGACCGTTGTCTCGAACCCGGCGATGAGCAACAGCCGTACGAGAGCGGACAGCTCCGCCGGCGTGATCGCGCGACCTTGCTCGGCCACAAGGGCCGACACCAAATCGTCGCCTGGGTCGGAGACACGTCGCTTGAGCAGTTCGGCGAACGTCGTCCGCAGCTCGGCGTCTGCGGCCGCGAGCCTGTGGGCTTGGCCGAGGGACCAGATACCGTCCAATGCCCTTGCGATCGTCGAGCCCAGCCGTCGGAACCTCTCCGGATCATTCGGCAGACCGAGCAGGTGGGTCATCACACTGATCGGCAATGGCGCGGCGAATGAGGCCATCAGGTCAAACTCGTGATCTTGTTCGCACTGGTCGAGCAATTGCTGGATCGCCTGGTCGACCAACGCCGCGTACCCTGCCATCCGCCTAGGTGTGAACGCCGGCGCCGCCAGCCTGCGGATTCGGGTGTGGTCTGGCGGATTGAGCTCAAGTAGTGAGAGGTCGAGGCCGGCCTGGTTCGCGAGGTCCTCGCTCCCGTCGTCGGGACTTGGGCCGAACTTCCGACTCCGCAGCACTTCGTTACACAGTCGGTGGCTGGTGGTGCTGTAGTTGCCTAGCCGGGTCGGCAACATCGGGCCCCGGGCACGCATCTCCTCATAGATCTGGTATGGGTCGGTATTGCCATTCGGCAAGTTGAGCTGGCTGTACAGGTCGCCCCGGACACGCGCCGAATAGAGGATCCGCGCGCGCTCGACGTAGATGCCACCGAGGAACCTAGCCGTTCGGAGCGCCTTCGTCGCGGTGCTCACCTGTACAACTCACTAAAGATCAACGAGGACCAGTCATCGGGTTGATGTGCAGCATCTCGCCCTTGCAGCCCACGACGACTTCGGGAGCTACCTCGCCCTGAGTGATATGTCCTTGTGCCGGCTTGTCCCCACCTGGCACATTGGCAAATCGCACTCCCATTGGGGGACCACCCTTGCAGCTGTAGTGCCAGAGCGCGGCGGTGTCGGAAAGCCCTAGCCCCAGAAGTTCGTTCGCGGCAGAGTCGAACCGGTCACTGCCAGCGACGACGATGACATCGCTGTACTGGGCGGCGACGATTCGCCCGGAAATCCGGGCACCTTCAGGCGTACGTGCAATGACCGGTGAGAGTGAGACGGGCAGTGTCCGGGTGGATAGCTGCTGGTATCCGGAGTAAGCCGTCACTGTGCGACAGGTGAAGCCGCTGATCACCAGCGTCTTTGCCGGTTCGCGTTGTGGGGGGACGGTGGTGGGTTCATCGAGGATCCACGAGCCACAGCTGAAGTTCACTTCGTCGGCGGGGCTGGCGTAGGTCAATTCCTCCACCCTGGCGTTAGCTTGGGTCGTCGCCGGCCAGCCGATAGCAGCGGTAATGATCAAGATACCGATGACGATCAGGCTGCGGCCGACGAAACCACGCTCGCGGCGCGGTGGCCACGCCTGGTAGACGACCCAGACTGCGACACCGACCAGTAGGCCAGTGAGGTAAAGCAACACAGTGCTGGAGTTCCACAAGGCGGCACGACTTAATGCCACTGTGTTGTCCTGCAGTCTTACAGCCGCATCGCGCAACTCGGGGGCGAACAGCCAACGACCGACCGCTGTGGGGGCCGCGGCGATGATCGCGTATAGGGCGAGGAGTGGCAAACCACTATGCCAGGTCTTGGGCGGAAGTGGGCCGAGGTTGTCGAGGAGTCCGTGCAGAGCGGCGTAGCCAGCGCTGAAGACCCAAATGATCAACAGCAACACACCGACCATCGAGGCTGACAACGTCCCACGCACAGCGAGACCGATGACGATTGCGAGTGCAGCGACCAGTCCTAACGCGGCCGGGGCGAGCATCGCGGTGCGACCGAGCCAATGCCGGGTTCGGGAGAGCACAAACAGCGCAAAAGCACAGACCAGCAGCACCATCGCTGGTAGTCCCCACTGACCGTTCTGTGCCTCGACCTGAGGTTGACCCTCACTCGTGAGAGCAACCGAGGCAAGTGGAGCCAACTGGGTGAGCCACAAGTCGTGCGCGGGAAAGTGGCTGACCTCAGGAATCCAGTAATTGACGAAGAAGACCCACTGGGCTCCCAGGGAAATCACCAAGGGGACGGTGGCCGCTCGCCGGATCTTTCTAGAGATCTCCGCCCGCTCTGGAGAGGACGGTCCGAGCGACCCCACCTCCGGTCGCGCCGCCAGCGGATTGGCGTAGGCGATCTTGCTCACGACGGGGGGTCGCTCACGGTCATCGGATCAGCCCGTCGTGTCCGCCGCCACGAATTCGACACGCTCATGGGGAACAAGACGCCGGAGCGCCTCTCGATCCGATTGAGTGCCAACAGACAGGCCGCGAGCCCGCTCTTCGGCCGACCGCAGCGCCTGATCAACGCCGATCCGCAGGAGCGAGTCGTCATCGAGCGATCGAACCGACATGAGTCGACCCGGACTGCCATCTACCTGCTTGAACCAGGCACGAACCAGGTCCTCATAGGAATCTGCAACGGCGGCCACGAAATGGAGGTTGTGATCTTCGAAGTAGACACCGAAGGTCTCGCGCAGCCGGCTTCCCTCATAGGCGCCCGGCTCGCGGTCGACGACGGCGATCACGGTCGCGGCATTGCTGATCTTGGCGCCAGCAATGCCTCGGAGCTCCGGTTCTGCGTAGCGCCGCCAAATCCGGCGCAACCGCGCGTCCATGGTCAGCTCCAGGACACCCGATGCCGTGCGGGTTATAGAGGGGGGTGTTGATCTGCCCGCTGAGGAGATAGGAACCACCTTTGGGGAGCGGGTCTGGGGGATCGGGACCGAGATCGGCCCGTCTTTCGGCCAGAGGATCTCGCGTACGACGAAGTCACGACGTACCAGTGCCCCGCCCGCGAAGGATCTGGGGAGCCAGCGTTCCGCAAGCTCTTGTTGCACTGTTGGGCGACGCAAGTCTGCGAGACGGTTCATTTTGACCGCCGCATGCATACCCATCGCCACATCAGTCTCAACCCGTTGCAGTAGGTACGCCTCGAGCTCGGTTCCGTACTCTGCGGCGAGTCCGGTTATCGGCGCGTAGTCGTCGCGATCGCTGAGCTGGACGGTCACCCGGGCCGTGCACCGCTCGATGTCGTGACCGTCCATGGTGACGAGGTGGTCGACGGTCACATCCAGCTCGACTGGCCCGGTGTTGACGGCGAGCACCCGTACCGGACGCAGCGATGGAAGCAGGCCGGGCGTCAGAATCTCACCGGGGAACTTGAGCCTTGGAACGCTGTCCTGCTCAAAGATGACTGCAACGGTGTTCGGCTGGACGGTCACCATACGGTCAAGGGGATGCGGCTCTCCGGTGAGCTTCATACCCAGTGCTGGCTCCTCGATGACAACCAGCTCCGGCTCGCTGGGGGCAGTCGGCAGCTGCCGATCAGTCACGACCCGACCAAACAGTGAGGTCCACAACTTGCCGCCCACCGACGCCGCCTTTCGCCTGGTATCCAGTGTCTCGCTCATGTATATCAACACCAATCACAGGGAGGCGCGAATCTGATTTGTGTTGCGGGCCGGAACAAGAGCTGATGTGCACTCTGACGGCTGGCCGTCGGTTCAGGCTGGCATGCTGTGCTGCGTGGCGGTAGTGAAGACCCCGTTCGGCCGGCTGGTCATCATCAGTGGGCCAGAAGGCCTCCTCACGGACCGTGCTGTTGACACCTTGTGTCAACAGATGCGTTCGGAGACGCCTGATGTCGAGATCTCGGAGATCGAGGCGACCCGGCTTGATCAGGGCAAGCTCGCCGAGATCACTAGTCCATCGCTTTTTTCCAGCAGCCGCGCCGCCGTCATCTACGAGCTGGAGAATTTAGCTCCGGAGCTCGATACGGATCTGGTGAACCTGGCCGCTGCTCGGATACCGGACCTTGCAGTGATCCTGGTGTATCGCGGCGGCGCCAAAGGCAGAGGGCTGGTCGAGAGGCTGAAATCCGCTGGCGCAGAAGTGACGGAATGTGCAGCCCTGAAGCCTTGGGAGCTACCCCAATTCGTCTCAGCTGAAGTCAAGCGTACCGGTAGCTCCATTGATTCAGGTGCGGCGGCGGTGCTGGTGGATGCGGTCGGCCACGATCTTCGTGCGCTGGCGGCCGCGGTGGCGCAGCTGGTCTCGGACGGAGAAGGCAGCCAGCTCACTGTTGATCAGGTCCGCCGCTACTTCGGGGGTCGCGCCGAGGTGACCAGCTTTGCAGTGGCAGATGCCGCACTAGCCGGGCGCACCGGGGTCGCCATGGAGCAGCTTCGCTGGGCGCTCGCGACGGGTGTGGCACCGGTGCTCATCACCAGCGCCTTGGCATCGGGAATCCGCGGACTTGGCAAGCTGATCACCGCCGGCAGCGGTCAACGAGAGGCAGACCTGGCCCGGGAGGTCGGAGTCCCGCCGTGGAAGCTGAAGTCGATGCGCTCTCAAGCGCGCGGATGGGATCAGGGGAGTCTGGCGAAGGCGCTCAAGGCGGTCGCCGTTGCTGATGCAGACGTCAAAGGTGCCGCTGACGACGCCGCATTCGCGCTGGAACGCGCCGTGTTAAGCGTCTCGCGCTTGCGGGGCTAACGAACTCGGTGCCGCTGCCCACCACCACTCCGCGGTAGTTCCATGCACAGCGCGGTAGTTGCAAGCAACGCGAAGTGTAGGTAGCTAACGCGAAGTGGCTATCAGCGAGCATTCGGCTAATTCTGAGTTAGGCCGCACAAGGATGAACATGTAAAGCACTGGCGCGAGGTGCGCGAGACGCGCCAAGAGTAACTAGCGCTTCTTGCCGGAACGATCCAGGCGAGCCGCCTTCGCAGCAATCGCGGACTTCCGGTTCGCGGCCTGATTCTTGTGGATGATGCCCTTAGATGCGGCCTTGTCCAACGCCCGCGAGGCGGCGTACGCCAGCTCAGTAGCCTTCGCGGTATCACCGGCTTCGGCAGCTTCACGGAACCGGCGAATCGAGGTCTTCAGCGCTGACTTCGTCGCCTTGTTACGCTGACGGGACTTCTCGTTCGTCTTGATTCGTTTGAGCTGGGACTTGATGTTCGCCACGACAGGCCTCTGGAACTCCTCTGTGATGTGTGGGGCGCTGCTGTGCAGGCGCGACGGACCACGCTACCAGCGGCGCCATCAGCGGGCCAAATTCGCTATATCGGGTGAGGATGTCTGTTGTGAGTCCGGTGTCCGCACCAGCGCCAGGTCGCACTGACCCGTCGATCATCCGTAATTTCTGCATCATCGCCCACATCGATCATGGCAAGTCGACGTTGGCCGATCGGATGTTGCAGCTGACCGGTGTCGTCGACGAGCGCACGATGCGTGCCCAGTACCTGGATCGGATGGATATCGAGCGGGAGCGTGGTATCACGATCAAATCCCAAGCCGTCCGGATGCCGTGGCGGACCTCCGGCAAAGGCAGCCACCCTGCCGCGACCTATGTCCTCAACATGATCGACACGCCGGGCCATGTCGACTTCACCTACGAGGTCTCGCGATCCCTTGCGGCCTGTGAGGGTGCGGTGCTCGTCGTCGATGCCGCGCAGGGCATTGAGGCTCAAACCCTGGCCAACCTCTATCTGGCCTTGGATGCCAACCTGCACGTGATTCCGGTCTTGAACAAGATCGACCTGCCCAGCGCGCAGCCGGACAAGTACGGCGCGGAACTGGCCAAGGTCGTCGGCTGCGATCCAGATGAAGTGCTCCGTGTGTCGGCGAAGACGGGTGAGGGTGTGGCCCGGCTGCTGGACGAGATCGTTGCTCAGATACCTGCCCCGATTGGTGATCCCGCGGCGCCGGCTCGGGCGTTGATCTTCGACTCCATCTACGACACCTACCGCGGAGTCGTCACTTATGTGCGGCTTGTTGATGGTGCGCTCTCACACCGCGAGCGCGTGCTCATGATGTCGACCAAGGCATCCCACGAGACCTTGGAGGTCGGCGTTATCTCGCCAGAGCCGACAAAGGCAGCCTCCTTGGGAGTTGGCGAGGTCGGGTACCTGATCACCGGTGTGAAGGATGTTCGGCAGTCACGTGTTGGCGATACGGTCACATCTCTGAAGCGGCCCGCCTCCCATGATCTGGGTGGCTATCGGCCTCCGAAGGCGATGGTGTTCGCTGGGCTCTACCCAATCGACGGGGCCGACTATCCCGAACTGCGGGAGGCCCTGGACAAATTGCAGCTCAACGATGCAGCACTGAGCTACGAACCGGAAACCTCCAGTGCGCTCGGTTTTGGATTCCGGATTGGCTTCCTCGGCCTGTTGCATATGGAGATCGTGCGGGAGCGCCTGGAACGCGAATTCGATCTTGATCTGATCTCCACGGCGCCTAACGTGGTATACCGCGTGATCATGGAAGGTGGCGCCGAACTGGAGGTGACGAATCCGTCGGAGTATCCGACAGCAGGCAAGATCGCAGAGGTTTACGAGCCAGTCGTCAAGGCCACCATCCTGGCTCCAGCGGCCTACATCGGCACCATTCTGGAGCTGTGCCAAGGTCGACGCGGCATTCAGCACGGCATGGACTATCTCTCCGAGGATCGCGTCGAGATCCGTTACACGCTGCCGCTGGCAGAGATCATTTTCGATTTCTTCGATGCACTCAAATCGCGAACCAGAGGTTATGCGAGCCTGGACTACGAATTGGCCGGCGAGCAGCCCGCCGAGTTGGTCAAGGTCGACATCTTGCTGCACGGTGAACCGGTCGACGCGTTCTCTGCGATCGTGCACAAAGACAGGGCCTACTCCTACGGCGTGACTATGACGGCCAAGCTGAAGGAGCTGATCCCGAGGCAGCAATTCGAGGTTCCGGTGCAGGCGGCCATTGGGTCGCGGGTGATCGCCCGCGAGACTATCCGAGCGGTCCGCAAGGACGTGCTCGCCAAGTGTTATGGCGGCGACATCACCCGCAAACGCAAGCTGCTCGAAAGGCAGAAGGAGGGCAAGAAGCGGATGAAAATGGTCGGCCGGGTCGAAGTCCCACCCGAGGCATTTGTGGCCGCGCTCACCGGTGTCGGAGAGGCCGCAAAGAGCGATAAGAAGTAACCTGCTCTGCGAGCGTCGGTATCGCGCGCCCGGCGTGCTGAGCCAGGCTGGCGCGCCGCTGTCCTGGACGAGGGAGCGAAGCGAGTGAGGAAGGCAGCGGCTCACCCAGCGCCAGCCTCAGCGAGCGGAGCGAGCAATCTTGTACCGAGAGAGCAGACACGCTTTATCGTCTGCGAACGACGACGAAGTAGACGGGAACCTCGCGCGATGCGCGAGCAGAGCCTAAGGAGAAATTGTGTTTGCGCTTCAGTTCGACGAGTACGGCGGGCCGGAGGTTCTCAGGGTGGGTGAGGCGCCCGAGCCGCATGCAGGACCGGGACAGGTTCGGGTCGTGGTACGCGCGGCGAGCGTCAATCCGATCGACTGGAAGATCCGGTCAGGGAGATCGGCGCAGGGTAAGCCGCTGGAGGCCACCAGTTATCCGGGTTTCGATGCCGCCGGAGTGGTCGACGAGGTCGGCGAAGGCGTCACGGACGTGGCGGTGGGTGACGACGTGTTCGGTCTGGGCCGCGGCACTCAAGCCGAGTTTGCCGTCCTCAACTCATGGGCCCGCAAGCCGGCATCGGTGGACTGGGCGGCTGCGGCCGCAGCCGGTGTCGTTGCTGAGGCGGCGGAACGGGCGCTGCGGCTCTTGGGCGTCACGGCCGGCAGCACCGTCTTCATTGATGGTGGCGCCGGCGGGGTTGGCTCCACAGCGACACAGATGGCCAAGGCACGTGGCGCGACGGTGATCGCCTCGGCGAGTGAGGCCAACCAGGATTATCTCCGCGAGATCGGCGCCATTCCGGTGCTCTACGGCGAAGGCATGGTGGAGCGGGTACGCGCGCTACCGGTCGCCAAGATCGACGCGGTGCTTGACGCGGTTGGCAAGACTCCAATTGAAGATCTGATCAGCCTCGCGCCTGAGCCGGCTCAGGTCGTCTCCCTCGCCAATTTCGCAGCCGCCGAAGCCGGTGCGAGGGTTACCGGCAGCAGCGCGGGCGAGAGCCAGCCGATGAAAGCCCTCGCCGAAGCTGCCGAGCTGTTGGAGCAGGGCAAGCTGGTGATCAAGTTCCAGACCTTCCCTTTAGCACGAGCCGCTGAAGCGCACCAGATCAGTCAGGACGGTCATGCTCGCGGAAAGCTCGTCCTTGTTCCCTGACTCACTTACGCCGACCTGTCAGAATCCAGTTGACCTATAACTCAACTGGATTCTGACAAGTCGGCGAGGCCGGAGGCCAGATCGATCTGGGCGCGCCAGCCGAGAACGCGTTCCGCGGCTGAACAGTCAGCCGTGATATGCCGTACGTCGCCCAGGCGATACGCCCCGGTCACAATGGGCGATGGACCCCCCAACGCACGGCTGAGTTCGATCGCCATCTCGCCGACGCTCATAACCCAGGGGGTTCCGATGTTCAGCGGCGTCAGACCTACCGGCAGCTTGGCGTGCAGAGCCGCGAGCACTGCCGCGGCCACATCAGATACGTGGATGAAGTTTCGGCGCTGGCACCCGTCCTCGAAGACCTGCGGCGGCTCGCGACGCAGCAAGCTGTCGGCGAAGATCGAGGCCACCCCGGCGTACGGGGTGTCGCGCGGCATGCCGGGGCCGTAGACGTTGTGGAATCGCAGCGCGGCCACCTCACCTGCGGTCTCCCGGCTCCAGATGGCCGCAAGCTGTTCCCCGTGGACCTTGGTTGCGGCGTAGCTGTTGCGCGGATCCAGTGGAGCCGACTCGCTCACCAGTTCCGGAATCAGATCATCACCGCATCGCGGACATCGCGGGTCGAAGCGGCCAGAGTCGAGATCATCTCTGTGGCGTGGCGGCGGGCTGACCGGGCCGTGACGCGTGCAGCGATAGCTGCCCTCTCCATAGACCACCATCGAGGACGCGTAGACGAACCGCGAGACGGCGTGTTCTGCTGCAACCCGGAGCACCATCGCGGTCCCGTAGTCGTTGTGCAGCGCGTACTCGTCGATATCACGAATGTCGATCCCAAGACCGACCTTGGCTGCGAGGTGGATGACAGCATCGCAGTCCCGCGCCGCCGCCCAGAGTCGATCATGATCGGTGATGTCATCACGCCGGTCGAGTGCCCGGTCGAAGAGGTGAACGACATGCCCGGCCGCAATTAGTTGATCATGAACCGGGCGGCCGATGAAGCCGGCGCCGCCGGTGAGCAACACCTTCACGTCGCGTGGCTTGTGGGCTGGGGCGCCGGCAGGGTTACCTCGAACCGGCAACCTCCCTCGACGTTGCGCACCGAGATCTCACCGTCGTGCGACTCAATGACTCCGCGGGCAATGGCCAGCCCGAGGCCGGCGCCGCCGTCATCCCCACTGCGTGCGGAGGTGCCTCGCCAGCCGGCATCAAACACTCGGGAGAGGCTGCCCTCCGGAATTCCGCCGCAGCCATCGAGTACAGCCACGTGGACGTGATTGTCGTCAGTTCGCCGGCCCTCAAGTCTGACGACTCGCCCAGCGTCGGTATGGCGGATTGCGTTCGTGGTCAGGTTGGCCAGCGCCCGGGCGAGATCATCTGACGACCCAAGCACGGCCAGCCGGTCGCCATCAGGAAGATCAACTTCAAGTCGTACGCCCTGTGAGCCCGCCGGTGCCGCAGATTCTGACGCCACGTCGCTGACCAACTCCGCGAGCGATACCATCGTTTGCGGCTTGGCTTCACGGGCGCCCTGCACCCGCGACAAGGCGAACAGGTCATCCACCAGCACGCTCATCCGGGCGGCGGTGGCGCGCAGTTGCGAAATTGCTCGTGGCACATCAGTGATCACCCCGTCCTCCAATCCCTCCGCCAGGGCGCGCAGACCGGCGAGCGGCGTGCGCAGGTCGTGGGACATGAAGCTGACAAGTTCCTGGCGAGACTGTTCGGCTGCACGCTCCCGCGCTCGCGATTCCGCAAGGGTTTGGCGCGTTTCGGCAAGATCGTTCAGCACTTGCGCCAGTTCCCGAGGTGCGGCGACCTCGTGAGGCGCGGCGGTCGCGACTTGGGCGCCGCTCGCGGAGTCCGAGACCAGCTGGTGCAGACCCGCGCCAACCCGGCGGGATGCTCGAGAAATCCGCCGTACCACCAGCCATCCGCCGAGCGCTGCAAGCAGCAGTGACGCCAATAGCGCGCACAAGATCACCAAGGAATCATGGGTGGAGAGGAACATCAGCCGCACGTTGATCAACACTGTTGTCGCAACCGCGACCACGGGCAGCAACGTGGCGATCGTCAGCTGCTGGGCCAACGACCGATACCGCGCGAGATGGAGCAGCGCCAATCCGATCAGTCCGACGGCGGCGCAGCTGGCCACAGTGAGCACAAAGA
>JBKPAB010000199.1:0-11058 GCA_046726195.1 Actinomycetota bacterium
GTCGGACACTTTGGCTCGCAGTTGGAAGTCGACTGAGGCATTGGGTGCGAGGTAGGGATTCTCCGGCGTAAACAGATCTTGGAAGGCAGCCGTGTAACGGGCGCCGAGTGGATCGTTGGCCTCCGACTCCAGCGCCTGCTCCAGCCCGGCGCGGCCGGGTATGGGCGCCTGGCTACGCCAGAAGAGAGCTTCCACCCGGTGCAGCGGCTTTTCGGTGATGTTGGTGATGCGGCCAGTGACGGTGATCTCGTCGTCGCGAGCCGGCAGCTCCGGACTCATCGAGGTCAGGGTGATGGAGACCAGAGGGACCGGCTCGGCAGCCAGTGTGCGCGGGGGCATCAGGAGCAGGCTGATCCCCGAGACCAGAACTGCCAGCAGTACGCGGGCCGCGCGCACCGCGTACCACCTCCTCACCTGGTCATCTTAATTCCCGCCTAGACTCGCTCAGCGTGTCCACATTCCAGCTGAGCTCGGCGCAGGCTGCGGCTGTGGCTGAATTGTTGCGAATCGCGCCGGTCGCTGACCGATTGGGCGAATTGTTCAGCAATGCCGGACACGAGCTCTATCTGGTCGGCGGCAGCGTACGCGATGCTCTGCTGGGCAGGCTTGGCCACGATCTGGACTTTGCGACTTCGGCGCATCCGGACACGGTCGAGAAGCTGCTGCGGAGGTTCTCCCCGGCCGTGTGGACCATAGGCAAAGAGTTCGGGACCATCGGCTGCAAGGTCGAAGTCGGCAATGCCAGCTGGGTGATCGAGGTCACCACGTACCGCGCCGACGTGTACGCCGGGCACAGCCGGAAGCCTGAGGTTGCCTTCGGCGACACGCTGGAGGGTGATCTGCATCGCCGAGACTTCACCATCAACGCCATGGCGGTGTCGATTCTTCAGAAGCGGTTCGTCGATCCGTATGGAGGCATAACCGATCTGGCCCGGGGGGTGATCCGGACTCCGGCGAGGCCGGAGAGTTCGTTTAGCGACGATCCGTTACGGATGATGCGCGCGGCCCGGTTCGTGGCGCAGCTGGGATTTACGGCGGCGCCCGAGGTGGTCGCAGCGATGCGGGACATGGCCGACCGGATCTCGATCATCTCGGCCGAACGGATCCGCGACGAGCTCAGCAAGTTGTTGCTCACCGATCGTCCGCGCCCTGGTCTTGACCTGCTGGTGTCGACGGGGCTGGCGGCGAAGGTGCTGCCCGAGCTGCCGGCGCTGCGCCTGGAACGCGACGAACATCACCGCCACAAAGACGTCTACCAGCACAGCCTCACGGTGCTGGAGCAGGCGATCGACATGGAGGATCGGCTGCCGCAACGGCCCGATCTGATCATCCGGCTGGCGGCGCTGCTGCACGACATCGGCAAGCCGGCGACTCGGCGGTTTGAGCCGGGTGGAAAGGTGTCGTTTCACCACCATGATGTTGTCGGCGCCAAGCTGGTTCGGAAGCGCTTGAGCGCACTGCGGTTTAGTGGCGAGGAGATCAAGGCGGTTTCGGATCTAGTTGCGCTGCATTTACGGTTCCACGGGTATGCCGGCGGCCAGGAAAGTGGCGCTGGGTGGACCGACTCGGCGGTGCGCCGCTACGTCCGCGATGCCGGCGATCAGCTCGCCAGGCTGCACGTGTTAACCAGAGCTGATGTCACGACCAGAGACACGGCCAAGGCGGAACGGTTGCGCCGGGCGTACGACCACTTGGAGCGCCGGATCGCCGAACTTGCGGCTCAGGAAGAGCTGCACGCCATCCGACCCGATCTGAACGGGAACCAGATCATGGAGATCTTGGGAATTCCGGAGGGGCCAGACGTCGGGCGCGCGTACGCGTTCCTGCTGGAACGTCGGCTGGAGGACGGTCCGTTGGGCGAAGACCGCGCCCGCGAGGAGCTGCTGGCCTGGTGGGCCGATCACCACTCCTGATCGATCTACGATGTCGACCTGACTTGTGCCAATTAGTGTCTCGCGCCAGCACGCGCAGGCGGGCCGGTGATCTTGGCGATACGGCCCCCTCCGATCGCTGATTGTTTCGACGCTTGTGATCGCAGATGACCCAATTTGGGCAACATCTCGTCCTTTTGGGCGCTTGTGATCGCAGACGATCCGACTCCAGGCTGAGACGAGCTTGATCAGCTGACAAACTTGCGGCCATGCCAGATCCGATCCAAGAGGTCGACTCCGCAATTGAGCCGTTAGATATCGTCCACGAGGCGGCCGCCGGTTACCTGTCCTCACTAGCCGATCGGAAGGTGCGCGACGGCTCGGCGCTGACCCGGCTGGAAGGGCTGCACGGGCCATTGCCCACGCGCGGTGTGGGCGGTCGCGACGCGGTCGCCGAGCTTCTGGACGTGGGCACATCCGCAGCGACGTTGTCGAGCGGTCCACGGTTCTTCCATTTCGTCATCGGCGGATCAACGCCGGCCGCGATGGCCGCCGACTGGTTGACCTCCTTGCTGGATCAGAACGCTTTCTCCCGCGTGTCATCCGACTTCGCCTCGGCCGTTGAAGACGTAGTGCTGCGATGGTTTGCGAGCTAGTCGGGCTGCCCGACGGCTGGGGTGGCGCGCTCGTCGCCAGCGCAACGTTCGCCAACTTCACCGGGCTGGCATGCGCCACTCACTGGTGGGGTGAACAGCATGGGGTCGATGTGACAGCCGATGGGTTGCCAGCCGTTCGCCGACCGATGCCGGTGTTCTCAGGCGGATATGTACATCCCAGCGCCCGTAAGGCACTGCAGATGCTCGGTCACGGGCGTGATGCTGTGCGGGTGTGCGCCGAGGATGTCATTGGCCGGGTTGACTTGTCTGCGTTGGATGGGCAGCTGGCGGAACTGGACGAGCCGGCTGTCATCATCGGCAATGCTGGCGAAGTCAATGCTGGTGACTTCGACCCCATCGCCGACCTGGCCGACATTGCCGACCGCCGCGGGGCATGGCTGCATCTGGATGCCTCATTCGGGCTTTTCGCGGCGCTGTCCCCGCGAACCGCTCATTTGGTGCGCGGCATGGCACGCGCCCACTCGATCGCCGCGGACGCCCACAAATGGCTGAATGTGCCGTACGAAAGCGGTTTCGTCCTGGTCGCCGAGCCGCAGCGGTTGGGCCGGGCTTTCGGCATGCCTGGAGCGCCGTACCTTCCGAGTCCGGACAGCCCGGGAGCGGGGTACGGCCTGTTCGGGCCCGAATCGTCGCGGCGGGCACGGGCGCTCCCGCTCTGGGCGACGCTGCGGGCGTACGGCCGGGACGGGTACCGGTCAATGGTGGAGCGGCATCTGGATCTGGCGCAGCGGATGGCCGGTCTGGTGGATGCCGCACCCGACCTCGAGAGGCTGGCCGAGGTGCCGTTATGCATCGTGTGCCTGCGCTATCGACCGCGTGGCATGGACGACGAGGGGGCACTCGACGCACTCAATCGACAGCTGGGTGAGGAACTGCTCGCAGACGGTCGGGTTTTCGCGGGCACCACTGTTTATGGCGGTCGGGTCGCCTTGCGTCCGGCGATGACCAACTGGCGTACCAGCGAGCGGGACGTTGATCTCTTCGTCGACGTGGTCCGGGAGCTAGGCGCGCGGCTTATGCGTTGAGTCTTGACGGCAACGCCGGGGGGAGACGCGTGGCAGACTATTCACCCGTGGTCGCCCGAAGAACGTGCCCGGAAATGGGTGAGACTGAGGACAAGACGTAGTTGAAGGTACGAGAGATCAGACGCCATGGGCATCCAGAGGGCAGCGTCGCGATGACCGAGGCTAGCCGTCCGGGTCGCGCCCGGGAGGCGGAGTTCGAGCCCGTCTATCACTACTACGGACCCCATCGGGCTGGCCTGCCACCGCTGATTCCCTACTTCCGCGAACTCTGGCGGAGGCGGTCATTTGCGGCCGCGATGAGCAAGGCCACGATGCGCGGGGCCAACACCTCTACGTTCTTCGGCCAGTTGTGGCTGATACTCAACCCGTTGCTGCTGGCCGCCGTCTATTACGTGCTGGTGACGATCATCCGCCGCCAACATGACCCGGCCTTCTTCGCCCATCTCACCTTGGGGCTCTTCGCCTTCCAGATGGTGGCTACCTCGATCACCAGCGGCGCGACCTCGGTCACCAGCTCCGGCAAGCTGCTACTTAATACGCCTTTTCCGCGGCTGCTGATTCCCTTGTCGGCAGTTCGTACGGCGTTCTTTCGCTTCCTGCCGACCGTGCCGGTCTACTTCGTGTTCCACTTGATCTTTCTGACCGACGTCTGGTCACTCAAGATGCTTTTGGCGCCGTACTTCCTGGGGACCATGGTCGTTTTCGGAATGGGACTGGCGGCTTTCTTCGCCGCGCTTCAGGTCTACTTCCGCGACACGTCGAGCTTCCTGCCTTTCTTCGTACGGATCTGGCTGTACTTATCCCCGATCTTGTGGGCGCCAGAAATGATTCTCGGCCGGTTCTCCGGCCCGATCCTGACCGTCATCCAGCTCAACCCGATGTATTCCATGCTGGGCGGCTACTCCGAGCTGCTGCAGACCGATCAGTGGCCTCCGCCATACATGTGGATATCAGCGGCGGCGTGGGCATTCGTGTCTGTGGTGATCGGCTTCCTGTACTTCATCTCGAGGGAGCGTGAGTTTGCTGTCCGTCTTGTCTAACGGCGAACGCCGCCCGCCCAACGGCGAAATCCCGCTGGCGGTGAAGGTTAATGACCTCTCGATCACTTATCGCACGACCTTTGAACGCAAGCCAACGCTGAAGCAAGCGCTGATCCGGTTTGGACGTGGGCAGCGCGCGGTAAAGGAAGTGGAGGCGATCAAAGACGTCTCCTTCGAAGTGCGCACCGGGACCGCCATGGGCATCATCGGCTCCAACGGCGCCGGCAAGTCCACGCTGATGCGCGCAATGGCCGGAATCCTGCCGCCCACCAGCGGTTCCATCGAGGTTTGGGGGCGTGCCAGCACGCTCCTGGCGCTTGGTGTTGGCTTCAACAAGAACCTGTCTGGCCGGGAGAACATCATCCTGGGCGGGCTGGCCTCGGGCTTGTCTCGGCGGGAGATAGAGGAGCGCGCCGACGAGGTGGCCGAATGGACCGAGCTTGGCGACTTCATTGACATGCCGATGCGCACCTACTCCTCGGGCATGTCGGCACGCGTTGAGTTCTCGGTCGCCGTCCACATGAAACCCGACATCTTGATGATCGACGAAGCCCTGTCCGCCGGCGATGCTCATTTCCGCGAGAAGGCCAACGCCAAGATGGCAGAGCTGCGGCAGAGCGCCCGGGCGATGTTTCTCGTCAGTCACGGGCTGGCCAGCATCAAGGAGATGTGCAACGAGGCGATCTGGCTGGACCGCGGCAGGCTGATGATGCGTGGTGAGCCAGGCGAGGTGGTCAACGCCTATATCAAGTTCGTCAAGGTCAAGAAGTCCGCGACGGCTATGGAGGATCTGTAGCTTCGCGGCGATCGCTCAGCCGGTCGACCAACCAGGCTCAAGCCGCCATGTAAGGAAGTCCGCCAGATCGCCCGATTGGCCGTCCTTGCCACCTTTGCCAATGACCAGCGGCGGCGGACTGGGCTTCAGTTTTACGCCGGACAGACGCTCGCGCAGACCCCCCGGAACTGTCAGCACGTAATATGAGCCGTCCTCGCCGATGGCGACGCTCTGGTTCTTACGGATGTACCAGCCGACCTTGTCGGTCTTCACCGACTGGCCGCTGTACAGCGTTGCGCGCAGCGGATGCGGGGCGATGCCCTTGGCCTTGGCGGCGGCGACAAACTCATCTATCAGCTTTTGAGCCTGAACCGATTCGCCTCGCGCCTGAGCTGCCGCAAGCTCGGCGCGCCGCGCGGCTTCCTCGGCGCGTGACATATAGGGATCGTAACGGTCATCTCAATCCGGGCGGCTGGGAGCAGTTCGTGGTAACGATCGATCGTCGAGCGGGGATCCGGCCGGCGCTGCCGCATAGACTGCCGTTGCCCTTTTCGGAGATGAAGGAAGCCTGTGACCCATACCGCAGCGATCGCCGAGTCGCAACCCGACGACGAAACCCGTGAACCCAAAAGGCGTCGGCTGCTACCGAAGATCTTGATCGGCCTGGCCGTGCTGCTCGTCGCGGTAATCGGCGCCGGATTTCTTTACGCAGCGACGATAGATCGCAGTGTGACCAAGAACTTAAACCGCGGCGTCGAACTGCCCACCGAAGAATCAGCCGCGCGTCCGTCCAAGGCACCGCAGGAAGCCGGCACCTTGAACTACGTGCTGCTCGGCTCGGACAGCCGCGATCCAGGCAACGAAGGCAACGGTCGCAGCGACACGATCATGGTCGTACACCTGAATGCCAAGCGCGACCAGGCGTACATAGTCTCCTTCCCGCGTGACATGTGGGTCGAGATCCCGGGCTTCGGCAGGAACAAGATCAATGCGGCCTTCGCCTTCGGCGGTGCACCACTGGCCGTGCGTACGCTGGAGAGTCTCACCGGCGTACGCATGGACCATGTGGTGCTGATCGACTTCGAGGGTTTCATCAGGCTGACCGAGGATTTGAATGGCGTGACGGTCACCAACGAGAACGCCTTTAGCGCGGGCGGTTTTCACTATCCCAAAGGCAAGATCACCATCGCGGGCGAGGAAGCACTGTGGTTCGTTCGGGAACGTAAGCTGCTGCCAGGTGGTGATCTTGATCGGGCGGAGAATCAGCGCAATGTGATCAAGGCCATCGTCGAGAAGGGACTGAGCGCGGAAGTGATTTCGGATCCGAAGACCTTCATCACCTTCATCGGCAACGTGGCGAAGCACCTTACGGTCGACAACGACCTTAGTGATGGCGAGATCAGGCGTACCGCTTTGTCGCTGCGCCTCACCGGCAAGGACATCGAGCTGCTGCAGGCTCCGATCTCCGGTTTCTCCACTACAAGCAACGGGCAGAGCATTGACGTTGTAGACACGGTCAAGATGGCCGAGCTGTCTAAGGCTTTCAAGGACGACAAGCTCTCGGAATATGTGAAGAAGTATCCGCAAGGTTAAGGATGGAATTCGCTCGGAGCCTTCAGCAGTTGTGGCGGCACCGATACTTCAGGCGGCTGCTGGCGGTTCGGGTCGCTGTTCAGTCCTCTGACGGAGTGCTCCAAGTCGCACTCGCTTCTTATGTGCTCTTCTCACCCGAGCGCCAGCCGGATGCCGCGTCGATCGCCATCGTGCTGGCCATCACTTTGCTGCCGTTCTCGATCCTGGGGCCGTTTGCCGCGGTGGTGATCGACCGGTACTCCCGGCGGCAGGTCATCGTCGTTACCAACCTCGCCAGAGCCGTGGTGGCCCTCGGCCTTGCGGTGCTGGTTGCAACAGGGCTGCGGACAACGGGGATGGAGACGCTGGTCTACGGGAGCCTGCTGCTGGCCATGAGCCTCAACCGGTTCCTGTTGGCGGCGCTGTCGGCCTCGCTTCCTCACACTATCGACCCTGGCGAGTACATGGTTGCCAACTCGGTGGTACCTGTTGTTGGTCCCGTCGGTTTGCTGATCGGAGTCGCCGCGGCCACGCCCCTGCGTGTGATCTTGGGCCATGAGATGCCCGACTATCGGGCCAATGCGATCTTGTTTGTCGTTGCCGCGGCAGGATTTGTGCTGAGCGCCGGCTTGGCGTTGTGGATCCCGCGCCGGCAACTCGGCCCCGACGATGCGGAGCCGGTGAGAGCGCGCGATGTGGTTGCCGGCCTGATCGAGGCGCTGGCGCATTTACGTCGTCAGCGTGCCCCGGGGATTGGACTAATGACCATTGCGGCTCACCGGCTCGTCTTTGGCATTGTCACGGTGGCGATGATCTTGGTATTCCGCAACTACCTCCACACAATCGATCAGGTTGACGCGGCCATCGCTGATCTTGGATTGCTGGTGGTGATTACCGGGGCTGGGTTTGCTTTCGCCTCGGTGGTGACGCCGCCGCTGAGCGCGCGGCTGGGCGTGCGGAGCACGATGATCATCTGCCTGCTGGCCTCAGCGGTGTTTCAAGTGGTGCCAGGTGCGATCTATGCCCGGGTGCCGCTGATGGCAGCGGCGTTCCTGCTGGGTCTGACCGCGCAGGGCTTGAAACTCTGTGTCGACACTCTGGTCCAAGCGCATGTGGCTGATGAGTTCAAAGGCCGCGTTTTCGTGCTCTACGACGTCGTCTTCAATGTCACGCTGGTCGTTGCCGCGGTGATCGGTGCCGTGATCCTCCCAGCGAACGGCAAGTCGGTGATCATCCTGATCATCATGGCGGTGTGTTACCTGCTGATCGGTGTGGTTTTCGCGATCATGAGCCGTGGCGTAAGCATGAATGAGGGCACCGAATCGTTGCACGGGCTCAAGCCCGTCAACCACTAGCGCATGGCGAACACGTTCGGGTCGGCGCCGAGACGCTGGCCGGTGCGAACTCCTGCGATCTCGGCCATGTCGTCATCATCGAGTTCGAAATCAAACAGGTCGATGTTCTCCCGCATCCGTTCGGGACGCACCGACTTGGGGATGACCACGAAGCCAAGCTGCACGTGCCAACGCAGCACGACCTGCGCCGGCGTACGGGCCTTGCGTCGCGCCACCTCGACAATGTGGGGGTTCTCCAGCAGGCCTTTGCCCTGACCGAGCGGACCCCACGACTCGGTGAGGATCCCATGCTCCTCGTGGAACGCGCGCAACTCCTCCTGCGGGAACTGAGGGTGCAACTCGACCTGATTAACCGTCGGCGTGACGTCGGTCTCCGCGAGGAGTCGTTCCAGGTGGGCAATCTCGAAGTTGGACACGCCGATCGAGCGCACCCGCCCGTCGGCGAGCAGCTTCTCGAAGGCGCGCCAGGTTTCGACGTACTGGTCGAACATGGGCAGCGGCCAATGGATGAGGAACAGATCGAGTACGTCGATGCCCAGCTTCTTCATGCTGCCCTCAAAGGCGTTGAGGGCGTTGTCGTAGCCGTGTTCGCTGTTGGTCAACTTCGTGGTGATGAACAACTCGTCCCGGGGCACGTCGCTCTCGGCGATCGCTGCGCCGACACCCTCCTCGTTCCGATAACCCTGGGCGGTGTCGATCAAGCGATACCCGGTCTTGAGTGCTTCGGCGACGGCTTGCTTGGTTTCCTCCGGCGGGACGAGGAATACCCCAAAACCAACTTGCGGGATTTCTAAGCCGTTGTTCATCACCAGCGACGCAACTTTTGACATGTCACTCCTCCATTACGGGGCCCACGCGCTCACCCTAGCGACTGACAACACTCAGCCGGGATGGGCGACACCTGCGGTGTTTCGACCAACATGTTGGACAACACCTGCTTGCCAAAGTCAGGCCATGACCACTGGATCGCGCGGGTGGCCCGGGTTTCGCCTTGTAGCGGCACTTGATCGGGAGTGGTCTGAGCTGGTCCGCACTGATCGGGGGACGGCGAAGCGCTGGGCGGGTCGACACCCGGCGCTTGCGCCGTACCGATCACTGGAGGACATCCTGTCGATCGCCAAGCTGCACTCAGATGCTGTGCTGGCCGCCCTGCTCGCCGAGGCAGCAGTGGGCGATCACCTCGCTGGCCGCGTGATATTGCAGGCACTCGTTGGACGCATGGTGCGAATGGCGCAGCGCGATCCCCGGTCAAGCATTGACGACTACCTGGCACGACTGTGGTGTGTGATCAACAACTATCCGCTGAGCCGGCGCCCGGTACGAATCGCAGCAAACCTTTCGCTCGACACATTGAAAGCAGTTTCCCAAGATCACCGGTGGTTTGGCCGAGGCGAGGTCATGCTGCTGCCGTCCACGGAATCACTTGAGGAGCTGTTGGAACCGGCTCGCCTAGATGGCACTCCTAGCGACTCGCCAACCCCCGTTGACCTCGAAGTACGACGGGTCCTGGAGGCCGGAAGTCTGATGCACTTGATCGACGATTCGGATGCGGCGCTGCTGCAGGGTATCTATGCCGAAGGCGTGAGCGGTGACCGAGCGGCTCGACGGTTTCACACCAGCGCGGGTACCGTCCGCGTTCGCTGTAGCAAGGCGGTGCGGCAGTTGGCTGCGCACGCGGTTGAGTTGGCTGATGCGGCCGGCCTGACAGATGCGGCCTGATCCCAGCCACAGCCCGGAGAGATGTCTCCGCGAAACATGCGCCCTGAGCCTGTCGAAGGGCGCGCTTCGATTGGCTCAGCGCGCATGGGCGTCGGGCCGCCGTACGCCGTCCGTGCAGGCGGATGGGTTGGCGGGCCGGATCAGCGCAGCCGCAGCCGATGCGGCACGGTCCCAACATGTGTTGTTGGAGCTGATCGGCGAATTCGATGCTGTCGGGGCGATCCGGTATTGGACCGATTTCAAGTCGGTGGCGCATTGGCTGTCGTGGGCCTGTGCGATGACACCGGGGGTGGCAAGGGAACACGTCCGGGTCGCCAAAGCTTTACGCCGGATGCCCCAGATTGCCGGGTTGTTCGCCGAGGCCGGTTGTCGTATTCGAAGGTGCGGGAGGTCACCCGGGTGGTGGATGTGGTTGATGAGGCTCGGCTGGCGCAGTTGGCGTTGACCGCGACCGCTTCCCAGCTGGCCCGGATGATCAGCGGCTTCCGGGCCGCCGACGGTATGCGGCTCACACAGCAGAACAAGCGTGCCGTCTGCTGGGGTGAGCGGGAAGACGGCATGGTGGAGTTCCGGGCCCGGCTGCCGAAAGAGGAAGCGGCGGTGATGTTGGCGGCACTGAACGCGGCGAAGGACCAGTTCGGGCCACCACCAGCCCAACCGGATCCCTGTGGGGACGCCGAGCAAGAGCCGGTGCCGGATGTGGGAAGCTACAGCAACGCTGATGCCCTCCTGGATGTGGCGCGGGTGTTTCTGGCTACCGCTCCGGAGAATCGTTCCGGTGAGGACCGCACCCTGGTGTTGGTGCATGTGTCGGCAGAAAACCTGTCCAGAATGCCGGCTGAGCCTGTCGAAGCCTCCCCCTCCGCTCCGAATCCGGCCGAAAACGTTCCCGCGGGAAGTGCGTCCAGTAGCTCGGGCGCCATGACAGAAGGGATGGTTGTTATGGGGTAACCGAGCGGCAAGCTCACGGCAGCCAGCCGGTGTGAGTCCGGTCCGGGGAGATGCCAGGGTCCCTGGTAGCACG
>JBKPAB010000200.1:0-5432 GCA_046726195.1 Actinomycetota bacterium
CGACCGGAAGCGTCCCACTTTACGCTCGACGGAAATCGTCTGAGGACAGCAGTGCTGGACGTCTGGGCCAATGACGAGGAGCGGTAACCAGGTAAGCGTTCTTGCTCCGGCACCCGTCGCGCCCATCTGCCACCGGACGAAACAACCAGCATTCCTGCTGGTCAGAGCAGGTAGTGGAGCTAAGGGGACTCGAACCCCTGACCTTCTCGTTGCGAACGAGACGCGCTACCGACTGCGCCATAGCCCCGCGGACCGGGTGGGCCGATCAGCATCGAGACTTTACCACCGTCAAGCTGATGCGGACTTGGGCTCTTCCTCGCCATCGACTGCTCCAGATGAGCCCGACGCATCGGCGGTAACAGGCCCTTCATGGCGCGCGGAGGAGGCTACGCCCGGACCTGAGAGGTCAATGGTACGGACGGTCCGAGGTGCCAGCGGCTTTGAGACATAAGTCGGCATGGTGATCGGGATGGGGTCCCACAACGTGCCCGGCCTAGTGGCTATGTCAGCCGCGGTGCTCCCCTGATCCCTGTCCATCCCGATCTTGGGGAAGTCCTTGCGGCTGAGGAAGATTGTGGACTCGTTATTGCCGTGACGGATTTCCCGATAGCGAGCGTCGAGCCTCGCGCGCATCAGCCGAACGCTGATTCGGGCGAGCCCAATAAAGATCAACAAGAGTCCACCTGGAATGGCGGTGCTCCACCATGGAATGAGGTGCACTGCGCACACCCCGATCACTGCACTCAGCGCGGCCAGCAACAAAAGCAAGACGCGCCGCCGCCGCGAGGACGCAAGCCGCTCCAGCCGACGCAGATCCTGGATTGCTGCATGCCTGGTTTGAGGCGTCGAGACCTCGAAGCTCGCGATCTCCTCGAGATCATGATCAAGAAGCGGTGCCGTGCCGTACCGGACGATCCGCATCGAATCGGAGAAGCGATCGGCCGGATCCGATTCATCTAGCTCCGCGCCCTCGTCGCGCCGGCGTACGAAATGCGGGACGAGGTACGCCAGCCACGCGACTGCGATGGCAGCGAAGATCACACCGGTCGTCCCCACACCCAGACGGTACGGGTCCGGCTGGGCGCTCCAGGTGATCTTGACCGGTGTGTCGCAAGAAACGGATGTGACGCATGTGGCAACCGGGCTCAGTGCAGACCAGAGCCTGATCGCTAACGGCGCCGGAGGTTCTCCCAGCGCTGCAGGAGACCCTCCGGAACCTCCTCAGCGTTCAGGGCGAAGACCAAGTGATCCCGCCACTCGCCATCGATGTGCAGATAACGCGGCCGTAACCCTTCGGGCCGAAAGCCCAGCTTGGCCACCACACGAAGGCTCTTGGTGTTCTCGGGCCTGATCGCGATCTCGATCCGGTGTAGCGACATGACCTGGAAGCAGTAGTCGACAGCCAGCGCCACCGCGGTCGGGATGATGCCGCGGCCCGCCAGCCGCTCGTCAACCCAGTAACCAATCTGACCCCAGGAGGCCGAGCCGCCGACGATCCCGCTCACCGTCAGCTGGCCCGCCAGCCGTGGCTTGGAACGGTCCGACGCCTCGTCGTAGAACACCAGCCAGGGCAGCATGCGTCCTTCGCGAGCCTGACGAGTCACCGAGCGGACGAGGCCCGCGTACGTCGAGGGTCCCATCTGTGAGCCTGGTGGCAAGGTTGCCTCCCACGGCCGCAGCCAATCCGCATTCTCGCGACGCACCCGTTCCCAGGCGGCGCGGTCCCGATGGCGTAGTGGCGCGAGGATCACCGGGCCGTGCCGCAGCGTGACCGGCCACCGATGCCGACCGAAGCCCCCCAGCCCGGCCAGTCCATGCCCTGGCTGCTCCAGGCTCGCCATTTCAGTGATCGCCACCTCGTAACTGGCTGACCGCGTGCCTCAGTACCGGTCCGAGCACACTCATTCCGTCTCGAGCGGCGCCGCTCGACCCCGGCAGATTAACGATCAAGGTCCGATCCGCGACGCCGGCAACTCCCCGGCTCAGCACCGCTGTCGGCACACCATGATCAGTACCGTACCGAGCAATCGCCGCTGCCAACTGGGGAACTTCCTTCTCAACGACCGCGCGCGTCTGCTCCGGAGTGTGATCACCAGGACCCAGCCCGGTGCCACCCGTAGTGATCACCACAGCATGCCCGGCCGCGACGGCGTTCCGCAGGGCTGCGCCGACTGCATCTCCATCCGGTACTATGACCGGGCCCGCCACGTCGAACCCAAGATCATGTAGAGCGGCCGAGATGATCGGCCCCGACTTGTCCTCGTAAATGCCTGCGGCCGCTCGTGTCGAGATGGTGATCACGAGCGCACTTTCGGTCACGAATCGCCTTCCCGAGACCAGTCACCGCGGCGGCCGCCCGACTTCGAGAGGACACGTACGTCGCTGATCACCGCTGCCCGATCAATGGCCTTGATCATGTCAATGACGGCCAGCCCCGCCACAGCAACCGCGGTCAGCGCCTCCATCTCAACGCCAGTGCGTTCGGTCGTCTTGACCGTTGCGGTGATTTCGACGCCTTCGTCGATCAGCTCGGTCGTGACGTCGACGCCGCTGATGAACAGTGGATGGCACAGCGGGATGAGATCGGGCGTCTTCTTCGCCCCCTGGATGCCCGCGACCCTGGCCACGGCGAGCGCATCCCCTTTCGGCACTGTGCCGTCACGGAGTGCGGCCACACACTCGGCGCTGAGCAGCACCCGGGCGGCGGCCGTTGCCGAGCGTGCCGTCACCGCCTTGCCAGAAACGTCGACCATCCGCGCCTCGCCAGTAGCGCCGAGATGCGGAAACCGACCCTCACTCACCTGTGCCCCCCTCAGCCAGTTAGGGAGATTCGTCGAGCAGCCACACCTCAACCTCCTGGCCGGCAGGCACGTACTGGGTGTCCTCAGGCAAGATCACCAGGGCGTTCGATCGGGCAAGATCCGCGAGCAGATGGGAGCCGTGTCCACCGGTGAGCCGAACCTCCCAGTTGGCTCCGCGTCCCGCACTGATGATGCCGCGCGCCAGCTGCAGGCGGCCCGGAATGGAGTTCATGTCGTACGCCGCTTGGCACTTTACGACCGTTCGCACATACGGCCGGGCGCCCCGCAGCTTACGGATGACGGGGCGTACGAACGCTTCGAAAGATACGAAAGCACTCACCGGATTGCCAGGAGCCATGATCATTGGTACTCGATCATGACCGATCAATCCGAAGCCCTGTGGCTTGCCTGGCTGCATTGCGACCTGCGTGAACTCGCAGGCACCCATCTCAGGCATCACTGCCTTCACAATGTCGTAGTCGCCTTGGCTGACTCCGCCAGTGGTCAAGATCAGGTCGGCGCGCAACATTTGATCAGTGATCAACTGCTTGAGCTCGCCGCGATCATCACCTACATGCCCGACCCGGAAGACCTGGGCGCCTGCGGCCTTAGCAGCGGCTGCCAGCATGTAGGAGTTCGAGTCGTAGATCTGTTGCTCGTCGCTGAGCTCGAGCCCTGGTTCCACGAGTTCGGATCCGGTGGAGATCACTACCACACGTGGTCGCGGCCGAACGAGTACTTTGTCCAGGCCGATGCCGGCCAGTACTCCAATGTCGCGCGGGCCTAGATAATCGCCGTCTCGGAACAGCCGGGTGCCCGCTTTGATGTCCTCGCCAATGCGCCGGATGTGTTTTCCGGGTTCGCTGGGCACAAAAACTTTGACGTCACTTTCGCCGCGGTCGGTGTTCTCGTAGGGAACGATCGTGTCTGCATCGAGCGGCACCGGTGCCCCGGTCATAATCTTCATCGCGGTCCCCGGAGAGAGCCGATGCAGCGCCGCCTTGCCCGCCGCGATCTCGCCGACAACCGGCAGGCTCACCGGCGCATCCCCAGTGGCCTCCACGACGTCCTCGGCCCGCACCGCGTAGCCATCCATGGCCGAGTTGTCGAATCGCGGCAGGTCGATCCTGGCGACAATGTCCTCGCAGATATTCAGGCCCACCGCGTCGAGGATGTGCTGGCGGAACGACCGGAGCGGGCTCACGCAGCTGAGCAGATATTGCCGGTGGGCCTGCATCGATCGCAACGCGCCACGATCCGGTTCAGGTGGCGTCGGCAGCGGCTCGAACTGCGGCGCAGGGACCTCCGGCCCGGGGGGTCTCTTACGAGTGAACAAAGGCATGCCCACACAGTAATGCGGTTTGATTGCCTCGCTCGCCAAGCTCGCTGTGCCCGATCGCTCGCTCCGCTCGCCCATTCGGGGTGCAAAAAGATGATCATGGGCGCCGACACGCTGAAAGCCTGCAGGCAATTTAGGCCATCAGCGCGACTAGGCTAGGTACGTGCAGACCCAGCCAGATCAGGCCGCCAACCTCGCGGCCGTCGCGGCAATCGACGCCGCCGCGATCGATGGGGCAAAGCGAACACTTCGGAAGGCCATTCTGTTCCGTCGCGATTCGCGTAGTATCCAGCAGCGCAAGCACGACGATAGCTTGCGCATGGCACTGATCGAGTCTGCGCTTCGCGACCGGATTCCCGACACCGTCGCCGCGTACCTTTCCAGCGGTTCCGAGCCAGGCACCCTGCAGCTGGTCGCCTGGCTGGCGGCGAATCGGGTACGTGTCTTGCTGCCGGTGCTGTCGCACCCGATTGGCGGTCGTCTGGACAGGCCGGCATGGGCCGCGTACGAGGGCCCGGATGCGCTTCGGGTAGGGGCGTACTCGATCTTGGAACCGACCGGTGAGGTAGTGCCGAGCGAGCAGCTTCCCGAGGCAGAACTGATCATCTGCCCTGGACTGGCCGCCAATCTGCACGGCGACCGACTGGGACGAGGCGGCGGATGGTACGACCGCGCTCTGCGCCACGCCTCGCAAAGCGCGCCAGTTTGGGTGCTGCTCAACGATGACGAGGTGCTGGAAACCATTCCGGTGCATGCCTGGGACCACCGGGTCGACGTCATCGTGACACCGCAGCGCATGATCACGTGCGAGCCGTCTGTCCTCTGCAACTTGTGAGTGTCGACCTCATGATCAGCGGACTGAGAAGCCGCGTTCGCCGCGCGGATCCTCCTCGATAACCTCGAGCTTGCTCACGTACGCGTGAGGCGGGCCTTTTCGAGCCCACTCGACCATTGCCTGCACCGCAGCAGGCTCCCCCTCGAACACGGCCTCGACTGCGCCGTCCTCACGGTTGGTAACCCAGCCAGACACGCGTTGCGCCCAGGCCTGGCGGCGACACGTATCGCGGAAGAACACGCCCTGCACAAGCCCATGGGCCACGACGCGGCGACGGATCACGGCACCAGTCTGGATCATGCGCGAGCGCGCCACAGCGCTTCTGATCGCCCGCGCCTCACGCGATAATCTGTGTCTCCACCCCGACCAAGGCATAAGTGCCGAGCGCCCGCGCATCTCGGGTCAACAGCTTTAGGCTGTGTTCCCGGGAAGTCAAGCCAACCAGAGCGTCATACAC
>JBKPAB010000201.1:0-16974 GCA_046726195.1 Actinomycetota bacterium
GCTGGACGCGATCGACGACCCGGCGGCCGGGCGGTTCCAGCCGGCCTGGGCCACCCGGGCCGCGCTGCTCGCCGAGGCGGGGGAGTCGCAGGCAGCGGTTGCGGCGTACGAGAAGGCGATCTCGCTGACCACCGACACCCCGACCCGCACCTGGCTCGAGGCCCGACTCGCCGAGGGCAGCCGCTAGCCAGTAGTCGGCGCAGGGCTCGCTCCAGCGCCGCCTGCCGGGCTTCCGGGTCGCGGTGCCGTCTGGCGTCCGGCCGCCGCGATCGTCACGCCGTCCTCGTAGAGGTCGAACACCCGCGGATCGACGTACGACGACCGCGCGATCGCAGGGCTGTTGCCCAGGAAGTCCGCGACCTCGGCGAGAGCCGCCTTGACCGCGCGCCGCCGCGACGCCTTGGAGGTGCCCGGCTCGTCACTCTCCGCCAGCGCCGCCGCGGCGAGCACGGTCGCGTGCCAGGTCCGGAAGTCCTTCGCGGTGAGGTCCTCGCCGGTGCGCTCGCGCAGGTAGTCGTTCACGGTGCCGGCATCGAGGTCTGTCCAGTGACCGTCGTTCTTGAACGCGAGCAGGCGGTCCGTGCCGCCCCGGCGCCGACGCATCGACTCAATCGCCTGGCTGCTCGGCTCGTGGTCGACCTCGACGTGGTGCTCGATCCCGGACTTGCCGGTGAACTCGAAGACCAGCGTCTTACCGGAGCGACGTACGTGGCGGCGTTCGAGCGTGGTGAGCCGAACGAGTCGCCGTTGGCATGGCATCGCTCCCGATCAGGAAGCAGCCGAGGTCGAGCAGCCGAACGGCCGCGGCACACGCCTTGTCGCGGGTCATCTCCTCGTCGGCGAGGTCCTCGAGCACGGCGGCATGCATCGCCGGTAGCCGCCGGGCCGCACAGGTGACCCGGACGAGCTTGAGCTCGCCCTGCCGGCCCCGCCAGTCCGGGTGGTTCGGAGCGCCAACCTGGTCGTGATCGACCCGGACTACAACAGCACAACTGGCCGCACCGTCCGGATCATCGGACTCGCGACCTACGCCGAGCATCGCGGCCTACCGGTCTCCACGGTCGTGCGGATGCTGGTGCTCCAGGCGATCGCCCCAGCCGATGATCTGAAGTCGGCGCTGGATCGGCTGGAGAGCGATCTGGTCGCACTGCGACGCAAGGCGCTCAGCGCCTGAAGCCGGAGGCCTTGCGCGACATTGCCCCTCCCACTCGGCTCACAACAAGGGGGTGAGTACGCCAAGATCTGATCTCAAAAAGGGGGTAAACAGGGGGTAGCACGATCCCTGAACACTAAAACCCCTAATCAAGCTCCCCCGGTTGGACTCGAACCAACAACCCTTCGGTTAACAGCCGAATGCTCTGCCAATTGAGCTACAGGGGACTGACAACCAGCGGCTACGTACCTTAGCAGCCAGGTCAGCGTACGTCGTATTCCGCTCGCAGCTGCTCGATCGCTTGATCAACAGCGGCCCGTACCCCGTCGATCTGCCAGCTCAGACCCCTCGTCAGCGTGCCATGCCAGGCAACAGCACCGCTCCCGCCGAGGTCACGACGTGCCGCGATGATCACTCCGCGCTCTCCGGCAAGCGGGACGAAGCGCTCAAGGGCGATCGATGCCGAAATACGTTCCCGAAACAGCTCCGGCAACCGGCCCGGCTCGGTCAACTCGAGGGAGCCGCGCGCTGCGGCCCGCCCAGGAGCCGCATAAAGCACCCAGTTCAGCTTGTGCAACTCGGCATTCCAGCCGCCGCGTTCAATCTCATGCCAGCCGATGTGCGTCCAGGCGCGCTCATCGCCGTGCGAGAGGTTGGCCGGGCCGGCGATGCCGAACCCGGTCGGAGTCTTCGCCCATGCCAGAACTCGGGTGGGTCGACTGGGTTGCGCCGCGAGTGATGACTTCCATGATTCATAAACTGCCGGTGGCAGGCCGCGGCTCCGCGACCACCAGGGCGAACCGCGTCTGTCGTTCCTCACCCGGCCATTGTGCTCGGCGGGTCAGAGTTGGGCCGATGCCTGCTGCGGGCAGAACCCGCGAAGTGTCTCCAACGCGCGGGCCTCAATCCGGCGGACCCTGGTCACCGAGATCTGGAGCACCCGAGCTGTTTGGGCGTATGACCTGGGCTCCCCATCGGCAAAGCCGAGCCGCAGCTCCAGGACGCGGCGATCAAGGGCGTTGAGCCGGGCAAGCCATTCGCGCACAGGTAGCGGCTCTGCGAGGGCCTCTTCCAGCGGGTTACCGGACTGCAGGCGTTCCAGCATGGCGCCGTCGACAAGCTCCAGCGACCTGGGGCGCTGATGGGAGAGCAAGCCGGTAGTCCATCCTTCGCTGCGGCCGAGAGCGTCAGCCAGCTCTTTCACCGTCGGGGCTCTGCCGAGGGTTTGCGTGAGTTGTGCCTCTAGCCCATGTGCAGCACGCAGCTGCACGGCGCGACTGGTTGGCAGATTCATCGCTCCCAGGTGTTTGGCCGTGGCAGCGCCGATGAAGGCGCGGATCCAGAAAAGTGCGTAGGTGGCGAACCGGAAACCGCGGGCATAGTCGAATCGTTCGACCGCGGTGATGAGGCCGACGCACCCCTCCTGAAACAATTCCGCTTCAGGGAGTCGGCAACGCGCCGCAAACTGGCTGCTGATCATTCCAACGAGCCCGAGGTTGGCTCCAATGAAGCGCTGCCTGGCCAGCTCGCCAGTCTCCTCCAGGATTTGCAGTTCCTGATCGGTCGCATCGGCAAAGTTTCTGCCAGAAACCCTGGCCTCTCGTGCCAGCAAGCCCGCCTCAATTGCGCGCTGTAGCTCAACAACCTCCGCGGGGGTAAGCAGCGATTCGGTGGGTTCGGTGTCAAAAGCCTCGGTCATGCCGACACTGTGCGGCAGTGAGCGCAGTCGGCAACAGGTGGTTGCACCAAATCTGTGGATATCTAGCCCTTATTTGTGCCTTGCTCGCGCATCGCGCCGGAGATCCGGCGCTCGCAGGGCGCGCGGCGCGCAAGTCAGTCTTCGGCGCCGATGCTGCGAGTGTGCAGTGCTTTGCGGCGTGCCTCCAGTACCACGAGCTCGGAGAACATCTGGTTGTACTTGTGGGGCTCCTCCACGGGGTTCGTGCGCTGCAACTTCGACTTCAGTGCCGCGATCGTACGCATCACGGTCAGCAGCTGGAGACCAGCTGAGTTGGCGATCACGTAGCGCACGGTCACCTCACCGTGCACCGGCAGCGCCTCGACGGCTAGTGACGCGACCAGTGATCGGATCTCATCTGCGTCGCACGCCTCCGATACTCGGTGCACCCACTCGGTATCGGCAGTCACCTTGGCGCCACCCAGCTCAGCCCCCGCCTTCTCTACAGCGGCGAAGACTGCCGCGTACGCCGGATGGGTGAAATCTGTTGTGCTCAAGCCGTCCCAGGCGTCGGGGAACAGGTCCGGGTTCTGGATCAGCAGCTTGGCAGTCTGCCGTTCGAGAGCTAGCAACCGATCATGTGGACTGGGCAGCAGCGGTAGTGCCGGACTGTCAGCCGACTCGGCTCCGTTCTGCGAGTCAATGTGGGTCAGCCTTCCCGGTGTCAGTCGGCGGCGCGACTTGGCCGCAGCACGCATCACCTCGGCGCGTACCTCTTCAACGTCCGTGCCGAGCAACCCGGCCAGCTCGCGGACATAGCCAGACACCAGTGCGGTGTCGCGGATGCTTGCGACAAGCGGAGCGGCCGCCCGCAGCGCCGCGAGGCGGCCGTCCACGCGATCAAGATCATGTTGCTTAAGCAGATTGTTCATCACGAAGCGGTACAGCGGGATCCGCCGCGCGACAAGTTCGCGGACTGCTGCGTCGCCACGCTGCAGCCGAAGGTCGCACGGGTCGAGGCCGGTCGGCTCTATCGCCACGTAGGTTTGGGTTACGAAGTTCTGATCACCCGCGAACACTTTGAGCGCAGCCGCCTGTCCGGCCTCATCACCATCGAAAGTGAAGATCACTTCACCGTGGAATGCGTCATGGTTGCCCATCAACCGCCGCAGCAACCGAGCATGATCATCGCCGAAAGCGGTGCCGCAAGAGGCTACCGCGGTGTCGACGCCCGCCAGATGAGCCGCCATAACGTCGGTATAACCCTCGACTACCACCGCCTGACACTTCTTGCTGATCGCGGTGCGAGCCAGGTCGAGTCCGTAAAGCACATGAGACTTCTTGTAGAGAAGCGTCTCCGGAGTGTTGATGTACTTGGCCGGCATGCGGTCATCGTCGAAGAGCCGGCGTGCTCCGAAGCCGACGACCTGCCGACCCGAGTCGCGCATCGGCCACATAGCGCGGCCCTGGAAAAAGTCCCAGCCGGACTCTCGGACCAGGCCGGCCGACACCAGCTCAACGTCAGTGAACCCACGACCGCGCAGATGCTGCAAGAGCGCGCGGCCGTCGCGCGGAGCGAAGCCGACCTGAAACCGCTCTGCGGCCTCGCGGTCGAACCCCCGCTCAGAGAGGAATTGCCGGGCGACCACCGCGTCGGCACTGTTGAGGTTCTCAGCGAAGAACTCCGCCGCCAGGCGGAGTGCCTCGGCCAGCCTGCTACGCGTGCCGGGCTCGAGCCGCGGGCCTGCGTCATCGGTGTAACGCAGCTGAATGCCGACCCGATCAGCCAGCCGCTCGACCGCCTCGACGAAAGTCAAGTTGTCGATCTTGCGCATGAAGTCGATCACATCACCGCCCTCGGCGCAGGCACCAAAGCAGTACCAGTAGCCGCGGGAGGGCGTGACCTGAAAACTCGGCGTCTTCTCATCGTGAAACGGGCACAGGCCCTTCATCGTCCCGCCCGCGCTGCGGAGCGTGACGTAGGAGCCGACTACTTCTTCGATCCGGGCCCGATCGCGTACGGCGGCGATGTCCTCCTCATTGATCCGCCCGCCCACGGACGGGAGTCTATGTTCCAGTCCTGACGAGCGGCGTACTCAACCGAAAAGTCCACCGGACGACCCGGGCTCGACATGTGCGCTGAGCCCTTCGACAAGCTCAGGACGGCGCCTGTCGAAGCGCGCCCCTTCGACAAGCTCAGGGCACCGCCTTCGACGGACTCAGGGCGCATAGATCAGGCCTCCCGGTCGATGCCCCGCGGCAGCCGCTCCGGTGGCCAGTCGAGGTGGCGGATCGCCATATCGAACGCGTATCGGTCGGTCATGCCGGCCACGTACGCCACCGCCGCCCGTATGGCGACGTCGGATCTCGGCGCCATCTCCGGCGCGTCGGGGATCAGCGCTGGGTGCTCGGCGTAGTACTCGACCAACGCATGCAGTACCTCGATCACCGCTCTGGACTGCGCGAGCGATGCTGGCCGCACGTAAATGCGTTCGTAGTTGAATGCACGCAGCGCAGCCAACGCCCCAGCTTCTTCGGTAGCCATGCCGACTTCGCCGTGATCCTCAACAGCGCGTACCACTGCCCTGACAAAGGTATTCAGCTGTTCTCGCCGAGTTCGTCCGCACACTTCAACGATCTCGGCCGGGAGATCATCGGGAGCAACGATCCCGGCGCGGATGGCGTCCTCGAGATCGTGCGCGCAATAGGCTATTCGGTCGGCCCAGCTAACGATGTGGCCCTCGACGGTGCGCGGCGCGGGCCGCGACCAGGAGTGGTTTCGAATCCCATCCAGCGTCTCGGCACACAGGTTAAGAGTCTGTAGCACGACGTCGGCACCCCAGGGCCCGTGGTCGAACCCCTCGGGAATGAAGACGTCGAATGCATCTTCGCTGGCGTGTCCTCCGGGGCCGTGACCACAATCGTGTCCGAGGGCGATTGCGTCGGCGAGGGTCACATTGACGCCGACCCCGCGGGCAATCGATGTCGCAACCTGAGCCACTTCAAGGGCGTGCGTCAGCCGGGTGCGCTGGTGGTCGCTAGGAAAAACAACAACCTGGGTTTTGCCGGCGAGACGTCGGAAGGCAGTGGAATGCACAATCCGATCGCGATCACGCTCAAAGCAGGTGCGCTGGTCGTCAGGCTCCTCAGCAACGGCACGATTTCCCGCTCCCTCGGCAAAAGCGGAGCCGGGGCGAAGTGTCGCACGCTCCCACTGCTCCCGCAGCTCGCGACGCACGATAGGTCCCGGCCCAGGCCTAACCTCGGAACCCGAGTGGGCGCGGACCAGATCCCCGTCGGGATGACCGGCCATGGTGTCGGCCCAGGCCTTGACTCGCGGAGTGACCTCGTCAGCCACCAGAGGTGCTCAGTTCCGCGGCCGCCAGGTCAAGATCACGACCGGACCTGTCGGCCAGCCATCCGTCGGGCAACGCGACCTTGGTACGCGGCGCGCCCTGGCGGCCGCGAGGTGATCCCAGCTCGGCGGCCGGAAATTGCACCTCGGGATCGAGGTGGGACAGCAGGTCATCGAGTTCGGCAAGCGATGACACCATTCCCAGGCGGTGCCGCAGCTCGCCGCCGACAGGGAAGCCTTTGAAGTACCACGCGATGTGCTTTCGCAGATCACTCAGGCCTCGCAGCTCGTCTGACAAAGCCACCAGCAGCACGGCATGCCTGCGCAGCATGAGCATCACCTCGCCAAGAGTGGGGAGGGTTCGGGTTCGGCGGCCGGCGAAGGCATCAGCGAGATCCCGAAATAGCCAGGGCCTGCCGAGGCAGCCACGGCCGATGACCACGCCGTCGACGCTGGTCTGGTAAACCATCCTCAGCGCGTCAGCCGCCTCCCAGATGTCGCCGTTGCCCAACACCGGAATGGACACGTGCGCCTTGAGTGCGCCGATAGCGTCCCAGTCGGCCTGGCCGGCGTACGCCTGCTGGGCGGTCCGGCCGTGTATCGCAATGGCCGCGCAGCCGGACTCCTCGGCAATCCGGCCGGCGTCAAGAAACGTCTGATGATCATCGTCGATGCCGATCCGAGTCTTGATCGTCACCGGTACGCCGTACCGCGTCGCTGCCCGGACGGTAGCTTTCAAGATCATCCGGAGCCGGTCCCGTTTGTACGGCAGCGCCGCTCCCCCACCCTTGCGAGTGACCTTGGGGACTGGGCAGCCAAAGTTCAGGTCGACATGATCAACACCGTACTCGTGGCACAAGATCTCACTCGCGCGCGCCATGATCGCAGGGTCGACGCCGTACAGCTGGACTGATCGCACCCGCTCCCCCGGGTCGAACTGGAGCATCGATAAGGTCTTGCGATCCCGCTCAACGAGCCCGCGCGAAGTGATCATCTCGCAGACATACAGTCCCGCCCCCTGTTCCCGACACAGTTGCCGGAACGCTGCATTTGTGATGCCGGCCATCGGTGCGAGCACCACAGGCGGATCGACGCTGATTCTTCCGATGCGCAATGCTGCGGGCTGAGCCCGTCGAAGCCCCGCTGCTGGCCCTTCGACAGGCGCTGTCCCGAGCTTGTCGAAGGGCTCAGGACCCAGGTGGGCGGTGGCGGCGGTGGTGGTGGTGGTGGTTAGCAACCGACCAGCCGCTGTGCGAGGTACTCGGTCACCTTGTCCTCCGACACTCGGTCCTGGGTCATCGAGTCGCGTTCGCGGACCGTAACGGCCTGGTCATGCAGGGTGTCGAAATCAACGGTGACACAGTACGGCGTACCGATCTCATCCTGCCGGCGGTAGCGACGGCCGATTGCCTGGGCGTCGTCGAAGTCGGTGTTCCATAACTGCCGGAGCCGGATCGCCAGGTCACGGGCCTTGGGCGACAGCGCCTCGTTGCGGGATAGCGGCAAAACGGCAACCTTCACAGGTGCCAGCCGTGGGTCGAGCCGCAATACCGTGCGCTTGTCGACTCCCCCTTTCGTGTTGGGCGCCTCGTCCTCGTCGTAGGCATCAACCAGGAACGCCATCATCGCGCGATTCGGGCCTGCCGCCGGCTCGATGACGTACGGGATGTACCGCTCGCCGCTCGTTGCGTCGAAGTAAGACAGATCAACGCCGGAGTACTCGGTATGGGTCGAGAGGTCAAAGTCGGTCCGGTTGGCGATACCCTCCAGTTCGCCCCACTCACTGCCTGGAAACACAAACCGATACTCGATATCGACGGTCCGCTTGGAGTAGTGCGAGAGCTTCTCTTTGGGGTGCTCGAAGTGCCGTAGGTTCTCAGGCGACAGCCCTAGATCGGTGTACCACCGGGTTCGCTCGTCGATCCAGTACTGATGCCACTCCTCGTCGGTGCCGGGTTTGACGAAATACTCCATCTCCATTTGCTCGAATTCGCGAGTGCGGAAGATGAAGTTGCCGGGCGTGATTTCGTTTCGGAAGGACTTGCCGATCTGCCCGATCCCGAAAGGCGGCTTCTTCCGAGTCACCTGAACGACGTTGGCGAAGTTCACGAAGATGCCCTGCGCGGTCTCCGGACGGAGGTAGTGCAAACCAGACTCGTCCTCAACGGCCCCTAGGTAGGTCTTGAGCATCATGTTGAAGTCCCGCGGCTTGGTCCACTGGCCACGGGTGCCGCAGTGGGGGCAGGCGATTTCCTCCAAGCCGGTGGGCTTGCGGCCCTTACGCGCTTCGAAGTCTTCTTCCAGATGATCAGCTCGGAAGCGTCGGTGACAGCTCAGACATTCTGTCAAGGGGTCGTGGAATGCGCTGACATGCCCCGAGGCGACCCATACCTGGCGTGGCAAGATCACCGAGGAGTCAAGGCCGACGATGTCTTCCCGTTCGGTGACGACCGAACGCCACCACTGCTTCTTGACGTTCTCCTTTAGCTCAACTCCGAGCGGTCCGTAGTCCCAAGCAGAGCGGGTGCCGCCGTAGATCTCACCCGCCGGGAACACGAAGCCACGGCGTTTGCACAGACTGATCACACTGTCGAGTCGGCTGGTCGAGGTCACGAACGGTTTCTCCAGACATTTGAGCTGCAGCCATCCCCGGCTGGGATGGAGTCCAGCGCACTAGGTTATCGCCCCTCAGCGTAGGAGTTCTGGCAGCGAAGCGTACGCCGGGATCTCCTCGGCCTGTGGTGAATGTAGGTTGCCGCGGGTGCCGCGCGGGAGCCATGAGACTGTGATGCCAACGAAACCTGTTCGAAACGCGATCCCCCTACCGTCGGGAGATCGCCGCCCGGGACAACGAGGAGGCAACCCTTGCTTGAGCACGTGGATCCGTTCATCGGTAGCTCGGTGACGGATCTTCCTGCCATGCAAGGCCTTGCCGAAACCTGGTGGTGGCCCAAGCCGCAGGTCGGCAATACCCATCCCGGTGCCACGTATCCGTTTGGCATGGTTTCGGTCTGCGCGTACTCCGGCGCCTATCCCACCGGTTACGGGCTTTACGATCTAAGCACCGAGGGAGTGCCATCCCGGCTCTACGACACCCAGATCGCTTCTGGGTTTACCCATTTCCAGCAGTCCGGTACCGGCGCCATCCGGAAGTATTACAACTACTTCCGAGTCACTCCCATGGAAGAGCCGCTCGACAACCTCGGCAACACCTGGGAACTGCTCGAAGAGCGCGCCGAGCCCGGGTATTACGCGACGACGCTCAGCTCGGGGATTGGCTGCGAGCTCACGGTCGGCCCCAAGAGCGCGGTACACCGCTACACCTTTCCCGCACATAAGGACGCCCGGCTGGTGATCGACTTCTCCATGGGCGGTCTGTCGATTCCCTACGGCGGGACGGTCCCGCTGCGGGCCCACATTGAATCCCTGGCACCAGGTGTCGCCCAAGCCGAGGTTGTGGTGGAGGGCGCTCCGCTGGCGGCGCACCTGGAGTGCGATGTTGGCGACTGGAGGCAGCTGCTGTGGTACGACCGCCGCCTGATGCCGGGGGGCACCCGCCTCGACTTCGACCGAATCCGACCCACCACTCTGCGTCCCTTCGGCTTGATGTGGCGCGGCCCGACCAAACCAGGCCAGGTGCTCGAGCTTCGATTCGGTTTCTCCCTGCGCGGCGTGGAGCAGGCCAAGCGCAACCTGTACGCCGATTGCGGGTCAGGCAGGAAGGTCTTCGCCAGCCGCCGCGCCAAGACCGCGAGCGCATGGCGGCAGCACCTCAACAAGATCAAGATCGAAACATCGTCAGCCGCGCGGCGCACGATCTTCTCGACGGCTCTCTACCACTCGCTGATCAAGCCGTGCTTCGCACCGGACGAGAGCCCGATGTGGCCCGGCAACGGACCTTATGTGTTCGACCTTTGCACCATGTGGGACATCTATCGAACTCAGTTGCCGTTGATCACTGCTTTGTTTCCGGCACGGGCCGTAGAGCTGGCCAATGCGCTGTTGTCGATTTGCGAAGAAGAGGGGAACCTGCCAATCGGCTACCGGATGGCTAAAGGCGCCGATCGATTCTCGAGGCAGGCCAGTGCGCTGGCGCACACCTTTCTCGCCGATCTTTGCGAGCTCGGAGTGCCTGGCGTCGACTGGGACTGGGCGCTGTGCCATATGGATACCGACCTGCGGCGTGACTACGGCGAGGACTATTTGCTGCGCGGGCTTACCGAGCCCATCGCGCACACACTCGACCTCGCCTTGGGCTACCAGTGCACGGCCAAGGTGGCCCGCTATGTTGGCGACAACCAACTGGCAACGCAGTTTGAACGCCTGGCCGGCCAATGGGTTAACGCGTTCAACGGTGACGACGGACTGCTGCATGACTCGTCGTACTACGAAGGCGGCAAGTGGAACTACTCCTTCCGGTTGCTGCACGACATGCAAGCACGCATCGACCTTGCCGGTGGCGAAGGCGCTTTCGTTGAGTTGCTGAACCGGTTCTTCGGCTACGGGGCCGAAGCTGTGAAGCAGGTGGGGGAACACCCGAGCGCAGCGGACATGGTGGCCGGGTACGCGCTGAACCGTTTCGAGGGACTGAACAACGAGCCTGACATGGATGCGCCCTGGGCCTATCACTACGCTGGACGGCCCGACCGGACCGCAGAAGTCGTACATGCGGCGATCAACAACATGTTCGGTCTCGGCCGGGGTGGGCTGCCTGGCAATGAAGACTCGGGCGGATTGAGCTCTTGGTACGTCTGGGCCGCGCTCGGACTCTTTCCGGTCGCCGGCCAGAGCCTCTATCTGATCAACGCACCGTCGTTCGCGGAAGCCCAGATTAGCTTCGCCGACACCGAGCTAGTGATCGATGCACCCGGTTTCGTCGAGCCGGTGGCAAGCGGTCCCGCCCAGTATGTGCAGTCGGCAACCTTCAACGGAGAAATGCTGAATCGCACCTGGCTGACCGCCCGCGAGCTACACCGTGGTGGGCACCTTCGGCTTCAGCTTGGACCGCAGCCGTCCGCATGGGGCACAATGACGCGACCGCCATCGGCGTCACGGACTGACAACCGCTCGGCGGAAGCCACTGCGGCCGAACGATAAATCAGAAGACGGGGGTGCGATGAGGACAGCGTTGAAAGGCAAGATGTCGGGGCGCAGGCCGTACCAGCGTCGGCTGGTCATCGTGGTCCGAGCCGACCCAGTGATCTGCGGGCACTCCGGTGAGGCGCGCAATCTGGCCGAGGTCGCGCTGCAGCGCGACTTCACCGACGTGCGCATCGTCACCTGGCCGTTGGACGTGCTGGCGACGTCGGGTTTGCCGCTGAAGCCGCTTGACGGCGTACTCCCCTACAGCAAAGGCATTGAGGTGGAACGCCCGGAACCGGTCGGTGATTACAAGGTGCTTGACGGACGCCACCTCGCTGGGATGACCGGACGCCTCGTCGAGCTGTTTACCGACGGGGTTCCCACGGTGTGCATGTCCCTTTACCTCAGTCCACACACGCTTGCGGTGTCGGAAGCATTACGCGCCGCTCGCGCCACCGGCCTGCCGGTTCCGGTAGCCACCATTGCGGAGGCGGTCGGCTCCGACGTCACCAACGTTGTTCGTTCTTGCGCGGCCGACGGACGCTTCGGAGCGGCTGCTCAGGTGCTCTCGGCCTATCTCGACAGCGATCTGCCGGTCGCGGTATCGAACTACACCAAGGAGCTGATCATCTCCTCGGCTGAGGAGATCGACGCACAGCACGGGACAACATTTGGCGAACGATGCCGGCAGCGCGTTGCGATCTCCTACCCAGCGATCAACACAGCCGACTATCTCGGCCTCCGTCCCGAACAAACTGCAGACGTGCTCCAAAGGCGGGGATTGATGCGCGACGGTTATGTGCTCTTCCTGTCCCGGCTGGCCCGCGCAAAGGGGGTCGATGACCTGATCGACGGGTTTGTCGCCAGCCCAGCGTGCAAGGAGCTCGCGCTGGTGATCGCCGGCAACGGGCCCGAGGCGCGGCACCTGCACGAGATCGCTGCTGCGACGCCGGCCGCGGAGCGGATCACCTTCCTCGATGACGTCGATGACGACGAGAAGCCGCATTTGATGGCCGGTTGCGCCGCCTTCGTACTGCCAAGCAAGCCGCGACCAGAATTCGTGGAGACCTTCGGGATCGCGCTGGTGGAGAAGATGCTCGCGGGTGGCGGGCCGGTGATCACCACCAACACCGGCGGTATTGGAGAAGCCGTCGGCGACACGGCAATGATCGTCCCGGTCAGCAGTCCGAGCTCGATCGCCGATGCTCTCGATCTGGCTGTGACCATGCCGAGTAGTGAACAAACCACGATGGCCGTACGGGCGCGGGAACATGCGCTGCAGTTCGACCGGGCTCACGTGTTCGACCGGCTGCTGCAAAGGCTTACCGAGGCGACAGAGCGGGAGCTCAGTCCCATCTGACTGGGGTTTGTGGCACCCCATACGGCGCGTCATGCCCGATGATCGCGGGTTGCCGGCCTTCTGCGGACGGTTTACGCGGACTTCTGCCAGACCGAGACGTGGGTGGTGCTGTCACTGGTGAACGGCTCGCGATTCCAGCCGCTCCAGCGTTCCCGAAGCGACATCCCGGCAAGCCGCGCCATCAAGTCGAGTTCGGCGGGCCACACGTAGCGGAATGGCATCGAATCACCCTCGAGCTTGCCGTCGACAGCCCAGTAGTGATGGGAGATCAAGCCCTGGGATGCGACGTCGTACTCGTCAAAACCCAGCCGTGTGGCACTCACGGTGAAAGCCCGGACCCGCTCGCCGGGTGGCAGTCGCTGCAAGTCGGGCACCATTACCTCGATCACGAAACACCCGCCCGGCTGCAGGTGGGCGGCGACATTTCGAAAGCAGGCGACCTGCTCGTCCTGCGTCGTCAGGTTCATGATCGTGTTGAAGACCAGATAGGCGACCGAGAAACGGCCCTCAACGGTGGTTGTGGCGAAGTCTCCGATGGTCACGCTGATCTGGTCAGCCCCCGCCTTCGACCGCAGCTTGGCGACCATCGCGTCAGATAGATCGATGCCATGGACGCGGACATGTCGCCGCGCTAGCGGGAGCGCAATCCGGCCGGTACCAATGCCAAGCTCCAGGGCAGTCCCGTCGAAAGCCAGATCGACAAGGAAGTTGACAACTGGATCTACGACGTCTGGGACAGACAGGTCGGCAGTCGACTCGTCGTAGCGCTCGGCGACACGTTCGCCGAAGTAATCCTTGGGCATGTGTCCACTATGACTGCACGAGGTCGCGGGTTGTGCCCCATAAAAGGGGCCGTCCCCCGAGTTTGACTTCTCTGCCGCCCTTAATGAAAATGGTTCTCATGTCCGTTAGGCTTCGATGGCTGAGCATTGTCACGGGCCTGTTCGCGCTGATGACGTTGGCGGGGTGCGCTAACGCCGGGCCAGCTAGCACTAGCCCAACAGGAACGCGCGGTCAGCTCACCATCGTCACGGCGTTCTATCCGCTGCAGTTCGTCGCAGAGCGCGTCGCCGGCGACCGCGCCACGGTCGCCAGCTTGACCCAGCCAGGGGCCGAACCACATGACCTGGAACTCACCCCGGGGCAAGTCGCGAGCTTGGCCACCGCGAGCCTGGTGCTGTATGAGAAGGGCTTCCAGCCGGCCGTGGACGAGGCCGTCGCACAGAGCGGAAACTCTGCGGTACTCGACACGACGACCGTCGTCCCGTTAAGACCGGCTACGACCAGCGACGATCACCACGCAGCAGATGAGCAGTTAGAGGAGGCCGGGCAGGATCACTCAGACCTCGATCCACATGTATGGCTGGACCCGACGTTAATGTCTCGGATTGCTCGAGCGGTGCAGGAACGGCTCTCGGCCATCGATCCCGATCATGCGGCTGACTACGCGCGCAACGCCGACGCGCTAGTCAAGGAGCTGACGAGTCTTGACGAGTCGTTCCGATCGGGCCTGGCTCACTGTGTACGAACCGATTTCATCACTACTCACGCTGCGTTCGGGTACCTGGCCGAGCGGTATCACCTAAACCAGATCGCGATCAGTGGTCTCAGTCCTGACTCAGAGCCCTCGCCAGCGCGGATCGCGGAGGTACAGCGCGCAGCCCGAGAGCACAAGCTCACCACGATCTTCACCGAGACACTTGTGTCGCCGGATCTCGCCGAGGCGATTGCTGGTGATCTCGGCCTGGTCACCGACGTATTGGATCCCATCGAAGGCATCACCGATCAGTCGCGGGGGGATGACTATCTGGAGGTCATGGCGTCCAATCTGGCCGCACTGCGAAAGGCGGGGGGATGCTCCTAGAAACAACTACGGTGCTCGCTGCTGACGACCTCACGGTCGAGTTGGGCGGCCTCCCGGTGCTGCGCGGTGTCAGTATCTCGGTACGCGCCGGAGAAGCCGTCGCCTTGATGGGGGGCAACGGTTCGGGGAAGTCCACCTTGGTCCGTACGCTGCTCGGTCTGCTCGCCCACCAGCGGGGCGAGCTACGCCTGTTCGGCTCGACGTTGGGCGAGTTCGGGGAGTGGTGGCGTATTGGCTACGTGCCGCAAGGTTCGCCGGCCTTGCTCAGTGGGTCGAAGGTGAAGGAGATCGTCGCAGCGGGACGTTTGGCCCGCAGGCGGCCCCTCCGACCGTTGACCCACCACGACCGAGCAGCCGTACGCGACGCCATCGCTCTGGTTGGGCTGTCTGAGCAGCTCAACACCGACATTAATGATCTCTCGGCCGGGCAACAACAACGGGTACTTGTCGCACGGGCACTTGCTGGCGACCCGGACCTCCTGGTGCTTGACGAGCCAACCTCCGGGGTTGATCTTGAGCATCAGCGGGCACTCGCCGAGCTGCTGGCTGGGCTGTTGTCGGCAGGCAAGAGCGTCCTGATCGTGCTGCATGATGTCGGTCCGTTCGGCAGACTCATCGACCGGGCAGTTGTATTGAGCGACGGCAGAGTCGCCCATGACGGACCGCTCGGTGATCTTGGTCAACACGCGCGGTTCGGTGGTCATCTGCATCCTGATCGCCAGCCGACCGGTCGTGATCATGGTGAGGATTCCGAAAGCATCTTGGGCGGGCCTGTGGAACCATGATCGAAATCCTTTCCTATCCGTTCATGCAGCGCGCGCTGCTGGCTGCCCTCCTCACTGGACTCATTGCACCCGCCATCGGCACATATGTCGTGCAGCGCAGACTGAGCTTGCTCGGTGACGGCCTCGGCCACGTCGCGCTCGCAGGCGTCGGCGTGGCACTGCTGACCGGTACAGCACCGATCCCGATTGCGGTTGCCGCATGTATCGCAGGAGCAGTCATCGTTGAGATCCTCCGGCAGCGCGGCAAGGCGAGCGGGGATGTCGGGCTGGCGATCCTGTTCTACGGCGGGCTGGCCGCCGGCGTTTTCCTATCAGGCATCTCTGGTGTCGGCGCCGGAGGGCTGGCTCAGTATCTCTTCGGATCACTCACTACCGTGACAGCAAGCGATCTGACGCTGATAGCGTCGCTGGCGATCGTGATCTTGGTGATCACCGTTGGTCTGGCACCGCAGCTGTATGCCGTATCGACCGACGAGGAGTTTGCCCGCACCCAGGGGCTGCGGGTACGGCTCTACCACATCGTCGTCGTCAGCTTGGCCGCTGTCACCGTCGCGCTGGCAATGCGGACGGTGGGGTTACTGCTGGTGAGCGCGCTGATGGTGGTTCCGGTCGCCGCGGCGCGCAACTTGGTTCGCGGTTTCACCGCTGCCCTGGTCTGCGCTATCGCCATCGGCGTCACTACCGCGGTTGGTGGCGCGGCGGCTTCGTTTTACATCAACGCCGCGCCGGGCGCATTCATCGTGCTACTTGCCATCGCGGTCTTCATGCTGAGTTGGCCACTCTCCTACCTGCTGCGCCGGCGTTACGCCGTGGCCGTACTCCCGGAGCGGGCCGACGATGACGAGCTGCTGGCCCCTCATACCGTCACCGAGAGCCACCCTCACCGCCACGCGCCGGGTTGCGGACATCCGGCGGTGCAACATGGCGATCATGCCGACTTCATCCACGAAGGTCATCGGCATGCCGCCCACGCCGATCACTACGATGAGCACTGAGGAAACAATGCGGTCTGAGCCTGTCGAAGACCGCCCTTCGACAGGCTCAGGGCGCAACGGGCGGCGTTCAGTGCGCCAGACGGCCAAGCCCTCGGGTTCTCAGCGCAGAACACGGCAGCGCGCAGCGGTCGCAGAGATCTTGTCCGATCGGCACGACTTCCGGACGGCGCAGCAGATTCACGACGATCTGAGACATCACGGCGAACACATTGGGCTGGCGACGGTCTATCGGACACTGCAGCTGATGACAGACGCGGGTGATCTCGACGCCATCCGAACCAACGACGGCGAGACGGCATATCGCCGGTGCTCGACCGGGCACCATCACCATCTGGTCTGCCGCGTCTGCGGTCGTACGGTCGAAGTCTCTGGGCCCGCGGTCGAGCGGTGGGCGAATGCGGTTGCCGAGCAATACGGGTTCCGTGAAATCAGCCACGACTTGGAGATCTTCGGCACCTGCGATACCTGCTGATGTCGTGCATCGACGCATGTGCCGTCTCAAGATGGCAAACGTGGCTTGTGCCACTCTGAAACACCCTCGTTTGCCGTCTCAAGACGGCAAACGCGGCCTGAATCGCCCTCAAACACCCCCGTTATCCGTCTCAAGACGGCAAACGCCGCTCCGCCCTCTAACACCCTCGTTTGCCGTCTCAAGGGGCTGTTTCAAAATCCAAAAATGGGGCCTGGCGACCAGCCGAGAAC
>JBKPAB010000202.1:0-7840 GCA_046726195.1 Actinomycetota bacterium
CCCCAACACGTACCGTCGGCCAGGAACAGCATGCGAAGCTCTTGATCGACCCTCAACGGCCGCCAGACATTGTTGAGCCTGAGGCTCCGATTGCGGTCACGGTCCGGCAAGTCCGACAACTTGGCCATCGATTCCCTGCGAGCCATAAGAGTGGCAAAGCTATGCGGTTCGTCGGCTGAGTACTCGGATTGGGCGAGCAATGGTTCATACTCCGGTGGGGTCCGGGCCTCACCGCTCGTCATCGTGCTGATCACGAGCATTTCGGGATCTATGGTTGCCCAGCAGGTGAGGTCGGTACCGACCTTGTCCTCGATCAGGCGGATTGCAGTGGCGTGCAGGTCACTGACGCCGAGCCCAGAGGCGGCCAATGCTGCGATGTCTCGGCGGGCGCGGTAGGCCCGCTCTTCCCACACATGGAAAGTGTTTCACGGTTCCCGCTGCCCAGCATTCCCAGAATTCTGGGATCGACGCGATCGGCCCGCGTACCTAGCGTCGTTGGTATGACACATCTGGTTCAGCACACCGCCGCCGGCGAGGGTCGCGAGCTCGTCCTGCCGGACGCGGTTATCACCGTGAAGGTCGATGCGGAACACACCGAGGATCAGTATGAGCTCTTCGAGGTCGACGCGCCGCGCGGGCCGACCACCCCGCTGCACCGGACAGGCTGCGGCAAGGCCTATTACGTCTTGAATGGCCGCATGATCGTCCAAGTTGAGGATGAGGGCTTCGACCTCGGGCCCGGCTCGGCGATCACTATTCCGCCGGGGGCATTGCACACCGAAACGGTGCTCAGCCCAACGGTGAAGTACCTTGCGGTAGGCATGACCGGGGCCTGGGGCAGATTTTTTGCCGACCTGGATGCCGCCGTGCCTCACGGTCGTCCGATCGAGGAGATTGGGCAAAAGCTTCAAGAGGTACTGGCTCGGCATGATGTGACTGTTGCTCGCTTCGAGATGGCCGAGGCGAACCCGGGCGCCATGACATGAACGCCGTCGCACAGGTTGCCGCATTGCTCGCGGCACTCATCCACATCGCGGTGTTTCCGCTGGAGTGTTTTTTGATTGATCGACCCGCGGTACAGAGGCTCCTGAGGATCCAAGCGCAGAACATCTCAGATATCAGGCTTTGGGCGTTCGCTACCGGCGCTCATAACGTGGTGGTTGGCCTTGGCACGATTCTTGGCTTGGTCATCCTGCACACGGGCAACGACGTCGTCGGCGAAACGCTCGTGCTGGCCGGTTGCGTCTTTATGTTCCTCGGCGGACCCATCATGGCCTTGGCCGACTTTCTCGGCTTTTACCCTCACAAGGGAGATAGCGTCGTGCCAGACATAGGCGCAGGCCTTAGTCGCCCTTATCGCAGCAGCGATCTGATTGGAGCGGTGCGCCATCGGCCGCGTGTTGGTGCAGCGGGAGCGCTGCGGCTCGACGAGTCAACTTTGCCATCAGAGACTCCTTCCTAAACGAGAACAGGCTTAGGCAGCAGCAGCAGCAGCAGGTCACCTTTACCCAGCGCGGAACCCCTTTGCGACGCCCTTGTGCGGCTGCGAAACCAACTTGTGGGCGGCGATTGCGAATCGGCCGCTTAAACAGCATTTGGAGCATGGACTGACCATCGACGGGCACAATGTGGGCCATGGCTCAGACCAGTGATCGCGTACGTGTCGCGCTCGTCGCCGTAACGGCGGTGCTTCAGACCGTCGCAGTCCCTTCCACTATGTGGGCGCTCGGACCGAGCTCCACGACTCGGGCGGTCTCTGAGGCCAACTCGAGTCCGGTCACTCCAGCTGGCTATTCCTTCTATGTGTGGGGATTGATCTGGATAGCCTGCCTGGCGCTTGCCGTCTATCAGCTCCTGCCGAGCCAGCAGGAGCGCAGGGTGCATCGGCTGACGGGTTGGTGGTTATTTGGCGCGTTTACGGCCAGCACACTCTCAGTGTTGATCTTCGGAACGCGAACCATCTGGCTTGCCCAGATCTTGATCGTCATCTTGGTCGGATATCTCATTGTGGCTGCTCGGGCCTTCCTGCTGGTTGGGCCTGCGCCCAGCTTGGCCGAACAAATCTTCCTCAGGCTGCCGGTGATGATCTACCTCGGGTGGGCGACATTGGTGGCGGCCGCGGGCTTTGCCACCGCATTCCGCTCGTGGGGGATGCCGGCTGCTGCACGGTGGGCGAATGCGATCGGCACGCTGCTGGTGGTGAGCGCCTTGATCATGTCGCTCTTCGTCGTGGGCCGGCTGGTTGCCGTCCTTGGCTTCCTGCTAACTGCCTGCTGGGCGCTGTTCGCCATCGCGGTGGCCACCAACTCCAATTCGGTGCGCAATGCCTCGGTGCTGGCGATCGTGATCATGGTCGCCGTGGTAATTGGTCGTACGCTGCGCAGTCCGGAACGTCGGACGGTGCTCCTCGGGTGACTAAGTCATCCCGCAATGCGGTAATGCAGATGCACCACGCCATTGCCGAAACGGCGCTCGTTCAGTAACTCGAGCCGCAGCCGGACCTTGTCGGGTAGCGTCTGCAAGCCGCCGCCCACCACGACGGGGCAGAGGAACAGGTGACGCCCGCCAGATCTTCGCGAACTCGTGTCCCGCGGGTGGCTCGCCATTCCCGGTAGACGCGGTCTCCCACTAGCGCATCGCCTCATACATCCGACGCCCGTAGAGATAGATTCCAATGGCGCGCTCCAGGTCGTTGACGAACCTGTGCACCTCCTCATCAGGCGCGCTCCAGCAAAGTTGCCATCCGCGTCCGCCACGTACCCGTCGAGCGAACTGATCGCTGCGTAGATCAACTTCGCCATCATGAGCCTTCCTGATCATGTACACGATGTGGCTAAGGCCCGGCCTGCCACTGGCCAAAAGGCCCTATCGCACCGTGGTACTTGATCCCTAACGTGCTGAGTACGGGGAGCCTTCGTCATGCCCTCAATAACACGACCTTGGCATGCCCGATGACGTACTAACAGCGAAGGGATGCAACCGTGTCCAGTCTCACCGATGCTCCGAGCCCATCTCTGTTGTCGCCTGCTTCGCTCAGCGTGGTCCAGGCAACCGCGCCTGTGGTCGCTGCCCATGCGGACGAGATCACGGCTCACTTCTATCCCCGCATGTTTGGTGCCCACCCCGAGCTGCTGCGCGTCTTCAACCAGGGCAATCAGGCCACGGGCGAGCAGAGCAAGGCCTTGGCGGGCTCGGTCGTGGCGTACGCGGTGCAACTGATAGATCCCGATGCGCCGTCATTTGATCACGTCCTGCGCCGCATCGCATACAAACATGTCTCCCTGGGAATTCGCCCGGAGCAGTACACGATCGTCGGTGAGCATCTGCTCGCCTCGGTCGGTGAAGTTCTGGGCGATGCAGTGACTCCCGAGATTGCCGCCGCCTGGAGTGAGGTCTATTGGCTGTTCGCGCTTCAGCTCGTGGCGGAGGAGGCGCGGATGTACCAACAGGCCAGTGTGGATCCGGCCCAGCCGACGCGGCCGTACCGCGTCGTCCGCCGTATTGAGGAAACCGCGGATGTTATCTCCCTCGTGCTCGAACCGGCTGACGGCGGTCCGCTGCCCGCGATCGCACCCGGCCAGTACGTCTCGGTGTTCGTCGACCTGCCCGATGGTGAGCGGCAACCACGCCAGTACACGGTGTCCTCAACTGCGGTACGGACGCGAATGCAGATCACCGTACGCCGTGTCCGTGGCGTTAACGGGGCGCCCGATGGCCGCGTTTCCGGCTATCTCCATGATCACGTGAAGATAGGGGACATGCTGGACGTGAGCGCTCCAGCTGGCGACTTTGTACTCACCCCCACCGAGTCGCCATTGTTGCTGGCTAGTGCCGGCACGGGTATCACGACAGTCCTGCCCATCGTCGAACAGGTCGCTCGTACCCAGCCTCAGCGGAAGGTCATCGTTGCCCATGCAGACCGGCGAGCCCAAGATCACGCTCTGCGCGAGACCGTCCTGCATCTCGGTCGAGAGATCGACGACTTCACCTCCTATACCTGGTACGAATCCGTCGACGAAGGCGACGCTCGCTCCCGCCAGGGCTACATGGATCTGAGCGACGTTCCGCTCCCTGATGACATCCAGGTCTTCACCTGCGGGCCATTGCCGTTCATGCGGCTCGTTAGGTCGACGCTGCTCGAGTGTGGTGTGCCGCCGGCCCGGATCCGCTATGGGGTCTTCGGGCCGGACCTGTGGGCTGCCCAAACTGCGCCCGATACGGGAGCCTGACGCTCAGCCGTACGAGCTAGACGTCTACGACTGGGCGAGGTAGTGGCTACTGCCGGGGAGCGAGACACGGTCCGGAGTCAGGAAGTCGCCACTGTGCGAGGATCGACTCGCACAAGTCCGGGGATGTCATCGAATACTGGGTCAGGCGAGATGATCGTCTCGATGCCGTACAGCAGGGCAGTCGCCGCATGAACTGCGTCGCGACCGCGGACGTTGGGGCCTCGCCCGATCAGATCGAGCGACAACTCGAGCACTGTGGCGTCAAAATCGAGCAACTTGATCATTGCGGCGAGGTCGTGGCCGTCCGCGGCAGCCATGATGTGGTCCTTATGTCGCCGCAGTCGATGGTGCACAAACTCCTGGACCATTTCAACGCTTGCATACGCCTCCAGCAGGTCAGCGGCGACGCGTCTCATGACTTCCTCGCAGCTTGCCTTGTAGCTGCTGGGTCCGCCGAACGCGTAGAGCGGTACCGCGCTGTCAAGGACTACTGCGCCACCGGTCACGGAATGTTAGCCAAGGAGCTTCGTTCGAACTCGTCCTTCTCCTTCTCCCAGTCGGCTGGCGCCGGCACACCAGCAGCTGCGGAGCGAGTCGCCAGGCGTTCAAATGCCTCGCGCTTAGAGCGCTTGCGTCGATTGAGTCGATCAGCCACAGCTTCGCGAATTACGGACGCGACGCTTTGCTTGTTGGCTGCCGCCTCCTCCTCCAGCGCGGCGTATTGAACGGGATCGAATAGAACCTGAACCCGGCGCTGCAGAGTTGGCATGCACATACTGTAGCATGCAAAGGAACTAACGGGCTGCGAGCGCTGCTGTCGTGCTCGAGGTGAGCCGTCGCTTCCCGATCAGGGACAACACGGCACCGACCAGCTTTCCTCTGATTCCGTAGCCTTTCCGAACTGCCGTCACCTCGACGCGACTCCCGGTACCTTCGGGCATGATCGTGTAGTTCCAGCCGCTGCCAGGCCCCCAGATGTTTGAGTTAAGTGTGACTGCCGACACCGTGCCCGCGGTGGCATCCCAGGTGTAACGTGTTCGCTCCCAGGCGATCTTGGTGCCTTCGGTGACCTCAGCCCAGCTGTCGCCCATGCCGTGCACGATCAATGTGTTGTCGTTGACGCCTGGCCAGTTCTTGGCCCTCGCAGGGCTGAAATCGGTGAGCCGCTGGAGGGCTTCCCGAGGCGGGAGGGGCGAAGTCACGGAAACGTGCAGGACGGGCAACAGTCCTCCTCAGACTCAGCCATCGGGGGAAAGTGGTCGGAAACGACACGATATCCGGCCGGATTGTTGTTGTTCCTGACCACTTGCCGGTGATGGAGGAGGTGGAAGGAGGAAGTGAGGAGAGCAGGGGAGTGGTCAGCTAGGTGTGAACTCGATAATCCGGTACTCGGTAGCCGGCGTCTCCCGGGCTGCTCGACAGGTCAGTTGGGCTTCGGGGCGCCGGACGGACAGTACGCGTACCCGGACTTGTCGCTGCTGAGGTTCGATCACAAGCTCGACGATCGTCTCGGATCCGTGTCCATGATGCGGACCGATGTGCCTGGTCCCGCGTACGGTCACGTCAAAGGGTCCGAGCGGGGCATAACGCTGGTACGCGGCTATAGCCGCTGCCTGTACTGGCGGCAGATACCGCGCCATCCCACGAAGCTGGTCGGTCGGCACGGTGCCTGCCAGGTGCGCTTCGACCGTCGCCACCGCGCTGTCGGGGTCGAGATTGCCGTAGTAGTAACCATCGGGCAGTAACACCACGTTTGGTGCAAACCGGTCGCCGCCGATGTGACTGCATTCCCAAACCAGCTCCGGCCATCGTGCCGCCAACGCCGAGGCGACCGGGCGGCCGCGGAGTGCGCAACAGACGTCATGTACGCCGTGTGTGCACACCAAGATCACAGGCGTCTCCCGTCCGATTGCGGTGGGCGAGGCGCCGGTCAGGGCATCCGCAGCACCGACCAGATCACTGTCATCCCGCCACGGACCTGTCACGATTCCGGAATCGAGCCCGGCCAGAAGCCATCGGCGGGATCCGCGTTTGTCGATGCGACCCGGCCGGCGCACCAGCAAGATTCGGGTAGACGAGCCCGCTTTGCCCAGCAACATCGAGAGGACGGCAGGGTCGATCCCAGCTCCTTCAATTGCATCGATCCGCCATGGACCCGGATGCTCTAGGAGCAACCAGCGCCGGGTCTGAGGGGCGCTACCCGCCAGGGGATCTCTACGCGCGCGAGCCGCGTCCGCGCAGCGGAACGCCGAGTCTGGGGGAGTCACACCGCAATGGCCATGCCAGCGAGCAACAGGCGGCGTGCGAGCTCCAGGCCCAGGTCACCGGCCGTGGCTGCGCCCGTCGTGAGCAGTGCTTTCACCGGCGCTACATCGTTCTCGGTTATCGCCAGGTCGCCGGCGCGGCTGCGTACGAGGATGCCAGATCGAGTGTGATCAATGGAGGCGATCAGATAGCGCCGGAGCACGATCCGAGTATCGACAGTGATCGCATCAGCATCGCGTAACTGCTTGAGTGGGCCGATCGGCGCGGCACGCTGATTGCGCCGGGCACTACGCAGCAGGGACTCGGTCACCTGATCAAGATCAGCCTGCGCGAGGGCATCTGCCAAGTTTTCGGTGACCAGCTCGACGTCCGTGCGGATTTCACCTGCGTTGGCCACGTCCACGCCCAGCGGAAGTGATGCCCGCAGTGGCGGCCGATCAGCGAGGCTTTGCAACGCCTGGTGGATGAGCTGTTCCGCGAGCGCGAAACGCGTCCAGACGTGCACCCCAAGAGTGAGATGGATGCTCACGCCGCCGAGCGCCGTCGCCGAGTGCAGGTATCCGCGCGGCAGGTACAGGCAGTCGCCGGGCCTCAGCACAGCCTCCATCAAGGCAGGTTCCTGAGCCCTCTGCTCGACATCAGCTTTTCGATCATTCCAGGGCTGATCGCGCAACGGCGAGTCCAGAACAGGCCGATGAATGCGCCACCGCTTCTCACCTTCGACCTGCAAGACGAAGACATCGTGTACGTCGTAGTGAGCACTGAACCCCTGGCTTTGCGGAGGCGTGACGTACGCGTTGGCCTGGACGGGATGCCCGAGTTCGGCGGCCAGCTGCTGGCAGAACTCCAGTACTGGCGGCCAACCGCGATGCAAACCCTGCAACACCAGCGTGGACCCATCGGCAAAGAGCCGGACAAGCCGGTCATCGCTGACCTGGTCGGCAACTCCCGCGCCGACCCCGCCGGGCGCCGTGAAGGCCTTGTCGGCGAGGGTTGTGCCGTCTTTGGCCACCCGCAGGAACGGCGTACGCAGACCGCGCTCGGAGACAAGTTCGTCGATCGCTTTCGCATCCAGCAGCTCGGTAAACCCGCCGCCACGTAGATCCGCGGCTGGCGACAGCAGCGGTTCCCGCCCCCAATACCAGCTCGCGAACTGGTCGCGACCGACGGCGATGAGTCGAGCGAGAGCAGAGTACGCGGCAGGTCCAGCGGGCACTTGGCCCCCGGTTGGGTCCTTGTTCGTCACCCGGATCGGTTCTGCTTATCCTTCATCGGCCAGCGCCGCTGTCGGCGCCGCCGTCTGCGCCTCCATCGGCTCCGCCGTCTGCGCCACCGTCGGCTCCGCC
>JBKPAB010000203.1:0-25089 GCA_046726195.1 Actinomycetota bacterium
GGCACAGCGGTTGTGATGGCCGATGATGTCGCACGGCTACCGGCGACAGGGATCAACCCGGTGATCTGCGGGGATGCTCACCTGGGCAACTTCGGCTTCTACGCCTCACCCGAGGGCGAGCTGGTGATCGATCTCAACGACTTCGACGAGGCCCATCCCGGGGGCTGGGAGTGGGATCTGCGGAGGTTGGTCGCCAGCATCTGGGTGGCGGGCCGGGAGAACGGGGCATCGGAGGACCAGTGCCACTCCTCGGTGCTGGCATGTGTCGCGGCGTACCGTGAAGAAGTCCGGTTCCTGGCCGAGCAGCCGTTGCTGATGCGGAGCTTCAATCGCCTTGATGTCGAGCGGCTTCACGAGACGGCCACCGAGAAGTCGCTGCGGGATGAGATTGAGCGTTCGGCCAAGCGCGCCCGAATGCGCACCAGCGATCGTGCGCTGCCTCGATACACCGTCCAGCGAGACGGGCAGAGGCACATCGTCGAAGATCCACCGTTGATCACTCGGTTGAACGCTCAGGACTACGAAGCGATCGCAGAGTCGCTGGACGATTACCTGCTGACCCTGGCCCCGCATTGGCGGCGTGTTGTCGGCGGCTACACACTGATCGACGTCGCGCACAAGGTCGTTGGCGTGGGCAGCGTGGGCTTGCGTGCATACGTGGCGCTGCTCGAAGGGAGCAGTCCCGATGACGTCATCTTCTTGCAGCTCAAGCAGGCTCGTCGCTCAGTATTGGCGCGGTATGTGCATGGCGATTCCGCATGGCATGCACATCAGGGGCAGCGGGTCGTGGAGTATCAGCAGGCGCTGCAGACAGTGAGTGATCCGCTACTCGGCTGGACCACAATCGGGGAGCTGCAGTACTACGTGCGGCAGTTCCGCAACATGAAGGGCACCATCCCACTGGACGCGATTGATGCGGCCGCGCTGACCGACTATGCAGGCATCCTCGGCCACCTGCTGGCCAAAGGCCACGCTCGAACGAGTGGGGCATCGATGATCGCCGGCTATGCGGGGGGTTCGGACAAGCTGGACCAAGCGTTAGCCAAGTTCGCCCGGGCCTACGCTGATCAGAACGAGGCTGATCATGCGTCAATGGTGACGGCGGTCCGCCGCGGAGGGTTCCCGATCACCGAGCCGCTGCAGCACACCGGATCAGCCTTTCGCCCCTGACCCGCACCGGCCCAAGCGGCTACCGGGAGCGGCCGGGGCGCCAGAGTATGCCAAGACCTAGCAACGCGAGGGCGCCGACGCAGAGCACGCCGATACCCGCGTACGCGAGTCCGCGCGTCACGATCAGATCGGTGTTGGTTGCTCTCTCCTCTCGATCGGATGCGCCCTCCAGAGGTTGCCTGGGATTACGGAGCACGGGAGGTGTGACGCCGGTCGGCAGGTTGCCACTGCACAGCGTGGTGGTGAGCCGACTCACGGCCCGGTCACCCTCGCCCTGGATGCCATGGATGGCGAAGATGATCCAGGTGCTCCCGACCTCCGGGTCGAGACCGCATGCGTCCGAATCATGGGTTGATGCGACGACCTGCTCGCGGTAGACGGTGCCCTTGTAAACCCACGCCACGGCGAAGCGAATGTCGGTTCGCGCCGCATCACCGCGGCCGACTACCTCCTTGCTGATCACCGTGCCACGGAAGACCGCATCCGCCTCGCGCAGCGCACGATTTGTCGAAATGCCCGCGCAGCTACAGGCAAAAGCCTCGTTGGCGTCGACGAGTGCGAGGCAGGAACCAAGCAGCAAGGAGGCCATGATGGCTACCAGGCGCAGCGTGAGCCTCCTCACCTGGCAAGTCTCGGTTGCGATCAGACCGAATACAAGATCGCTCGTCCTGCGGTGCTACCGGTACGCGGCGGCTTGGATCCGGTAGAGCTCAGCGTACGGACCGCCACGCTTCATCAGCTCGTCGTGGCTGCCGACCTCGGCGAGCCGCGCGCCGTCGAGCACGACGATGAGGTCGGCCATCCGTACCGTACTGAACCGGTGCGAGACCAAGATCGTGATGCTGCCGACATCGCTCCCGCGCGACTCGTCGACACGCGCCGCGTCTGCATAACGTTCGAACAGCTCGTGTTCGGTCTCCGCGTCCAGCGCCGCTGTCGGTTCGTCGAGCACCATCAACAGTGGTGCAGCGCGCATGTAGCCGCGGGATAGCGCGAGTTTCTGCCATTGGCCGAAGCTAAGTTCTTGACCACCCGGCCACGTGGAGCCCAGCTGGCTGTGCAGGCCTTGCGGCAAACGCGCGACGACGTCGTCGGCTCCTGCCTTACTGACTGCGTCCGTCACTGCTGACTCACTGTCCAGCCTCGGCAGATCTCCGAGGCCGACGCTGTGCTGGGCGCTGAACTCGAACCGGAAGAAGTCCTGGAAAGCGCCTGCCAGCCTGTCGCGCCACTCTGTCGCAGACATCCGACGCAGCGGTCGCCCGTCGATCAGTATGTCTCCGGAGGTCGGTTCGTACATCTTGGCAAGCAACTTCACCAGCGTCGACTTTCCAGCGCCGTTTTCCCCGACGACCGCGACCACTGCGCCGGCTGGCAGGTGCAGGTTAATGTCGTGCAGCGCGAGGCGGTCAGTGCCGGGATATGAGAACGACACATGCTCGAGTCGGATGCCATCGACGAGTCGCTCTGGTACTGCCACGTCAGTGTCGGCACTCAAGGCCGCGGCGTAGTTCTCCAGCCAGACAAGCCGCTTCGATCCGTCGAGCCAGATGCCGCGCAGGAAGCCGATCTCGCCGATCGTGCCGCCGACGTAGCCTGCCAGCCGAGCGCCCGCCGCCAAGATCAGCAACACCGAGCCGACTGTGGCTTCGAGCCCGACGACAACGAAGACGACGGCGCCGATGTAGCCCAACCCGAAGATCGCCCACGCCACCGAGTGGGAGATGGCCGTTCCCCAGCGAGCTCGCGCCACCCGCCGGAACCAGCGTTTCCATTCCAGTCGGCGTCGCTCGGCGAGGTCGTCGCCAATGCCGGCGACCCGCACTTCTTTTGCTGTAGTCGCACTGGTTGCCGTGGTGAACATGTGCTCAGCAAGCCGGTTGTGCTGGGCGAACCGTTCCTCGACCTGCCGCTCCACACCTGGCCGCCATGCCGAGCTCAGCACAGTCGGCACCGCGAAAACCGCCAGCAGCACCAGCAGCGGATCGATGCTGGTTAGCAGGATGATCGTGATGACCACGCGTACGATCCAGCCGATCGTCTCCAGCAGCGACATGTACATGTGATCCAGCACGAAGACCTGGTTGCGAAGTACGGCGAGCCTGTCGAGATAGTCCTGCCGCTCTTGCAGCTGAAGTCCCTGAACCGAGGCCTGGAGTGTGGCGACGTGGGTCTCGAGCGCGATCGTGACGCGGTCGCGGAACCGTCGGGTCATTCGGGTCGTGACGACCCGGAGGAGCCAGGTCAGGGTGGCCGACGCTGCGAGCGCCGCCAGCGTCGCGAACAGCACTGCCGCATTTCCTGCCACGACAGCATCGGCCATCAGCATCAGCCACAGAGCGAACAATGCGTCTGGCACTGCCTGCAGCAAGGTGAGCATGACCACCACGACAACCAGCCGCGGCTCATGTGTGTATCCGAGCTTGCACAACCGCCACATCGCTGAAAGTGCGGGCGGCAGCTCGTCGCGAGCGGCCCCTGATGACCTGCGTGAGATCCGATCAGCCGTGGTCTTAGAGGACATCGAACACGACGCCTTCCTCATCCATCGTGGCTTCGAACCTCTTTGCCTGGAGTTCGAACATCGTCTTGTAGCGACCGCCCAGTGCCATCAGGTCGTCATGGCTGCCCAGCTCGACAACCCGGCCGTGCTCGAGTACGCAGATACGATCTGCGTGCCGCACGGTGGAGAAGCGGTGCGAGATCAAGATTGTGGTGGCCTCCCGAGTGGCCTGCAGCACCTTGTCGAACACCTCTGCTTCGCCGCGGACGTCGAGTTGTGCTGTCGGTTCGTCGAGCAGCACTAGCCCCGCCCCGCGTCGTACGGCGCATAACGCCCGCGCGAGGGCGACACGCTGCCATTGACCACCCGAAAGGTCGATGCCGTTGCTGTATCCCTTGGCCAATGGTGTGTCGAGCTCGGCTAGGTTCTCGGCACCGGCGTCGACGAGTGCGGCCCGAATCTCATCATCGCTGGCCTCCCGTGTGGGGTCGACGTTCTCGCGTAGCGGCAGCTCGAAGCGGACAAAGTCCTGAAAGACCGCGGCAATGCGCCGGCGCCAGCCGCCAGGCTCAAGGTTGCGCAGATCGACGCCGTCGACATTGATCGCCCCGTTGTTCGGGTCATAGAGACGACAGAGCAACTTGGCAAGCGTGGTCTTGCCGGCGCCGTTTTGGCCGACGATCGCGAGTGAGGTGCCGGCAGGCACAGTGAGGTCGAGTCCGGAGAGGACGGCGCGCCCACTGCCGGGGTAGGCGAATGACACATCGCGGAAGGTGATGTCCTGGCTGGGCATTCCGGTCGCCGGCCTGTGGCCGGCAGCAAGGCGCCCCAGCGGCGCCATCGCGGGTCCCAGCCGAGCGACCGCCGCGACCGGAGCCGCGGCCCCATCCAACGCCCAGTTGAGGCCGCCGAACGCGATGAGGCTGACGCCGAGCGCTACTTGGGCGTACACGATGAGCTGATCGAGCGAGAGGTTTCCCGCGACGGCTTCGACGCCAAGCGCACCGAACACCGCCGCGTTGGCTGCGATCACGATGATCATGCACCAGATCACCGACTTCTCTCGCAACCGGGTAGCGCGGTACTGCAGCTCGTACAGCCGCTTACGGCGTGTGATGAAGCGCTCGACGGCCCAACCGGCGAGACCGAAGAGCCGCAGCTCCTTTGCCGGCTGCGGGTCGACAGCGAGCCGGTAAGCATAGTCGGCGTGCCGCTGGGCCGATCGCACTTCGGGTGTGTTCCGGTCTTTCCACACGCCGCTCTCGCGCAGCAGCCAATGGGTCGATCCCCATGCGGCCACCAAAAGCAACGGTGCCCACCAGGTGAATCCGACAAGGACCACGGCCGAGGCGATGCCACTCAGGGCGCTGACGAGGCTGGTGGCAATGAAGTCGACATTGAGGTACATCGGCGGACCCGTCATGCCCCGGTCGAACTCGCGTGCCGTCGTCAGATCCTCAGCAAGGTCAGGGTCCTCCAAATGCCCGATGCCGGCTGGCTGCACGCAGGCGCGAATCAGCTCCTCGTTAAGCCACGTCGATACCTTGTTGCCCAGGTTCATACTCACCGCGGTCTGGATCGGATTCACGATCAGCATGAGTACGAAAACCAGACCCGTCAGGGTTAGGGGAACTGCGACTGGGCGACCCTGCTGGACCGCGCTGACCGTGGCACCGATCGCGATCGCAAAGACTGCGGGCATCACGCCGTTCAGGATCAGGAGCGCCCACCAAACCGTTGCTAGCGCAGAGTCGGCTTTGGGCAGTACGGCAAAGAACTGCCACTCCTGCCTCTTCCGAAGGCGCTTGAGCACGGATACGACTCTGCCACTCGGTACCGACAAGTAGTGCCGCCTCAGGAGCCCGGCCCCGAAAAGCCGTACGGGACGGAGGTGCTCGGCCCTTAGGATCGAATGTCGCTCAACTCGACGGAAAGGACGATTCGCACGTGATGCGCAGCCACGGCGCCGGAACCCTTCGCGCCGAGCATGCCGGAACAACCGTGACTCTGACTGGCTGGGTGGCTCGCCGTCGCGATCACGGCGGGGTTGCCTTTCTTGATCTGCGGGATGCCTCAGGCCTGGTTCAGGTGGTAGTGCGGGACGAGACCTTGGCCGAGTCGGGCGCACACGACCTTCGCAACGAGTACTGCATCTTGGTCGCCGGTGAGGTGGAGCTGCGACCGGAAGGCAATGCCAATCCGGAGCTTCCCACGGGGGAGGTGGAGGTCGTCACGTCCAAGCTCGAGGTCCTGAGCCCTTCCGCGCCGTTGCCCTTCCAGATAGACGAGCGCGTCAATGTGGGCGAGGAGGTCAGGCTCAAATATCGCTACCTCGACCTGCGGCGCCCAGCCCCCGCCGCCGCGCTTCGGCTGCGCAGCGAGGTCAATCGGGTGGCTCGTACCTTGCTCGCCGAACGCGGCTTCGTGGAGATCGAGACACCGACCATGACCCGTTCCACCCCCGAGGGCGCGCGCGACTTTCTGGTTCCGGCGCGGCTCAGGCCCGGCTGCTGGTACGCGTTACCGCAGAGCCCGCAACTGTTCAAGCAGCTGCTCATGGTGGCTGGGATGGAGCGCTACTACCAGATCGCCCGGTGTTATCGCGACGAGGACTTCCGGGCGGATCGGCAGCCAGAATTCACTCAGCTCGACATCGAGATGAGCTTTGTCGACCAGGACGACGTGATTGAGCTCACCGAGGCGCTGCTTACCGTCATCTGGCGGCTGATCGGCGTGGAGGTCACGACTCCCGTGCCCCGTCTCACGTACGCGGAGGCGATGAACCGCTTCGGCACCGACAAACCGGACCTCCGGTTGGGACTTGAACTGGTCGAGTTGACGGACTTTTTCGCTCAAACGCCGTTTCGTGTGTTCCAAGCAGATTATGTCGGTGCCGTGGTGATGCCGGGTGGTGCCCGCCAGCCGCGTAGGCAGCTGGATGCTTGGCAGGAGTTCGCCAGGCAGCGCGGCCACCGCGGGCTGGCGTACGTGTTGGTCGGCGAGGGTGGCGAGCTGGGCGGACCGGTAGCCAAGAACCTCTCGGATTCGGAGCGCTCCGGCCTCGCAGCCGAAGTCGGCGCCGCGCCGGGGGACTGCATCTTCTTTGCGGCCGGTCCACGCGCCCTGGCGCAGTCGCTGCTGGGTGCTGTCCGGATGGAGATTGGCCGAAGGGTCGGGCTAATCGACGAGAATGCCTGGGCTTTCTGTTGGGTGGTCGATGCGCCGCTGTTCGAGCCGTCGAGTGTCGCCACGGCCGCCGGTGATGTGACGGTCGGTGCTGGTGCCTGGACAGCGGTCCACCATGCCTTTACAGCGCCCCAGGACCTGGAGAACTTCGACACCGATCCCGGCTCAGCGCTCGCCTGCGCCTACGACATCATCTGCAACGGCAATGAGATCGGCGGCGGCTCTATCCGTATCCATCGCCGAGACATCCAAGAGCGCGTCTTCGCGGTGATGGGGCTGCCGAAAGAAGAGGCGCAGGAAAGGTTTGGCTTCCTGCTGGATGCGTTCAACTACGGCCCGCCGCCGCATGGGGGGATCGCGTTCGGTTGGGACCGGATCTGCGCGCTGCTCTCGGCAACCGACTCGATCCGCGACGTGATCGCTTTTCCAAAGTCCGGCGGTGGTGTGGACCCGTTGACGGGCGCCCCGGCGCCGATCACTCCGGAGCAGCGCAAGGAGGCCGGAATCGACGTTCAACCGGACCTTTAAGTCGGTCCAGATTCCCGAAACACTTTTCGGATCGTAAATTTCAACGCCGACGAGTAAATTTCGGGGCCACATCTTCGGCATTCGATTGAAGGAGAGTGCGTATGGCCGCGTTGCTTCTCACCGCGCAGGATGCCAACTGGGACCTGGAGCGTGGCGCCTTCAACATCCTGGTCGACCAGCAGCCAGCCGGCATTGCGCTGCCGCGGAGCGCCGACGAGGTCAGCGAGGTTGTCCGCGCCGCAGCCGCCGACGGGAAGCGCGTCGCCGCGCAGCGCACTGGGCACAATGCGGCGCCGCTTGGCTCGCTCGCCAACACCGTGCTCATGCGCACGGCCGGCCTCGGAGGCGTACAGATCGATGCCGAGGCGCGCAGTGCTCGAGTTGGCGCCGGCACGCTCTGGGGCGACGTCGTTCCCAGGGCGTCCGAATTGGGTCTCGCTGCCTTGCACGGATCAAGCCCGAACGTTGGCATCGCTGGCTCCACACTTGGCGGCGGGGTCAGTTTCTACCATCGCAAGCACGGCCTCGCCTGTAACCGGGTGACTGCCATCGAGCTGGTCATCGCGGGTGGCCAACAGATCCGCGTCGATGCGGAAAGCGAGCCTGACCTGTTCTGGGCGCTGCGCGGAGGCGGCGGAAGCTTTGGTGTCGTCACGGCAATCGAGTTCGATCTCCTGCCTTTGCCCGAGATCTTCGCTGGTGCCCTAATGTTCCCTGGAGAGCAAGCGGGTGAAGTTCTGCGGGGGTGGCGCGAGTGGGCCACGGGGATGCCAGAGGAGATGACCTCGTCCGGTCGGCTCATGAACTTTCCGCCGGTTCCCCAGGTGCCAGACCCCTTCCGCGGCAAATCGTTCGCCGTGCTCGAGGTGATCTATTGTGGCAACCCGGCAGGCGGCGGGGACCTGGCGGCGCCGCTGCGCGAGCTGGGCAGCATCGGCATGGACACGCTCCAGATCCAGCCGCCCGGGGGAATCGCCGAGCTGCACATGGACCCGCCTGCGCCAGTGCCCTTTACCAGCGAGTCGCTGCTGACCCGCGAACTACCGGCCTCAGCCATCGACTCGTTGGTCGAGGCCGTTGGCCCGGGCTCAGGCTCGCAACTGGTCTCGGTCGAACTACGTCATGGCGGCGGGGCTTTGTCGCGGGCACCACAAGACGCCGGAGCCCTCGCCACTTTGCCGGGCTCCTTCATCGCCTTTGCGGTCGGCTTCGTTCCAATGCCGGAGGCCATGGCACCAAATCGCGCCTGGCTCGGCGCCTTTAAGGCTGCCCTCGAGCCGTACGACGCCGGCCGATACCTCAACTTCGTCGAGGAGAGCTTCGACATCACCAAAATATTTGCGCCGGACGTCCTGGAGCGACTACGTGAGGTCAAGCAGCGCTACGACCCCGAGAACCTCTTCCACTCCAACCATCCGGTTACGACCTAGGAAATGCGAGACACTGGCCGCCCCTACCCGCCCGCAGGAACCTACGTACACGTTCGTTCCAGTCGCGATACATACGTTGCAACGAATGCAGAGTGAGTTAAGCGAACGTGTACGTGCGTTCCTGGCAGGCGGATCGAGGGCTCTGCCCAGCGGATCATGCTCCACGCGGCGCAGCTCTGTTGGGACGGTGTCCGTAGGATCTCTGGCAATGAGCGAGGATCTCTTCGGCGGCACAATCGGTGGCCAGGTGGCCACCCCCAGTGGCAGCTTGTCCGAAGCTGAGCGCCCGGGTTTGCCGCTCGCTGTTCGTATGCGACCACGGACCCTGGAGGAGATCCTCGGGCAAGATCACCTGATGGGGCCCGGATCTCCACTGCGCCGGCTTGCCGCAGGCGAGCCGATGTCGGTCTTCCTTTGGGGGCCGCCGGGCACCGGCAAAACCACGATCGCAGCGGTGGTCTCTCGCCAAAGCGATTCCCGGTTCGTGGAGCTCTCCGCCGTTACCGCCGGCGTGAAGGAAGTCAGAGCGGTGCTCGATCAAGCCCGGCGGGATCTGCGTACGGCCCGGCAAACCGTACTGTTCATTGACGAGGTGCATCGCTTCTCCAAGACTCAGCAGGACGTCCTGCTGCCGGCGGTGGAGAACCGGCTGGTCACCTTGATCGCTGCGACTACCGAGAACCCGAGCTTCTCGGTGATCTCGCCGCTGTTGTCGCGGTCGCTCCTGCTGACTCTCAAGCCGCTCAGCGACGAAGACATTTCGACCCTGCTGGATCGCGGGCTCAGCGAGGAGCGCGGACTGGCCGGCGAATACCAGCTCGATCCAGAAGCTCGCGCCATGATCGTGCGTCTGGCCGGAGCCGACGCGCGCCGCGCCCTGACCTTCCTGGAGGAGTCGGCTGCCGGCGCATCCGCCGTTGGCCAAACCATGATCACGACCGACTTGGTGGAGCGTGCGGTCGACAGGGCGGCGGTCCGCTATGACCGGGCCGGTGATCAGCACTATGACGTGATCAGTGCGTTCATCAAGTCCATTCGAGGCTCTGATGTGCAGGCGGCGATGCACTACCTGGCGCGGATGATCGCCGCCGGCGAAGACCCGCGTTTTATCGCCCGGCGACTGGTGATCTTGGCCTCGGAGGACATAGGTCTGGCCGATCCCACAGCACTCCAGACGGCTGTGGCTGCTGCGCATGCGGTCGAGTTCATCGGCATGCCCGAGGGGCGCATCAACCTGGCCCAGGCCGTTATCGCGCTTGCCCTGGCGCCGAAGTCGAATGCGGTGATCAAGGCAGTCGACGCTGCACTTGCCGACGTGAGCGCGGGCAGGATCGGCCTGGTGCCGCGCCACTTGCGTGATGCTCACTACCCAGGTGCTAAACGACTCGGGCATGGCGAGGACTACGCGTACGCTCACGACGAGCCACATGGCATCGCGGCCCAGCAGTATCTCCCCGATGAGCTGGTCGGTGCGCGCTACTACATTCCGACTGAGTACGGTGCCGAGGCGGCAATGGTGACCAGGCTGGCACGCATCGAGGAGCTCCTGGGGCGCTCCGATGACTAGACGGTGTGGGAATCCCGACGGCGCCTGGGTACGGGCAGGGTAAGGTCGCATCGTCACGCAGCGTGACAGCTCCGCACTGTCCACTAACGAGAAGGAAATCCGATGTCGGTTGGGGAGATCGCAGGCCTGATCGCCGCCGTTGCATTTGTTGCCTTGGTGGCATTAACGGCCGTGCCGCTGCTCAAGCTCGGGCGGGTACTGGAGGAGCTCCGGCTCGCGGTGCGTGATGTCGGTCACGAGTCGGTGCCGATTCTCACCGAGCTGCGCGGCACGGTACGCGCGACCAACGATGAGCTGGTCAGACTCAGCGTGGTCACCGAAGACGTCGCCAAAGTGAGCCGCAATGCGACCGTGGTCACCGAGAACGCGGCCCAGATGAGCACCTTGTTCTCCGCGACCCTTGGTGGGCCACTCGTCAAGACGGCGGCGTTCAGCTACGGCGTGCGGAAGGCGATTCGCGGCAACGGCCAACGCCGTAAGTCGAAGCGGAGCACGTGATGTTCCGGCGCCTGTTCTGGTTCGTTGTCGGCGCGGGTGTGGCGGTCTTCGTTTCGATCAAGATCCGGCAGTACCTGAAGAAGGCAAGCCCGGACGCCATCGGTCATCGCGTCGCCGAATCCGCGAGCGGCGTCAGCGAGTCGGCCCGCGGGTTTGTCGACCGGGTACGAGCCGGGATGGCCGAGCGCGAAACGGAGCTCCGCGAGACGCTCGGCCTGCCCGACAGCCAGCCAGACCGCTAGCCTCGATTCATTCACCCAAGGAACACATCATGAGAACCGCCGAGATTCGGCGCCGCTTCCTGGATTTCTTCGCCGCGCGTGGCCACGAAGTGGTTCCGTCAGCGCCGCTGCTTTACAACGATCCGACCCTGTTGTTCGTCAATGCCGGCATGGTGCCCTTCAAGAAGTACTTCATCGGGGCCGAGACCCCGCCTTTCGACCGCGCGGCGAGTGTTCAGAAATGTGTCCGAACCCTCGACATCGACGAGGTCGGCAAGACAACCCGGCATGCCACCTTCTTCCAGATGAACGGCAACTTCTCCTTCGGCGACTACTTCAAGGCCGACGCGATTCGATATGCCTGGGATCTGGTGACGGGCTCGCAAGACGGGGGCGGATACGGGTTTGACCCAAACAAGATCTGGGTCACGGTGTTGTACTCCGACGACGAGGCCGCGGCGCTCTGGGAAAGCATCGCGGGCCTGCCACGGGAGCGCATTCAGCTACGCGGCCTGCACGACAACTACTGGCATATGGGCATTCCGGGCCCCGGTGGGCCATGCAGCGAGATCTGGGTCGATCGCGGCCCCGAGTATGGCCCGGAGGGCGGGCCGATAGTTGATGAGGATCGTTTCCTCGAGATCTGGAATCTGGTTTTCATGCAGGAGGAGCTCTCCGTCATTCGGAAGAAGGATGACTTCGATGTGGTGCGCCCCCTGCCACGCAAGAACATCGACACCGGCATGGGTCTGGAGCGTGTTGCCTACCTCTTGCAGGGGGTGGACAACCTTTACGAGATCGACCAGGTCTACCCGGTGATCGACCACGCTGCTCGGCTCGCAGGCAAGCGCTACGGCGACCAGCACTCCGATGATGTACGGCTGCGCGTGGTCGGGGACCACATTCGATCGGGCCTGATGTTGATCACCGATGGCGTCACCCCTGGCAACGAAGCGCGCGGCTACGTGCTGCGCCGGCTGCTGCGGCGGGTGGTACGCGCCATGCGACTGCTCGGTGTGACCGAGCCTGTGTTTCCTGAGCTGCTGCCCGTCAGCCGTGACCTGATGGCAGAGTCCTACCCTGAAGTCGCTGCTGACTGGGCACGCATCTCCCAGATCGCGTACGCCGAAGAGGATGCCTTCCGGCGCACTCTGGCTACCGGTACCCAGATATTCGATCTCGCTGTGGCCGACGCCAAGCACCAGCATCAGAGTGTTCTCAGCGGCGAGCGGGCATTTCAGCTGCACGACACGTACGGATTCCCGATTGATCTCACGTTGGAAATGGCCGCTGAACAGGGGCTGAGCGTCGATGAGGTCGGCTTCCGGCGGTTGATGCAGGAACAGAAGGACCGCGCCAAGGCCGACGCTAAGTCCAAGAAGGCGGGGGCTCAGGCGGTGGAGATCTACCGCGAGTTGCGCGCACTCGGGCCGACCCCTTTTACCGGCTATACCGAGCTGAGCACCGAGTCGAAGGTCCGTGGCATCGTGGTGGACGGGCTGCTCGCCGAGGCGGCCGAGGAGGGTGACCTAGTCGAGGTCGTCTTGGAGCAGACGCCGTTCTACGCGGAATCGGGCGGCCAGGACTCCGACGCCGGTCGGATCATCGGCGATGGCGTTGAGCTCGAGGTCGTCGATGTGCAGCGCCCGGTGAAAGGCCTGATCGTGCATCGGGTACGGGTCAAGCAGGGTGAACTGCTCAGCGGCGCCCAGGTCCTAGCGGCGGTCGATGGTGAGTGGCGGCTGGGTGCCTGCCAGGCGCACTCGGGTACCCATGTGATGCATGCGGCGTTGCGGCAGGTGCTTGGCCCAACCGCGCTGCAGAGTGGCTCGTACAACAAGCCGGGTTATCTCCGGCTCGACTTCGCCTGGCAGACCGGGCTCAGCCAGCAGGTCCGTGCCGATGTCGAGGAGGCGGCGAATCAGGCAATTCGCAAGGATCTGAACGTCAGCGCGACCATCATGCCGCTCAGCAAGGCCCGTGAGATCGGCGCACTGGCGCTGTTCGGCGAGACCTACGACGAGCAGGCGGTGCGGGTTGTCGAGATGGGTGGGCCGTGGTCCCGGGAGCTGTGCGGTGGCACCCATGTCCAGCACACGTCCCAGATCGGGCTGGTCACGATCACTGGCGAGGCGAGCGTGGGGTCCGGCGTACGACGTGTCGAAGCGTTGGTCGGAATCGAGGCGTTCCGGTACCTCGCGAAGGAACGCTCGTTGGTCATGGGACTCAGCGATGCGCTCAAGGTGCAGCCCGAACAGTTGCCCGATCGGGTCAACAAGCTCCTCGCCCAGCTGAAGGCAGCGGAGAAGCAGATCGCGGACCTGAAGAGCCAAACGGTGTTGGCCGACGTCGGCAGCATCGTTGCCAAGAGTCACGACCTGTGGGGTGTTGGCTACATCGCGCATCGCGCCGACGGGGTGTCCGGCAACGATCTACGAACCCTTGCTGTAGAGATTCGCAACCGCATACAAAACTCACCGGCTGTCGTAGCCCTAGTCGGCGGACCCGTCGAGAAGCCCAGCGTGGTCATTGTCACGACTCAGGGAGCGCGGGATCGCGGCCTCAATGCCGGCGAGCTGGTACGTGTCGCCAGCGAGACGCTCGGAGGTCGCGGCGGCGGCAAGGACGACATCGCACAAGGTGGCGGCACCGACGGGAGTCGCGCCGAAGATGCCCTCAAGGCCGTGGAGTACGCCATCGGACACACGCTGCAGTCCTAATGGCCGCAAGTGGGCGCTTCCGGCCGGGAGTGCGGCTAGCGCTCGATTGGGGGGATGTGCGGATCGGGGTGGCGGCATGTGACCGAGATGGGATCCTGGCCTATCCGGTTGGCACTGTTCTCGCCGGGGCAGAAGAGATCGCTGATCTTGTATCAGTGGTTGGCGAGTACCAGCCGATCGAGGTGCTCGTTGGGTTCCCGCGCAGCTTGAGTGGACGCGAGGGTCCTGCGGCGGCGACGGCTCGAGAGCGGGCGGGAAGACTTGCCGGTGCGATCGATATTCCAGTGCGACTGGTGGATGAGCGGCTGACGACCGTGAGCGCTGCGCAACGGCTTTCTCAGGGTGGGAAGCATGCCAAGGAGCAGCGGAAGTTGATCGATGCGGCGGCTGCAACCACGATTCTTGAGCAGGCTCTGGCGTTCGAACATGCTCAGGGAGAACCTCCAGGGGAGTTAGTATCAGCACCTGGCGGCCCGCTCACCGACGGGCCGGACCTGCCTGGCGACTCAAGGCAGGAGAGGCGTCTGCAGACCTGAGGGAGATCAGCCAGCGTGTCATCGATGCTCGACCCGGAAGTCCAGCCGAGCCAATCGACAGAGACCAGTCGCACAATCAAAGGGTGTCTCGCAGTTCTGGTGGCTGCCGCGGTGCTAATGTTCGGCGGATTCTTCGTGTGGGACAAGACCAGCACCTTCCTGTCCACCTTTGGCGAGATTCCCGACTATCCCGGACCCGGTAACTCGAAGATTCTCATCGACGTTCCTGAGGGCGCGTCGTTGGACGAGATCGGCGCCATCCTGGTAGAGCACGACGTGGTCAAATCGAGGAAAGCATGGGACAGAGCCGTGCGGTCGGAGGAGCGGGCGACCAGCGTCCAGGCCGGCAGATACCTCATGAAGGCTCAGATGCGGGCCATCGACGCACTTCGGTTGTTGATCAATCCCGGGACTTCGAAGATCCGCCTGCAGTTCACCATCCCGGAAGGACTCCGGCTTAGTGCCCAGGTCGATCTGCTAGCCAAGCGCACCAAGATCAAGAAATCGGCGTTCGAGGCCGTCTTGGACAAGCCTAAAGCCCTCAAACTGCCCAAATACGCCAAGAACCGGCCGGAAGGCTTCCTCTTTCCCGATACCTATGAGCTGACCGCCGATTCGACGGCGACCTCGGCCCTGAGGCAAATGGTCGACCGGTACAAGGACGTGACGCGGGAGATCGAATTTGAGGCCGATGCGAAGAAGCTAAAGATGTCACCGTACGAGGTGCTGATCGTGGCCAGCATCGTCGAACGCGAGGTGAATAGAGAGGAGTACCGCGCAAAGGTTGCGCGGGTCATCTACAACCGCCTCAAAAAGGATAGGAAGCTCGAGATGGACTCGACCGTGACCTACGCCGAGAAACTCAACACCACGACGACCACGAAGAAGGCCCGCAAGAGTAAGTCGAAGTACAACACCTACCGCTACAAAGGACTGCCGCCGGGGCCGATCGCGGCACCGGGAAAGGCCGCGCTCGAAGCGGCGTCGAACCCTGAGAAGGGCAAGTGGCTTTATTTCGTGACGGTGAATCTCGACACCGGCGAGACCAAGTTCGCCGAGAACCAAGCGGACTTCGAGAAGATCCGGCAGGAGTTTCAAGCCTGGTGCCAGTCCAACCCGGGCAGATGTGAAAGTTGATCTCCGCACTGCGGCCGAAATGAGGCGCTGTGCCGTGCTCGGCAAGCCGATCGCGCATTCGCTTTCCCCGGCGCTGCATCGCGCAGCCTACAGCCATCTCGGCCTGAACTGGACCTTCGATCGGGTCGAGGTCGATGAGGGAGGGCTGGCGCCCTTCGTCGGAGCGCTTGATGCATCCTGGCGCGGGCTCAGCCTGACCATGCCGTTGAAGGTTGCGGTCCTGGAGCTTGGTGAGGTGGACCGGCTGGCCAGGCTCGCTGGCGCGGGCAACACGCTCCTACTGGAAGGGGGCGAACGCTGGGTGTCCAACACTGACATCGGTGGCTTGACCTGGGCAGTTGGTCAAGTGACCGCGAAGCCGATGCCCCGGGTCACCATTCTGGGCGCAGGAGCCACGGCGCGGTCCGCACTCATCGCCGCGACCCAGCTCGGTGCAGAGCAGGTGACCGTTGTGGCGCGTACGCCCTCCCGGACTGAACCGCTGAGTGCACTAAGTAGCGAGTTGGGCGTAAGGCTGGAAATCAGACCATGGTTAAGCCAGATTCCACACGCCGACCTGGTTGTTTCGGCAGTGGTCGCAGGAGCCGCAGATGGAATCGCCCGGACCGTCGCAGATAGCGCTCCGCTGATCGTCGACATCATCTACGATCCGTGGCCGACCGTCCTCGCGACAACCGCTCAGCGAGCCGGCTGCACCGTCATCAGCGGCCATGACCTGCTCATCGGTCAGGCGCTGCTGCAGATCAAGTTAATGACCGGTCGAGCTGTCCCAGCTGAGGTTCTCTACGCCGCCCTCGCCGCCGAGATGGAATCGAGGCCAGCCGGCCGCCGACGCGTGCCAGACTTCTGATCATGCTCAGATGGCTTACTGCCGGCGAGTCCCACGGCCCTGCACTGGTGGCAATCCTCGAAGGCCTGCCGGCACATGTGATCATCACCAGCACCGATATCGCCGATGCCCTCGCCCGCCGCAGGCTGGGGTTCGGGCGGGGTGCACGGATGAAGTTCGAGGCTGACGTTGTGACCATTCTCGGCGGAATCCGGCACGGCCAGACCCAAGGTGGCCCGATCGCGATTCAGGTGGCTAACAGCGAGTGGCCGAAATGGCAAACGGTGATGGCGGCCGACCCGATTCCGCCATCCGAGCTCCAGGGGCAGGCCCGCAGCGCGGCCCTGACCAGGCCACGCCCCGGACACGCGGACCTGGTAGGGATGCAGAAATACGACTTCGACGAGGCCCGACCAATTCTGGAGCGGGCGAGCGCGCGGGAGACGGCGGCACGGGTGGCGCTGGGGCGAGTGGCGTACGCATTCCTGCAGCAGGCGCTGGGCGTCAGCTTGCTGAGTCATGTGGTTGAGCTCGGCAGAGCAAAGGCACCTGCGGGCGTAATCCCGACTGCTGCGGACCTGGTTGCGATTGATGATGATCCGGTTCGCTGTTTCGATCCGACTGCGAGCGCTGAGATGGTTGCCGAGGTAGAGCGTGCACAAAAGGACGGGGACACACTTGGCGGTGTCGTGGAGGTAGTTGTCTGGGGCCTGCCGCCCGGGCTCGGTTCCCATGTTCACTGGGATCGTCGCCTGGACGCGCAGCTGGCGGGGGCGCTGATGGGGATTCAGGCAATCAAGGGTGTTGAGGTCGGCGACGGGTTCGAGCTGGCTCGCAGTCGAGGTAGCGCGGCTCACGATGAGATCGTTCCCAGTGAGCACGGCATTACACGGGCATCGCATCGTTCGGGCGGTACCGAAGGAGGTATGACCACCGGTGAAGTGCTGCGAGTCCGCGCGGCGATGAAGCCGATTTCCACGGTGCCCCGGGCTCTCCGCACCGTCGACGTCGCAACCGGTGAGGCCGCGGTCGCACATCACCAGCGCTCCGACGTGTGCGCTGTGCCGGCGGCCGGAGTGGTCGCCGAGGCGATGGTCTCCCTGGTACTCGGCAACGCGGCATTGGAGAAATTCGGCGGCGACTCGGTGGCCGAAACCAGGCGCAACTATGAGAGTTATCTCAAGCAGGTGGCCGATCGCGGACTTCAGGTGCGGCCCCATCCATGAGCGCCCAGCCTGACTCGTTCGGCCAAGGGCCTATTGTCCTGGTCGGTGCTCCCGGCTCGGGCAAGAGCACAGTCGGTGCCATGCTTGCCGAGCGGCTGGGAGTCACGTTCCGCGACGTTGACGCCGTCATCGTGGAGCGGACCGGAAAGTCGATTCCGGAAATCTTCACCGACGACGGAGAGGCTACGTTTCGAGCCCTCGAGGAGCGGATCACCGCCGAACTGCTGCCGCTACCGGGCGTTTTGTCGCTCGGCGGCGGTGCCGTGCTGTCAGCGGCCACCAGGTCCGCATTACGCGGTCATCGGGTGATCTGGCTCAAGGTCGGCCTGGGCCAGTCCCTGAAGCGCGTTGGCCTCGATACCGCGCGCCCGCTGCTCCTGGGCAATGTACGCGGCCGGCTGCGAAAGCTGCTTTTCGAGCGTGCCGCGCTTTACCGCGAAGTCGCGACCGAGGTCATCGATACCGACAACACGACTCCTGCCGAGATCGTGGAGACGATCATGAACGCCCATGCCACCCAGCACTGAGCCAGCCCGGATTCCCGTTAAAGGGGAGCGTCCATACGAGGTGCTCGTTGGCCACGGACTGCTGGCCGAGGTGCCTGTCTTGCTGGGTCCGGATGTGCAACGGGTCGCGCTGCTGCATCCACCGACAATGATCAAGACGGCGGAGCGGCTGGCGCACCTGCTCGCGGCAGCAGGCCTCGAGCCGGTTCGCGTCGATGTACCAGATGCGGAGGCGGCGAAGAGCGTTGCGGTCGCTGAACGCTGCTGGTCGATTCTAGGGAACGCAGGTTTTACCCGCTCCGACGCGCTCGTCGGCCTCGGCGGCGGCGCCACAACCGATCTCGCCGGGTTTGTGGCTGCAACTTGGCTTCGCGGGGTCCGAGTGGTCATGGTCCCAACAACCTTGCTGGGGATGGTCGATGCTGCGATCGGCGGCAAGACCGGTATCAACACCGCGGAGGGCAAGAACCTCGTCGGTTGCTTCTACGAACCGGTCGGCGTGGTTTGTGATCTTGAGGCACTGTCGACCTTGCCGGCCGCTGATCTTGTTGCCGGCCTGGCTGAAGTGATCAAATGCGGCTTCGTCGCCAACCCCGAGATCTTGACCATGATCGAATCAGACCCGACGGCCGCGGTGCAACCTGACTCACTGGTGCTTCGCGAGTTGATCGAGCGGGCGGTGTCGATCAAGGCTCGGGTCGTCGCAGCCGACCTCCGGGAATCGACGTCGACATCGACCACCATGGGCCGAGAGTTACTGAACTATGGCCACACTCTCGGTCATGCGATCGAGCGGCGGGAACGCTTCGCGTGGCGGCATGGTGATGCCGTCAGCGTCGGCATGGTCTTCGCTGCTGAGCTGGCTCGGCTCGCGGGCCGGCTCGATCCGGCGATCGCCAGCCGACATCGCACGGTGTTGTCAAGCGTCGGGTTGCCCACCAGTTACACAACGGAGGCGTTCGACGAGCTGCGCCAATTCATGTCTCTCGACAAGAAGACCCGAGGCTCGACGCTGCGGTTTGTGATCTTGAACGGGCTTGGCAGCGCGGAGATTCTCGCCGCACCAGAGGAGGGTTTGCTGCGTGCCGCGTACGCCGCCATAGCTGCCTAGCGCCGCGAGCGTCGGGAATCGCGCGCCGCCGCACGGAGGAGGAGCGAGCAGAGGCGCTCTTTCCTCTGCGAGCGACGACGACGGCGGCGGATACAACGCGCGATGCGCGAGCGGCGCAAGAAGGGGGCCGCGAGCGTCGGGAATCGTGCGCCGCATCCGTGCGGTGTCAGAAACCTACGTTTACGTAGATTTCTTACGCACTACATAGGTTGCAAACTGTGCAGAGCATATGAAACCTACGTGAACGTGGGTTTCTGACATGGGCCTGGGTCGCGTCATCGACAGAGCCCGCTCAGCCCAGTTTTCAGCATGGTCTGAGCACCCCAGCCTTAGGTCTAAACTGGGCCGCTGCCTGCGATGCGCGAGCAGTTCGGACTGAAGGGGTAACTTGACGTGGCGTCGACGAACGATCTCAAGAACGGCATGGTGTTGGATCTGGACGGACAGCTCTGGTCCGTGGTCTGGTTCCAGCACCACAAGCCCGGCAAAGGCAACACCGTGGTACGCACCAAGCTGAAGCATGTGTTGTCCGGAAAGGTCGTCGACAAGACCTTCAACGCCGACACCAAAGTGGACACCGCGAACGTCGACCGGCGCGAAATGCAGGACCTCTACCACGACGGTTCGGGTTTCGTATTCATGGACACCAACACCTACGACCAACTGACCATCCCGGACGACACGGTCGGCGACGCGAGGAACTACCTGCTCGAGGAGCAGGTGGCAACGGTGGCCCTGCACAACGGCACCCCGCTCTACATCGAGCTGCCTGCCTCGGTAGAGCTGGTCATCACCTATACCGAGCCTGGCCTGCAAGGTGACCGCAGCACCGGGGGAACCAAGCCGGCAACCGTCGAGACAGGTCTGCAGATCCAGGTTCCGCTCTTCTTGACCACCGGCGAGAAGGTCAAGGTTGACACTCGGACCGGCGATTACCTGGGCCGCGTCGGCAGCTGATCATGAGTCATGGCTCGTCGCGCCGCAAGGCTCGTAAGCGGGCGCTGGACATCCTGTTTGAGGCGGAGCTGCGTGATGCCGACCCGGTCGCGACATTGGAGGAGCGAACTAGCGCCGCGAGTCCGCCGGTGCGTGAATACACAGCTGAGTTAGTACGCGGTGTCGCCACCAATGCGGCAGACATCGATGCCCGGATCAGCGCATGCCTGGCCCGCGGCTGGAGCCTGCCACGCCTCCCTCGGGTGGATCGCAACGTGCTGCGGATCGCGGTGTTCGAAATCGATTACGGTGAAGTGCCCGACGCGGTCGCCGTTGCCGAAGCAGTCCAGCTGGTTTCGGAGCTTTCAACCGACGAATCGCCCGCGTTCGTGAACGGTGTACTAGGGGCGGTCGTGGCTTCGGAGGTTGGCTGAAGCAGCATGTGCCCCGAGCTTGTCGAAGGGCTCAGCGCGCATCTGGGTTCGGTGTTCGGTGACTCGCTCCGCTGGCGGCTACCGCTCCTCGATACTGCGGAGCACCGGCTTGAGGTCGACAATTGGCGTCCCGTCGATCGCCTCAAGGCTGCTGACGTGAAGGCGTGGTCCGTCTATGCCGAGCACGCGCACCCGATGCAGGCCAATCGGATTGGGCCGGCTCGGGGCTCGCGTCGTGAAGACGCCCTGCTCGGGACGGCTGAGGTCCCCGCGCGGATGCACCTTCAAGACGTCGCGGTCGGCCTCGTGCAGCCAGCTCAGGAGGATCATCTCGTCGCCAACCGCTAGGCCGTCCAGGCCCGCTTGAACGTCGGGATCCAAGATCAAGTACGCGTCCGGTGCGCCTTCATCACCCTGCCGCGGCGCGTCGGCCGTCGAGGTGAGCGGGCTCTGGACACGCCCGATCGGGCGGACGGTGAAGTCGGTGGCTGTTGAGTCGGCCATGGAAGGCACTCAACCACACCGGTCGAGAATGAGTCAGTGCGTTCGTCATTAGGGTGAGAGGGCGGAAAGTCCGCCCGGAGCATAAGGAGGGCGCATGAAGTACTTGCTGCTGATCTACGGCAACGAGGCAGCGATGGAAGCGCATTTAGCGAACACCCCACCAGATCAGCAGGCCGCGGAAACAAAGGTCTGGTACGAGTACGGCGACTGGCTCAAAGACAAGGGTTGGTATCTCGCCGGCGAAGCGCTGCAGCCGACGTCAACGGCTACATCGGTCCGGGCGCCCGAGGGCACGCCCATCGTCACTGACGGACCCTTCGCCGAAACCAAGGAGCAGCTCGGCGGCTACTACGTGCTCGACGTCGCCAACGCAGACGAGGCGATCGAAGCGGGAAGCCGCTGTCCCGGCGTGACGTTCGGCACGATCGAACTGCGCCCCATCCAGGAGTTCCCGGATCAGCCGCAGGGCTGAGGCCACGGCCGTCACAGGCGGGGACGTCGACCTCCTGTTCCGCCGTGAGGCGGGGCGGGCGGTCGCGGCCCTGATCGGCGTGACGGGCAGCTTCGACCTGGCCGAGGAAGCTGTCCAGGACGCCTTCGAGCAGGCGCTGCGCACCTGGCCGGTGCGCGGAGTTCCAAACAACGCTGGGGCGTGGATCATCACCACAGCCCGCAATCGGGCGATCGACCGCCTACGCCGCGGGCGGGTCGGAGCGGTCAAGGAGGCACAGGCTGAAGAGGTCCGGGCGCTGGAGATCCTGGGAGCCGATGATCAGCAGATTCCCGACGAGCGTTTGCGGCTCATCTTCACCTGCTGCCATCCCGCTCTCCCGATGGAGGCTCGGGTCGCGCTCACTCTCCGCACGGTCGGTGGACTATCGTCGCGCGAGATCGCTCGCGCATTCCTGATCAGCGAGCCCACGGTCCAGCAGCGGCTCGTGCGGGCAAAGCGCAAGATCAAAGATGCGGGGATCCCGTACCGGGTGCCGCCCCGAGAGCTGCTGCCCGAGCGCCTCAGCGGGGTGCTCGCCGTCCTCTATCTCATCTTCAACGAGGGCTACACCTCGACGGAGGGTCAGTTGCTGAACGTCGAGCTCTGCGACGAGGCGATCTGGCTGGCACGTGTGGTAGACGGGTTGATGCCAGCAGAGCCGGAGACCATGGGACTGCTCGCGCTCATGTTGCTGCAGCACTCGCGGCGCCATGCTCGGGTGGATGATCAGGGCGACATCGTGCTGCTGGAGGACCAGGATCGGGCTCGCTGGGATCAGGAGATGATCGACGAGGGGCTCGCGAAACTCGACGCAGCAATGGCGATGCGGCGACCAGGCCTCTATCAAGTGCAGGCGGCGATCGCCGCGCTTCATGCGCAAGCACCGCGACCTGAGGACACCGATTGGCCAGAGATCGCGACGCTCTACCGCGTCCTGAGGGCGATGTCGCCGTCTCCGGTCATCGAGCTGAACTGGGCAGTCGCAGTCGCCATGGCTGACGGGCCCGATGCGGGGCTTGCGCTCATGGAGCCGCTTACCAACGAGTTAGACCGCTATCACCTGTTTCACGCGGCGAGAGCCGACCTGCTCCGCAGGAGCGGACGAATCGCGGAAGCGAAGCTCGCGTATCAATGCGCCCTGGAGCTGGTCACCAATCCGATCGAGCGCAGGTATTTGCTGCGACGTCTGTCGCAGGTTTGAGACGACGTTGGGGCCCAACCCACTTAGCGTCAGTTGCTTGGACTTGGCACTATCTGCAGCTGAGGCAAAAACATGTCCCCTCGCTCCTTCTCAGCACGGCGGGGGGCGCGATCCGAATTGATTGCTTCGCTCGCTGCGCTCGCTCCGCGCGGATCGCGCCTTGAACCCGCCTACTTCGTCGTCGCTCGGGGACGAAAAGCATGTCCCCTCGCTCCTTCTCAGCACGGCGGGGGGCGCGATCCGGATTCGCTGATACCCTCTGTTGCGGCCTGAACCTTCACGTCCCGTCCCTTGAGGTCAAGAAAGGGCGGTCATGTTCGCATCCGATAGGTCGCGTTCGCCAGCTCTCCTGGTGCTTGAGGACGGCCGCGCGTTCCACGGACGAGCGTTCGGCGCCATTGGTGAGACCTTTGGCGAGGCCGTCTTCGCCACCGGCATGTCGGGTTATCAGGAGACCCTGACCGATCCCAGCTACCACCGCCAGGTCGTGATCGCCACGGCGCCGCATATCGGCAATACCGGATGGAACGACGAGGACAGCGAGTCAGGGCGGATCTGGGTCGCCGGCTACGTGGTACGCGACGCGGCTCGGATTTCCTCCAACTGGCGTTCCCGACGAGACCTAGACCTCGAGTTGCGCGCCCAGGGCATTGTCGGCATGTGCGAGGTCGACACCCGAGCCATTACCCGGCACATCCGCGCGCGCGGTGCGATGCGCGTGGGCGTCTCCAGTGTGGAGAGCAATGCAGCGGCGTTGCTGAAGCGTGTCCAGGCCCAGCCCTCGATGATCGGAGCCCACCTCGCCGACGACGTGAGCACTACCGCGCCGTACGTGGTGAGGCCAGATGGTGTACCGCGGTTCCGGGTGGTTGCGGTTGACCTCGGCATTAAATTGATGACCCCGGCGCGAATGGCCGAGCGTGGACTCGAGGTTCACGTGGTCCCGTCGACCAGCACGTTTGCCGATATCGAGGCGCTCCATCCCGACGGGGTGTTCTTCTCCAACGGCCCCGGCGATCCGGCGGCGGCTGAGGGGCAGGTTGAGCTTTTGAAGTCGGTGCTAGCAGCCGGCATGCCGTACTTCGGCATCTGCTTCGGCAACCAGCTGTTCGGCCGGGCCCTTGGGTTCCATACGTTCAAGCTGGTTTACGGACATCGCGGCATCAACCAGCCAGTGATGGACCTCACCACGCGCAGAGTAGAGGTCACTGCGCACAACCATGGGTTCGCCGTCGCCGCCGCGCCGGGAGAGCGGTACCAGACGCCGTACGGGACCGCCGAGGTCAGCCACATTTGTCTTAACGATGAGGTTGCCGAGGGGCTGCAGCTCACTGGTCCCTCCGGCGAGTTGTTGGGTTTCTCCGTGCAGTACCACCCAGAGGCCGCCGCGGGACCCCATGACGCCAGCTACCTGTTTGATCGGTTCGTAGCGCTCGTGGCGAGTAATGGGGGAGCTGTGTAATGCCGCGGCGCACCGATATCGCATCCATCCTCGTCATCGGGTCGGGTCCGATCGTTATTGGCCAGGCGTGCGAGTTCGACTATTCCGGTACCCAAGCCTGCAGGGTGCTCCGCGACGAGGGTTTCCGGGTGATCTTGGTCAACTCCAATCCGGCGACGATCATGACCGATCCCGAATTCGCCGATGCGACCTACGTCGAGCCGATAACACCCGAGTTCGTCGAGATGGTTATCGCCAAGGAGCGGCCGGATGCTCTGCTAGCCACTCTCGGTGGCCAGACGGCCCTGAACACCGCGGTCGCGTTGCATGAGAACGGCGTTCTGGAGCGCTACGGAGTCGAGCTCATCGGGGCCTCGATCGAGGCCATCCAACGCGGTGAGAACCGCCAGCAGTTCAAAGCGATTGTGGAGGGGCTATCTGACATCCCGGGCGGATCTGCCGAGGTCGCACGCAGCAGTATTTGCCACTCGATGGACGAAGTGCTGCGGGCTGCCGATGACCTTGGTTATCCGCTGGTAGTCCGGCCCAGTTTCACTATGGGCGGAATGGGCTCGGGGTTCGCCCATGACGAAGCTGATCTGCGACGGATGGCAGGCGCCGGTCTCTCGGCCAGCCCCACCACGGAGGTGTTGATCGAGGAGTCGATCTTGGGCTGGAAGGAATACGAGCTGGAGGTGATGCGCGACAAGGCCGACAACGTGGTGATCGTCTGCTCCATCGAGAACCTCGACCCGATGGGTGTGCACACCGGCGATTCGATCACAGTGGCACCCGCTATGACCCTCACCGACCGTGAGTTTCAGCGGATGCGCGACGTTGCCATCGGCATCATTCGGGCGGTCGGGGTGGATACCGGCGGCTGCAACATCCAGTTCGCGGTCGATCCAGCCA
>JBKPAB010000204.1:0-22792 GCA_046726195.1 Actinomycetota bacterium
ACCCCGCATGACACCCCGGCGGCCGACGCTGCTCCGGTACCGGGCGAGCAGCAGCCGGAGGAAGCCGCGATCCAGGCCGAGGAGGCAGCAGACAGGGAGATTGATCAAGAGCTCCAGTCCGACAATCCAGACGCGGAGAACGTTTACGACCCAGCCACCGAGTCGACGCATCGTTGAAACCTCGTACCAATCAAGAGAATGAGGACCACCGAATCCATGGCAACGATTTCCGCTGCTGAAGTGAAGAAGCTTCGCGACGCGACCGGCGCGGGCATGATGGATTGCAAGAAGGCGCTGACCGAGGCGGGAGGCGACTTCGACAAGGCCGTTGAGATCCTGCGCGTGAGCGGCCAGGCCAAGGCAGCCAAGCGGGGTGCCGAGCGTTCGGCCACCAACGGGCTCGTTGCGTCCATTGACGGCGCCATGCTGCAGCTCGGCGCTGAGACCGATTTCGTCGCCAAGAACGAAGCTTTCCAGGCGTTGGCCGCCGATGCCGTGAAGGCAGTAGCCGCGAGTAAGGCCGGCAGTGTCGAGGCCGCTAACGCCGCGGTGCTGCCGTCGGGCCAGACCGTCAGGGAGGCAGTTGACGAGCTGGCAGCCAAGATCGGCGAGAAACTCGAGGTAAGCGCCGCCGCCTATTTCGAGGGCCAGACCGCCACATATCTGCACCGTCGGGCCTCTGACCTTCCGCCGCAAGTTGGGGTGCTGGTCGAGTATGAGGGATCTGATCAGTCCGCGGCCCGTGGCGCGGCAATGCAGATCGCCGCAATGCGACCCAGGTACATCAGCCGTGATGAGGTTCCGGCCGAGGAAGTCGAGAACGAACGGCGCATCGCGGAAGCGACTGCGAAGGAGGAGGGAAAGCCTGAGCGGGCTATTCCGAAGATCGTCGATGGGCGCCTGAACGCGTATTTCAAAGACGTCGCGTTGCTCGATCAGCCGTCAGTGACCGATACCAAGGTCCCATTCGGCAAGCAGCTAGACCAAGCGGGGATAAAGGTCCTGCGGTTCGTACGCTTCGAGGCGGCCGGCACCTAGGTCGCTGCGCGCCGAATGGCGCCCTGACGCCGAGCTGCGAGCGCCGGCGTTGCGCAAGCAGCTCCCACGACAGAGAGGGGAACCCGAGGGGTGAACGGTCCGTACAAGCGGGTGATGCTGAAGCTCTCGGGTGAGGTCTTCGGTGGCGGGAAGCTGGGTGTAGACCCTGAGGTCGTCGCGGGACTTGCCAAGCAGATCGGCATCGTCGTTCAGATGCAGGTCCAGGTGGCGGTCGTGGTCGGCGGCGGCAACTTCTTCCGCGGCGCCGAGCTGCAACAGCACGGGATGGAACGGGACCGGGCCGACTACATGGGCATGCTGGGCACGGTGATGAACTGCCTGGCGTTGCAGGACTTTCTGGAGAAGGTCGGGGTACAAACGCGGGTGCAGACCGCTATCACCATGGGACAGGTGGCCGAGCCGTACATCCCGCGCCGTGCCGAGCGGCATCTGGAGAAAGGCCGGGTCGTCATCTTCGGCGCCGGCTCCGGCATGCCGTACTTCTCCACCGATACAGTGGCGGCGCAGCGAGCCCTGGAGATCAGCGCAGAAGTGCTGCTGATGGGCAAACAAGGTGTCGATGGCGTCTATTCAGCCGATCCTCGTAAGCACCCAGACGCGATCAAGTTCGACGACCTTACCTACGACGAATACCTGGCGCGAAACCTCAAGGTTGCCGATGCCACGGCGATCAGCATGGCTCGCGATTACAAGCTGCCGATGATCTTTTTCAGTCTGGACACCGATGGCACGATCGTCCGCGTGGTGTCGGGTGAGAAGATCGGTACGATCGTCCACGCCTAAGGAGAAGAACACTTGTGATCGCCGACATCATGCGCGAAGCAGAGATCAAGATGGCGAATGCGGTCGAATACGCCAAGGAGGAGTTCGCGACAATTCGGACCGGTCGGGCCCACCCGGCGATCTTCGCGAAGCTGACCGCCGACTACTACGGCTCGCCGACTCCGCTTCAACAACTTGCGAGCTTCCATGCGCAGGACGCGCGCGTCATGCTGATCACCCCGTACGACAGGTCCGCGATGGCCAGCATCGAGAAGTCGATCCGTAACTCCGATCTGGGCGTCAATCCCTCGAACGACGGCACCACCATCCGAATCGTTCTCCCAGAGCTCACTGAGGAACGGCGCAAGGAATACATCAAGCTGGCCAGGCACAAGGCCGAAGACGCTCGGATCTCGGTCCGGGGTGCCCGCCGCACCGCCAAAGAGGCCCTGGACCGCATGGTCAAGGACAAGGAAGTCGGTGAAGACGAGGTGGTACGCGCCGAGAAGCAGCTCGACGCCACGACCCGTAAACACGTCGATGAGATCGACGAGGTTCTCAAGCACAAGGAAGCCGAACTGCTCGAGGTGTGATGACTGAGTCACCGGCCGCGCCGGCGGAGACGCACGGCCGCGCCGGCCGCAACCTGCCGGCCGCGATAGGCATCGGGGTCGGACTCGGCGCGTACGTCGTGCTCAGCCTCATCTACCTCAAGCCCGCCTTCGTTGTCCTGGTCGCTGTGGCGCTGGTGCTCGCCTCTGTGGAGCTGCACGAGGCGCTGCAAAAGCACGGTATGACCTCGGCAATCATTCCGATTGCGGTCGGTAGCGTTGCCATCGCATTTGGGTCTTACTTCGCAGGCCGGCAAGCCCACGGGTTCTTCTCCACCACGAGCGTGCTGCTGGCGTCGTTGGCGCTCACCGTGCTGGCCAGCCTGATCTGGCGGATGCCGAAGGGTGTTACAGGCTTTGTACGCGACGCCGCCGCCAGCCTGCTGATTATTGCCTACGTGCCGCTGCTCGGCTCGTTCGCGGCCTTGATGCTCGCCGAGGATCAGGGAGCCGCGCGCGTGGTGACCTTCTTGTTGGTCGTGGTGATGAGCGATACCGGCGGCTATGTCGCGGGAGTGCTGTTAGGCAAACATCCGATGTCGCCGAAGATCAGTCCGAAAAAGTCTTGGGAAGGACTTGCTGGGTCGGTGATCTTCGCCGTAGTAGCGGGTGTCTGCATGGCGATCTTCGTTCTTCGTGTCCCGTTCTGGGTGGGCATCATTCTCGGCGTGAGCCTGGTGGCTGCCGGCACCTGCGGGGATCTGATCGAATCGATGATCAAGAGAGATCTCGGGATCAAAGACATGAGCTCCTTCCTGCCTGGGCATGGCGGAGTGATGGACCGGCTGGACTCGCTGCTCCTCGCCGCCCCAATAGCCTGGCTGATCATGTATCTCTTCGTTCCGGGGGGATAAACCGAATCGCGCGCCACCGGTCAAGAGCTGCCAGGATTGGCGCCGTGACAGAACTCGAACCGACCCTCTACGAGCTGGCCGAGGCGTACGGGATCGCCACGGAGTACTGGGATTGGCAGGGCCGGCACGTTCCTGTCGATCGCGACACAGTCGTAGCCGTCCTTGCGGCGCTGGACATTGACGCTTCCACGCCCGAAGCTGCAGCTGCCGCGCTGGCGCACCAGCACCGCTACTCGTGGACGCAGATGTTGCCGCCTTGCATGGTGATCCGGGAGCATCGCACCGCCTCGGTGTGGGTGCATGTGCCGCATGGCGACCGGGTGAGTGTCTGGATCGATCTCGAGACTGGGGGGAGTCGGCACCAGCTGCGACAGCTGGAGAACTGGACCCCACCGCGGCAGATCGGTGACGGCTGGGTTGGCGAGGCCTCATTCGAGATTCCGGGTGATCTACCGCTCGGCTACCACAGTCTGAAGGCGGTCAGCGGCGAGCAGCGGGGGTCCATGCCGTTGATCATTACTCCGGAGTGGCTGGGCCTGCCGGAACGGATGGGTCGGCATCGTGCTTGGGGATTGGCAACCCAGCTCTACAGTGTGCGTTCGCAGCAGTCCTGGGGAATCGGCGACCTGACCGATCTGGAGGACCTGGCCGTATGGTCGGCGAGTGAGCATCAGGCGGACTTCGTGCTGGTCAACCCGCTACATGCGGCCGAGCCGGTACCGCCGATCGAGCCGTCGCCGTACCTGCCGAGCAGCCGCCGCTTTGCCAACCCTCTCTACCTGAGACTGGAACGGATTCCCGAGTACGCGGTAGCCAGCGCTGCACAACGGGAGGAGATCAACAAGATCAGAGCTCAGCTGCTCACCGATCTTGCTGACTCGACTTTGATCGATCGTGATCGATCATGGAGCGCCAAGCATGAGGCCCTCGAGATCATCTTCTCGGTGCCTCGTACGCCGGGGCGGGCAGTCTCGTTAGCGGCATATCGACGCCGTGAGGGGAGCGGCCTGGAGAGGTTCGCTACCTGGGCGGCATTGTCGGAGCGGTATGGTCCGAGCTTCAACGAATGGCCGGCCGAGCTACAGGATCCGAAGTCTCCCGCGGTGGCGAGGTTCGCTGCCGCGAATGCAGTCAAAATCGACTTCCACTGCTGGTTGCAGTGGCTGATGGATGAGCAGTTGGCCAGTACCCAGCAGGCGGCTATGCGCGCCGGAATGACGCTTGGGGTGATGCACGATCTGGCGGTTGGCGTAAGTCCGCACGGCGTAGATGCGTGGAGCTTGCAGGACATCTACGCCAGAGGTGTCTCGGTTGGCTGCCCACCGGATCCGTTCAACCAACAGGGACAAGATTGGAATCAGCCACCGTGGCGGCCGGATCGGCTCGCTGCCAGTGGCTATGCGCCGATTCGCGACATGGTCTCCACGATCTTGAGGCACGCTGGAGGCCTGCGAGTTGATCACGTGATCGGCCTGTTTCGGCTGTGGTGGATTCCGCGAGGCGCGCATCCCACCAAGGGCACCTACGTTCGGTACGACCACGAGGCAATGATCGGCATTCTCGCCCTGGAGGCCCACCGGGCAGGCGCCGTAGTGGTCGGTGAGGATCTTGGCACCGTTGAGCCGTGGGTCCGGGATTACCTGCGGGAACGCGGCATCCTGGGCACTTCGATCTTGTGGTTCGAGTTCGATTGGGAGGGCGACAGAGGCCCACTGCCACCAGAAAAGTGGCGGGAGTACTGCCTGGCCTCAGTCACGACTCATGATCTACCGCCGACTGCCACCTACCTTACAGGTGATCATGTCCGACTCCGTGATCAGCTGGGCATTTTGACTCGCTCGTTGGATGAGGAGCTGGAAGCCGACGAAGCGGACCGACAGGCCTGGCTGGACAACCTTCGAGATCGGGGGGCCTTGCAGCCCGACGCGGGGGTTGAGGAAACAGTCGAGGCCCTGCATCGTTATTTAACCTGGACGCCGTCGCGGCTGCTCAGTCTCTCGCTTGCCGATGCTGTTGGCGAGCGCCAATTGCAGAACCAACCAGGCACGATCGATGAATACCCGAACTGGCGAGTCCCCCTGACCGGGATAGATGGCAAACCGGTGATGTTGGAGGACATCTTCACCAACCAGCGGACAGCGGAGCTCGCCAAGATCATGAGCAGCGGCCGCGACTAGCCGCCGCCCCTCACCGGGTACCGGAGCCGCTCATGGCCTGCTCGACCGCCTGGCGGATCACATCCGCCTCTTCCTGAGTCAAAATGCCCGACCGGACCGCTTCTTCCAGATACGCGTCCAGGGCAGCTGGCCCGCCTTCCGCCTGATAAGCCGCACGGAGCTCGTCGAGGGCAGCCCTGATCTCGGCCTCCTCGACGCCGAACATCTCGGACAGAACCTTGATCAGTTCCGCCTCCCGCGCAGCCTGCTCTGGGTTACTTGGCAGCTCCGTCGGCTCGGCGCCTTGCGAGGGAACGCTAGGTGTGGGGACAAGGGGCGTGCTCGTGGGATTGGGTGCCGCTGGGGTGTCTGCGGACGCTACGCTCGCCACTCCGAGACCCGCGCCAAGCACGAGCATTCCTGAGGCGATAGCTACTGCAGTTCTCATCGAAGCTGCCACGTTTGTTGCTTCCTGTCATTTGGTTTGGCGAATGGGCTGCCGAACAGGGTGGAGCGGCCAGCTGTCAACACCCTGGGTGGAACCTGGCAGTCAGCTAGCAGTATCAGCCGCTATGCGGCCCTCGATAGGGTCGAAGAGTGGTCGGTGAGCTCGTAACGGCAGACAGCGAGCAGCAGACGAAGCAGATCAACCAGAGCTTGTTTACTGTGCTGGTCGCCTTCCTGGCCAATGTGCTGATCGCGATTGCCAAGACCATCACTGCGGCTGTCACCTCCTCAGCGTCGATGTTTGCCGAGGCCGCACATTCCTGGGCGGACACTGGCAATGAGATTTTCCTGCTGGTGGCCGAACGGCGATCCGACCGCGGACCGGACAGCCGACATCCGATGGGGTTCGGGCGAGAGGCCTACGTCTGGTCAATGTTTGCCGCATTCGGACTCTTCACCGCCGGCGCGGTCCTCTCGATTTGGCACGGCATCCAGCAGCTGATCGAACCACGGGAAGCGTCGAACTTCCTTGTTGCCTACATCGTGCTAGCGATTTCTTTCGTGCTGGAAGGGGCTTCGTTCACGCAGGCGATGAGGCAAGCCAGGCGGCTGGCGGCAGCGCGTGATCGCGGCGTGACGAACTATGTGCTGAACACTTCGAATCCCACGTTGCGCGCTGTCTTCGCTGAAGACGCTGCCGCACTGATCGGGATCACGATTGCGGCAGTCGGTGTTTCGCTGCATCAGGTCACTGGGTCGCCGACGCCGGACGCGATCGGGTCGATCCTGGTCGGCATCCTCCTGGGAGTCATCGCGATCTTCCTCATCGACCGCAATCGCCGCTTCCTGGTTGGGGAGGCCGTTCGCCCCGAGGTGCGACAACAGGTGCTGCGCGGGCTGCTGGAACGCCCTGATATCGATCGGATCACCTACCTCCACCTGGAGTACGTCGGCCCGGGTCGGCTTTACCTCGTTGCTTCGGTCGACATGGCCGGTGACGATGTCGAGCCCAGTCTTGCGGTGCGGTTGCGCCGGGTAGAACGCCAGCTGGAGCAGTTGGACTACATCGAGGAGGCAGTGCTGACCCTGGCCACGCCGGATGAGGTGTCGCTTACCGCCTGAGATCGGTCTCGGCCGTACCGTTTGACGGTTGTGATGGAAGCCCGTACGCCGAGTTGTGGACTAACTCGGTCAGCGTGCGCAACCGTCTTCGCCGGTTTGGCGGGAGACGTACGCTCCAAGCCCTCTTTGCTCGATCCTTTACGCACGTTTGGTGGGAAACGCGCGGCGGATCCGCCTGTAGCGCAACCTTTCCGCACGTTTGGTGGGAAACGGACGGCCCAAGCCCTCTTTGCTCGATCCTTTCGGCACGTTTGGCGGGAAACGTACGGCCGATCGGCCTGCACGATGTCGTGGGAGATCATGGTTCCAATGACTGCTGCAGACGGTGCCACAGTCGAGTGGTTGTTAGAGGGCGACCCATCGATCCGCTGGCGGGTTCATCGAGACATCCTGGGCAGCTCTGTAACCACCGTGCGGGCTGAGCAAGCCAAGGTCGCGACCGAAGGCTGGGGCGCCAAGCTGATTGCGCTGCAAGATCCTGATGGGCGTTGGGACGGTGGAGATTACACGCCCAAGTGGACCTCCACGACGTATACACTTCTTCATCTGCTCTGGCTTGGGCTGCCGCCGCCGAACCCTGCGGCGCTGGCCGGGTGCGAACGCCTCTGGGAGTGGCAGAGCCGATGGCGAGCACCCGAAACCTGCATTGTCTCGATGCTGGTGCGGCTTACCGCTGCTCACGGGTACGACGCCGCGGGTCAAGAAGACCTCGTCGACTACCTCCTCAGCCAACAGCTCGATGATGGGGGCTGGAACTGCGCCTCGAGGGGCGATCCGGGCAAGCACAGCTCCTTTCACACCAGCATCCAAGCGCTTGAGGCACTCGACGCCTATCAGCGAGCTGGTGGCAGAGCTGGCACAGAAGAGGCCCAAAAGCGAGGGCGGGAATTTTTCCTGCGGCACCAGTTATACAAGTCCCACCGCACGGGCGAGGTCGCAATTCGCGGCAGTACACGCTTCCCCCAGCTGCCCGAATGGCACTTCGACGTGCTACGCGGGCTCGAGCACTTCGCTGATGTGGCCGCCGACCAGGACCCGCGACTCGGCGACGCCATCGCTCTCGTGCGACGTGCGCGCCGGGCCGACGGCAGGTGGTCGACGTACGCCGGATACCCGGGCCGTACCTGGTTCAAGCTGGAGGAACCGGGCCCCAGCAGGTGGAACACCGTACGCGCGCTGCGAGTCCTGAGCTGGTGGGAGGCAAGATCGATTGGCGCTGCTCGCGCGCCCGACGCTCGCAGCGCGGTTAGTGGCTGAGCGGCCGCCTGCGGACCTGCCACACTTGCCCCGTGCGTGACGTGGTGATCTTGGGCAGCACGGGCTCGATCGGAACCCAGGCCCTGGAGGTCGTTGCCGACCATCCCGATCAGTTTCGAGTGTTAGGGCTTGCCGCTGAGGGTTCGCAGATCCCGCTGCTGGCTCGACAAGCTCTGGATAGTGGTGCACAGACGATTGCCGTCGGTCGCGCGACAACTATCCAAGACCTTCAGCTCGCTCTTTACGCCGAAGCAAGCCGGCGCGGCTGGGCCGAGGGGAAGGTGCAGCTGCCCCGCATCCTCGCGGGCCCGGATGCGTCCGCCGAGCTGGCGGCGCTGCCGTGTGACGTGGTGCTCAACGGGATTACCGGCTCGGCCGGGCTGGCGGCAACGCTGGCCGCGTTGCGAGCGGGACGGGTCCTCGCCTAGGCCAACAAGGAGTCCCTGGTCGTCGGCGGCCCCTAGGTCACTCAAGTCGCGCGGCCGGATCAGATTGTTGCTGTCGACTCCGAACACTCGGCGCTAGCCCAATGTCTGCGTGGCGGTGCCGCAACCGAAGTCGATCGGCTGATTCTTACCGCAAGTGGAGGGCCGTTCCGAGGCCTCACACGCGCCCAGATGAGCAACGTCACACCCGATCAGGCGCTGGCGCATCCCACCTGGAACATGGGCCGGGTGATCACCACCAACTCTGCGACGCTGGTAAACAAAGGCCTGGAGCTGCTGGAGGCCCACCTGCTGTACGGCGTCGATCTGGACCGCATCGATGTGGTGGTGCACCCGCAGTCGATCGTGCACTCGATGGTGCAGTTCATCGACGGATCCACCCTCGCGCAGTGCTCGCCACCGGATATGAAGCTTCCGATAGCGCTCGGCCTGAGCTGGCCGGATCGGCTTCACGGCGTGGCCCAGCCATGCGATTGGAGCACCGCGTCGAGCTGGACTTTTGAGCCACTGGATAGTGAAGCCTTTCCGGCGGTGGAGCTGGCCCGTCGGGCAGGGCGGCTGGGGGGAACAGCCCCGGCGGTGTACAACGCTGCCAACGAGGTATGCGTGGACGCCTTCCATGATGGCCGAATCGGTTTCACCCAGATTCTCGACATCGTCGCAGCGGTGCTCGGCGAGCACGCTGGTTCCGATCCCGACGTAGGCTCGAGGCTGGTCGCCAGTGACCAGCTGACCCTCGAGGTGGTGCTGGCGGCGGATGCCTGGGCGCGCGCCCGGGCCACGGATTTCACCCAGACAACGGAGCACACGCGCTAGATGGACCTCCTGATCTACATTGTTGGCGCAGTTGTGTTCTTTGGGCTTGTGATGGCCTCGATTGCCCTGCACGAGATAGGCCATCTGGTTCCGGGCAAGTTGTTCGATGTGAAGACCACCGAGTACTTCGTCGGCTTTGGTCGTACGTTGTGGTCGCGGCGCCGGGGAGAGACTGAGTACGGCGTCAAGGCGGTTCCTGTGGGGGGTTATGTCCGGCTCATCGGTATGTTTCCGCCGGCCAAGGATCGTCCCGGTCAGATTCGCGCTTACAGCACCGGTCCGTTTCGCGCGCTCGCTGACAACGCCCGGGCTGCGGAGTGGTCCACGATCAGTGCCGAGGATGAGGGTCGGCTCTTCTATCAGAAACCGTTCTGGCAGAAGCTGATCATCATGGCCAGTGGGCCGACGATGAACATCCTGCTGGCGTTCGTGATCTTGCTGGGTGTCTCGGCCAGCTACGGGGTTTATCGTTCGCAGCTGACGATCAGCAAAGTCCAGGACTGCATTGTTGTTGCGAACGCACCCGACAAGACCTGCGAGGGGAAGCCGCTAACTCCTGCCGCTCTGTCGGGAATCCAGCCGGCAGACAAGATCGTTGCCTTCAACGGAATTGCAGTGTCGTCCTGGGAAGATGTCTCGCGGCTGATTCGGGCCAACCTCGACCATCCGGCTGTGGTGACTGTCGAACGGGGCGGCCAGCGCCTCGATCTGAAGCCCGTCAACACAGTCATCACCGGCGTACCCGACAGATATGACCCATCGAGGCGGGTCGCCGCCGGGTTCTTTGGAGTCGAACCTGAGGTAGTCCGGGAACGTGGTGGGCCTGTCGCCGTGGTCGGTGACATGTGGCAGATGACCAAGCAGACGGTTGTGGCGCTCGGCTATTTCCCGGTGAAGGTCTACTACACCGCCTACAACATGGTGACTGGCAAGCCGCGAGACGTCTACGGGCCGATGTCCATCGTGGGCGCAAGCCGAGCTGCAGGGGAGATCGCCTCAACGAACCAGATTGACGCGTCAGCAAAGCTGGCAAGCCTGTTCACCGTACTCGGCGCTGTCAACCTGTTCGTGGCGCTGTTCAATTTCGTGCCGCTGCTGCCATTGGACGGCGGGCACGTTGCCGCGGCGATCTACGAGGCGTTGCGGCGGGCCTTCGCTCGCCTCACCGGTCGGCCCGATCCCGGTCCTGTTGACACCGCGAGGCTGCTGCCAGTCGCGTACGTCGTCGGCGCGGTGATCCTGATCTCCGGCGCCGTGCTGATCTTGGCTGACATCATCGACCCGATTCGGCTCTTCTGAGGTCGGGTTTGATTGCTCCGCTCGCTGCGCTCGCTCCGCGCGGATCGCGCGTTGCAAGCCGCTGCCTTCCTCACTCGCTCGCAGACGAAAGCGTGTCTGCTCGCTCATTCGTCCACGACAGCGGCCCGCGCGATCCGATCAAGCAGCCGGCTCGTGCTCGGGGCAGTCCAGCCGGAGCCGCTCACCTCCCAGCGGCAGGTCGAGCAGGGCGCAGTGGTGTGGATACTCAGACTCGGTGTGGCGCTGCGGCCGGAAGAACCGGCAGGTGCCGCAGGTGCGGGCCACCGTGACGAGACCGTCCTGGTGCAGCCGGGACACGACCGCCGCGAGCCACTCGTAAATTGCCGCCTTGGAGGTGTGGTCACCGCGCAGATCGGTCTCGGCGAGTGCCACTTGGAACGGTTGCCGCCATTCCGCCAACCGGGCGGCCGTCGCCCGACCTGACGGCGTCAGTTCCAGCCGATGCCGCCGCCTGTCGGCTGGGATGGAGTGGCGGACCAACAGGCCTTTGCGCTCGAGTGCCCCCACCGAGTCGCTGACGGTGGGCTTCCGCACGTCGAGCAAACCCGCCAGCTGACCGACTTCGGCTGGACCTCGATGGCTCAATTGCAGCAGCAGGTCGGCCTGCATCGGCGACAGCCCGTCACGGGACGCGACCGTCCTGAACTGGACACGCATCACATGACCGAGTCGCTCGAAAGCGTCGGTTAGCTTGTCGTCGATAGGCGTCGTCTGTTCGCCTGGTGTCACCAACTGTCCTCGAGGTAGGCACGCGACCACAACGCGATCTGCAGGATCACTGACTTGCGCCAGGCGTCGTGCATTACTTCGACACGCTCGGCCGGCTGGCCACCGGCCTCGAGAAATGGCCGAATCGTCGCGGTGATCGGGTAGGTGAGCGCGATGAGATGCCGCAATGGCACGTACGGTGTTGACTTGACCTGATCAGTGGTGTTTTTGCCTGCCGATGTGTGCCGCAGACCGATTTCATGTTGATACGCCAGCCAGTCCTCGTCGTAGGCCCGATTGCACGTGTCGAGGATCCATTGGCCGAATCGGCCGCGTACTTTCGCCAAGTAGTCGGCATTGGGCTGGCCATCTGGCCCGGCGAAGTGCGCAACGAGGTGTGGGTTGGAGCCGACGAAGCCGTACCAGACGTCCAGGATGTCCTCGACACGGTCGGCGAGGATCTGGCCAGCTTCGCGCAGCGCGGCCTCGTCCTCGGGCCCGAACAGCACGCTCGCCTTGAGCTCGGCGAGATCAGCGGCTGTGACTGGCGAATCCTTCACGCTTCCATAGGTGTAGCCGTGGATTGCGGTCTCGCTCATGGCGCTCCCTCATTGTTAGGACTCCTATCGATCTGACTGTACGCCGAATCGCCTGGCGAGCGGAAGAGGCATGAGTATCACGACCGACTCGACGGGTCGCGGGTTACGTTGGCCTTCATGGCGAGGCTTGCGATCAAACGCATCCAGGATCCGCCCTCACCTGACGACGGTTACCGCATACTTGTGGATCGGCTGTGGCCGCGCGGAATCAGCAAGGAACACGCAGCCGTGGACGAGTGGGCCAAAGACGTGGCACCGTCGAACGAGCTGCGCACGTGGTTCGGGCATCGGGACGATCGCTTTGCTGAGTTCGCCGATCGATATCGGGCCGAACTGCAGGAGTCGCGCGCCCGTAGGGACCTGCAAGCCACGCTGCGCCATCACGACAAAGTGACCCTGCTCTACTCCGCCCGGAATACAGAGGCTAATCAAGCGGTCGTGTTGTTGGACTACTTGCGCCGCACCCGATCGGGTTACTGAGCAGGCGAACGGGCTGAAATCGCGTGCCGAAGTGAAAACGCCTGCGGGAGGCTTGTGGTCCCCTCACTCCCTGATCTCACGTTAGGCTGGATCGTTGGCGAGCCAAGGCAGAATGGTTCGCCGTACCTCGCGATGAAAGGCCTCATGAGCGTCGACCTGGGTCTGCCAACCCTTCCTCCACCTACCCTCGCGCCGCGTCGCAAGAGTCGCCAGATCAAAGTCGGAAAGGTCGCTGTTGGCGGCGATGCGCCGATCAGTGTGCAGTCGATGACGACGACCTTGACCGCAGACATCAATGCCACGCTGCAGCAGATCGCGGAGCTGACCGCAACCGGCTGCGACATCGTCAGGGTTGCCGTACCCAGCCAAGACGACGCCGACGCCTTGCCGGTGATCGCGAAGAAATCCCAGATCCCGGTGATCGCCGACATCCACTTCCAGCCGAGGTATGTGTTTGCTGCGATCGACGCCGGATGCGCTGGCGTACGCGTCAATCCGGGCAACATTCGGGCTTTCGATGATCAGGTCAAGGAGATCGCAAAGGCCGCTGCAGATGCCGAATGCTCCATCAGGATCGGGGTCAATGCGGGGTCGCTGGACAAGCGTCTGCTGACGAAATACGGAAAGGCCACCCCCGAGGCCCTGGTCGAATCAGCCCTCTGGGAAGCCAGTCTCTTCGAGGAGCACGGTTTCCGCGACTTCAAGATCTCCGTCAAGCACAGCGATCCGGTCGTCATGGTGCGCGCGTACGAGCTGCTGGCAGATGCCTGCGACTACCCGCTGCATCTTGGTGTTACCGAAGCCGGCCCAGCCTTCCAGGGAACTATCAAATCTGCGGTCGCATTCGGTGCCCTGCTTTCTCGAGGCATCGGCGACACCATCCGGGTCTCGCTGTCCGCGCCTCCGGTTGAGGAGGTGAAGGTCGGCATCAAGATTCTGGAATCCCTGAACCTCCGGCCGCGGCATCTGGAAATCGTGTCGTGCCCGTCCTGTGGTCGGGCCCAGGTAGACGTATACAAGCTGGCCGACGAGGTAACTGCCGGATTGGAGGGGCTCGAGGTGCCCCTCCGGGTCGCGGTGATGGGTTGCGTGGTCAACGGACCCGGCGAGGCACGGGAAGCCGATCTCGGTGTCGCGTCCGGCAACGGTAAAGGCCAGATCTTCGTACGCGGCGAGGTGATCAAGACGGTGAAGGAGGCCGACATCGTGGAAACCCTCCTTGAGGAGGCGATGCGGCTCGCCGAGGAGATGGGCGGAACCATGCTTGCCGGAAACGGCGCACCCGAGGTCAGTGTGCACTGAGCATGCGCAAGGTCGGCGGCACGATTACCACACGAAGGGCCCGTCAGGGCTCGGTGAGGGTGCTGAACCGTAACGACCTGCCAGCCGCCATTCGGCTGCTCTCGGCCAAGCCGATTGAGAACGTTTTCGTTGCCTCCCGGGTACGGGCGGCCGGACTCGAGCAGGCAAGCCTTGGCTGCCCCGTGTGGGGGTATGAGCGGGGCGGACTGCTGCGGGCGCTGTGCCATGCCGGGTCCAATCTGGTACCGGTTAACGCCGACGATCAGGCGCTCGATGCGTGGACTGAGTTCGCGGGTCCGGATCGCATGTGCGCATCGATCATCGGCCCGTCGAATGTGGTGCTGGAGCTGTGGAGCAAGCTCTCGGAGCGCTGGGGTGGTGCCTGGAGCGCTGTCCGCGATGTGCGCCCTCACCAGCCAGTGATGGCGATCAGTTCACCTCCAGCCATTCCAGGCGACCGACGGGTACGCCGGGTCACCCTCGATCAATGGGACGCCTACACAGACGCCGCGGTGAAGATGTACACCGAGGAGATCGGCGTGTCACCGGTGCAGGGCAATCCCGCCGGATATCGCTTCTACGTTCGGCAGCTGATCACCTCGGGTCGCGCGTTCGGCATCTTCGAAGGCAATCGGGTGCTGTTCAAAGCCGATCTCGGCTCGGTATCGGGATCGGTCTGCCAGGTCCAAGGAGTCTGGCTCGAGCCGGAGCTGCGTGGCCGCGGGCTAGCAGCCCCCGCGATGGCAGCTGTTGTCCAGCTGGCGCGTACGGTCGTCCCCACTGTGTCGTTGTACGTCAACGACTACAACCTGCCGGCGCGCGCGACGTACGCAAGGGTGGGGTTCACGGAGGTTGGCGAGTTCGCGACGGTTCATTTCTAAAGGACCTTTGGTGAGGCTCGCGGCGGTTGCGACAGCGCTATTGATCATGCTGTCCGGCTGCTCGGCAGAGCAGCCAGTGGCGCCCAGCCCGCCAGCACCGAGCCCAACCCAGGGTCTCACCGCATCCCCCCAAGCTGGCAAGCGGTCGCCCGTGACCCCCACCAGCGTCACTGTGGTCATGAACGGCGATCTGCTGTGGCATAACACCTTGTGGTACGGAGCCAAGGAGGACGCCGGGCGACGCGGACGTGGTGGATATGACTTCGCTCCACTGCTGGCAGGCATGAAGCCGGTGATCGCTTCGGCCGACCTGGCTATTTGTCACGTCGAGGTGCCGCATGCTCCGCCCGGCGGCCCGTACCGAAACTATCCGCTCTTCGCGGTACCGCCGCAGGTAGTACGCGCCATCTCTGCGACCGGCTACGACGTGTGCACGACCGCGTCCAACCACAGCGTTGATCAAGGCTTCGCTGGCCTGAAGCGAACCCTGGATGATCTTGATCGGGCCAAGATCGGCCATGTCGGCACGGCTCGCACCAAGGCCGAATCCGAGCGTCCAACAATCTTCACGACCGACCAGGGAATCAAGATCGGGATTATCGCGGCAACATTCGGCCTCAACGGACTCCCAATGCCAGAAGGCAAGCCTTGGGCCGTGCACCGGCTGAGCGCCAGCGGATTGTTGCGTCAGGCACATCGTGCCCGGGCCGCTGGAGCCGAGATCGTGATTGCGGCTGTGCATGCGGGGACCGAGTATTCCATGAGGGAGAACGCGCAGCAGGTTGCGCTCGCCCGCGCACTCACCGCCTCGTCCGATGTTGATCTTGTCTTTATGCACCACGCGCACGTCGTGCAGCCGTGGACCACCATGAACAAGAAGTGGGTGCTCTTCGGTGTCGGAAACACGGTCGCTCAGCACGCCACCAATGTGCCGCGCGGCTATGAGGGTGCGACCGGGCGGTTCACCTTCACTCGCGCTGGGAATGGGCGATTCACCGTGACCAAGGCCGAGTACATCCCGACCCTGGTCACCCACTATCAGCCGGGCAGGCCAGCGCGGTTGTATCAGGTCTCGGCCGCCCTCGAGACCGCCAAGGGATCATTTCGGAGCCGGCTGCTGGAGGCGCAGCGACGCACTAGCGATGTCGTAATGCGCAAGCATCCGCCGGGATTAACGCGGGCATAGTTCTCGAGCCCTGCGCTCACGTCCGGGTGCGGGTGCTTGCCCACCCCAAGTCAGCTCCGCCGTACGTTTCCCACCGAACGTGCGGAAAAGATCGAGCAAGGGCAGCCCGAAGCGTACGTTTCCCACCAAGGTGCGGAAAAGATCCAGCAAAGGCGACCGTCAGACGCTGATGATCGCTAAGGAGGGATCGACTCGAGAGATGTCATCCACGTCGCCGGTCACAACGGCGTGTCCTCGTTCCCGAGCGCACAACGCGACATGCACATCGATCACGTCGTGGTGGCCGGTCGCTGCACACACAAGCCCAACGCTTCGGGCAACGTCGAGATCCATGACAGCGATCTCGACATCGAAAGACTTGATCAGACGTGCCAGGCGGACCTGCCGCGGACTGCGCCAAGCCTGCGCTACTACCGCCGCCGGGATACATAACGACCCTCCGCGACGCGACAGCGCCTTCAAAAGGTCCTGCATGGCGACTGCCTTCGCCGCATGGTCCAAGGCAAGCAGAGCGCCAGTGTCCAGCGTGAGCCCTGAGGTTTGAGCTCTGCTCACCCGGCCAGCCGGTGGTCACTGTGAACACGCGGCGCAAAGCCAGCTCTTTCGAGCTCCGCCTCAGCCTGACGACGCATCTCCTCAGTTGTCGGCGTTTCGGCCTCCCAGTCCGCCAGGATCTGATCGAGCGACTCGCGCTGGAGATATTCAGCCAGTGCTGCCGCAACGTACGAACTGACCTGTCCCTCGCCGGCAACACGCTTGAGGCGCTCGACGAGTTCGTCAGGCAGGCTGACCGTGATCCGTTTCATACGATGATCATACGGCTGCACCTACTAAAGTGCTCAGGTGATCACCCGAATGTCGGAGCTGTTCGTCCGTACGCTGCGCGAAGATCCGGCCGACGCAGACGTGCCGAGCCATCGCTGGCTGGTACGCGCCGGCTACATCCGCCGGGCTGCCCCCGGTATCTACAGCTGGCTGCCGCTGGGTTACCGCGTGCTGCGCAATGTCGAGCGGATCGTGCGCGAAGAGATGAACGCGATGGGGGCGCAAGAGGTGCATTTTCCGGCGCTGCTCCCCAAGGAGCCGTACGAGGCCAGCGGCCGCTGGACCGAATACGGCGAGGCCATATTCCGACTCCACGACCGCAAGGGTGCGGAATATCTGCTAGGTCCCACACACGAGGAAATGTTCACGCTGCTGGTGAAGGACCTGTACTCCTCCTACAAGGACCTGCCGCTCTCGCTCTACCAGATCCAGACGAAGTATCGCGACGAACCACGTCCGCGGGCGGGGTTGCTACGCGGCCGCGAGTTTGTGATGAAGGACTCATACTCCTTCGACATCGACGATGAAGGCCTGGCGAAGTCGTACGCGGCCCATCGCGACGCGTACATCAAGATCTTCAACCGGCTTGGGTTCGAGTACGTCATCGTGCACGCCATGTCAGGGGCCATGGGTGGCTCTGCAAGCGAGGAGTTTCTTGCCATCGCAGAAAACGGCGAGGACAGCTTCGTCCGCTCGCCGGGGGGGTATGCGGCCAACGTGGAGGCTGTGCAAATCACGCCGCCGGAGCCGCTGCCGTACCACGACGCGCCTGTCGCCCACGTCGAGGACACGCCGGACACGCCGACGATCGAAACGCTGGTCGACCTGGCCAACGCCCGCTTCCCCCGCAGTGATCGACTCTGGCAGGCGAGCGACACGTTGAAGAACGTGGTGCTCATGATTACAGAGGTCGATGGCTCCCGCCATCCGCTGGTGATAGGTGTCCCGGGTGATCGGGAAGTTGACATGAAACGGCTCGAGGCCCAGCTTCTGCCTGCCGAGGCGGAGCCGTTCAGTGATGAGGATTTCGCCGCACATCCGCTGCTGGTGAGGGGCTATCTCGGGCCGGTTCGGTTGGCGCACTCCGCCGAGCCGGTCGCGTTGCTGGGCGAGGATTCCCTCAGCAAGATCCGGTACCTGGTGGATCCGCGCGTGGTTGCAGGCAGTCGTTGGGTGACTGGTGCGAATGAGCCGGGTCGGCATGTCTTCGATCTGACCTGTGGGCGAGACTTCACACCCGACGGCATCATCGAGGCGGCCGAAATTCGGGAGGGGGACCCCGCACCCGACGGCTCCGGACCGCTGACGCTCGCCCGCGGCATCGAGATGGGACATATCTTCCAGCTGGGGCGCAAGTATGCCGAGGCGCTCGGACTCAAAGTGCTTGATCAAAACGGCAAGCTCGTCACCGTGACCATGGGCTCCTACGGAGTCGGCATCTCCCGAGCTGTTGCCGCCGTCGTGGAAGGCACCTGCGACGAGAAGGGACTGTGCTGGCCGCGCGAGTTGGCTCCCTTCGATGTGCATGTGGTAGCAGCGGGCAAGGAAGACGTGGTGGCCACGGCAGCCGCGGATCTGTCGGTTCGGCTCGACGAGGCCGGAGTTTCGGTGCTGCTGGATGACCGGTCGGTGAGCCCGGGCGTCAAGTTCGCAGACTCCGAAATCCTGGGCATGCCGACGATTGTCGTGGTTGGCCGAGGTTTGGCCAACGGGATTGTTGAAGTGCGCGACCGGAAGAGCGGAGCGCAGGTTGAGGTAGCCGTCGAGGATGCGCTCACAGAGATCCTCGCGGCAGTGCATGACACCTGAAGCTTGGGGTGAACTAGACCTCACCGCCCTTTCGCTGGCGGCTCTGATCATGGCCGCCTTCGTCGCCGGGTGGGTTGACGCGGTGGTCGGCGGCGGTGGTCTCATCCAATTGCCAGCGCTGTTGATCGGCCTGCCGAGTGACACCCCACCGGCGATGATCTTGGGCACGAACAAGATCTCCTCGTTCTGCGGTACGGCGACCAGCTCGCTGACGTACGCACTGCGGATCCCGCTAGATTGGTGGACGGTAGCCCCCTTGGTTATCGCCTCCGCGGTTGGCTCGGCAATCGGTGCTTCGCTAGCCAGGCTGCTGCCACGGGAGGCTTTCACCCCGATCGTGCTGGTGGCCCTGATTGGAGTGGGCATCTACATCTGGCGGCGACCGCAGTTGGGGACGGTCTCGACCCGTAAGCAGGTGGGCCGTGGCCGGTACGGGCGCACCTCGGCCATTGGCCTGGGCGTCGGAGCGTACGACGGGTTTCTGGGGCCTGGTACCGGCTCCTTCTTTGTGATCTTGCTGGTAATCGTGCTCGGCTATGGATTCCTGGAGGCGAGCGCCACTGCCAAGATCGCCAACCTGATCACGAATCTGTCAGCAATCGTGGTCTTCGGGCTTAGCGGGTCAGTGCTGTGGACGCTTGGCCTGATGATGGGTGCGGCCAACCTGATCGGTGGGTACTTAGGAGCTCGGACCGCCATTAGCAGGGGCAATGTTTTCGTCCGCAGGGTCTTCTTGATCGTGCTCGGCGGCTTGATCATCAAGCTGGCGTACGACGTAGTGGTTCAGCTGGTCCAGTGATCAACTGCTGAAGTGATCAACTGCTCCAGCCGGGCCAGGCATTCAAAGGAGCGCCCCAGGCGCGGGCAGCTTTCACAGCCGAGCCCAGCATGCTGAGAGCTTGCTGCCGGTCAGTCTGGCTGGATGCGGCAGCCAGCCAGAGTCCACAAAAGGGTTGGAAGGCGGTCTGCATGCGCATGATCAGTCTGCCGGCCGTGGCAGGATTGCGCGGGATGACCGACGGCACGTACGCCGGCTCCGCAACGGGGATCTCTGCGGACCGTTTCCGCAGCCAGGCGATGAGTCGATCCCTCAAAATGCGCTGGTCAAGCAGCTCTTGCTCGGCCCGCGGGCGGAATTTGCTCAGCACCTTCAGCTTGCCGATCGCCAGCTGGTAGCCGTACACCATTGCGTGCAGCTGGCGAACCAGCTCCTGGACCGCGGCCACCTCAGGAAGGATCTCGATCGGTTTCCGATCAGTGATCGCGCTGGTGGCTGGTGGTTTGTCGGCGCTGATCGCTGCAGCGAAGCTTCTGGCGGCTATGGAGATTGAGGCCCAGAGCAATGCGTCGTTCCCAGTGGCGGCTAGCGCAGTCTGGCGGTAGCCGCCTGCAGCGGCGGTCTCGCCACGTGCGAGCAAGGCAAGTGAGCTGTTCAGCGATTGCCCGCCAATCTTGACCGGCGCCTGGCTCGGGAGAGGGTTGGCGATTGCTTGCGCATGAGCTGTATGTGCGTCACGAAGGAACGTGATCAGCACGCGGCGGTCATTCGAGAGCAGTTGCCGATCGGATCCGCCGAGAATGGCAACGGCGAGAGCCGCCAGCGCTTGCTCCGAAGCCGCTTCGTCGGCGTATGGGCTTGACTCCAAGGCAGTGGGGGTGGCACGCGGCGCGGCGATCGCTCCCGGGGTTGACGGAGGTGCCGACAACTCAGTGTCGCCAGGACTTTCCACCGTCGGACCGCTCCTGCTACAGCCGGCAAGCCATGGCACTGCCAGCGTCGGGGCAGCGAGGCCACAAGCGATGATCATCCGTCGGGTGAACAGCGTTGGCTGAACCTCTCCAAGAGGTGCCTCCGACTCAGCCACCCGCCGACGGTACCGCATGCGAGCGGTATGCTGCCGCACACGCGTTGCTAGATGTTTTCCATCTCAGCGCCGCCACAACCGAAGGACCTAATCGGATCGAGGGACAGCGCGATGAAAGAGAGCCAGATTGCTGGTGTGCTGACCCCGATTCTTGCCCAGTTCAGGCTCGAGCTGGAAGCCGTGGAGATCATCCCGGCGGGCAAGCGTCGACTGCTGCGCGCTGTGGTCGACGGTGATGGCCCATACGGCACCGGCCCGTTGCTGGACGACATAGCTGAAGCGAGCAAGGCGGCATCGGCGGCGCTGGACAGATCAGATGTGGTGGGGCCCGCGGCGTACACCTTCGAGGTGACCTCACGTGGTGTGACCCGGCCGCTCGAGTTGCCTCGGCACTGGCGGCGGAACAAAGGACGTTTGGTGGCCGTGCGGTTGTCTGGAGGGGACACAATCACGGGCCGGATCGTTTCAAACACTGAGGAAGGCGTGCGGCTCGACGTGGCTGGCGAAGCGCAGGAGGTGCGTTTCGCCGACATCGACCGCGCCCTGGTCCAGGTGGAACTCAACCCGCCCAGGGCGGCGCGCAGCGAGGATGAGGAGGGGTGAGATGGACATCGACATCTCGGTGCTGCGGCTGATGGAGCGAGAGAAGGACTTGCCGTTCGAGGTTCTGGCCAGCGCAATTGAGGACGCCTTGCTCACCGCGTACGAGAAGACCGAGGGTGCGGTCCACGGTGCCCGGGTGGATCTCAACCGGAAGACCGGGCATGTCACTGTCTTCGCCCCGGAGTATGACGAGGACGGTCGACAGATAGGGGAGTACGACAACACCCCGCTCGGCTTTGGACGGGTGGCGGCATCGACTGCGCGTCAGGTGATCATGCAGCGGTTGCGAGACGCCGAGGACGAACAGAAGTACGGGCACTTCTCAGGTGTCGAGGGCGACATCGTTTCCGGAGTTGTTCAACAGGGCAGCGATAGCCGTACGGTGCTGGTCGATCTTGGCAAGATCGAGGCGATCATGCCGCTGAGCGAACAGGTGCCCGGCGAGCGCTACATCCACGGGACCCGGCTCCGGGTTTATGTGGTCTCAGTTCGCAAGGAAATGCGCGGCCCGCAAGTGGTGGTTTCGCGTACCCATCCCGGGCTCGTGGAGAAGTTGTTCAAGCTCGAGGTGCCCGAGATCGCGGATGGGACGGTCGAGATCAAGGCCGTCGCACGCGAGGCCGGACACCGCAGCAAGATCGCGGTCATGAGCAACAATCCGGATGTCAGTGCGAAGGGCGCCTGCATCGGACCGATGGGGCAGCGGGTGCGGGCAGTGATGCATGAGCTGAACGAAGAGAAGATCGACATCATCGACTACTCCCCAGACCCGGCGACGTTTGTAGCTCACGCGTTGTCGCCGGCCAAGGTGACCTCAGTGACGGTGGTTGATGAGAACCTGCGCGCCGCACGTGTCGTGGTACCGGACTACCAGCTGTCCCTGGCCATCGGTCGTGAGGGTCAGAATGCACGGCTCGCCGCCCGGCTGACCGGTTGGCGCATCGATATCCGCTCTGACACTGCGCCGGCCTGAACTCCACTCTGGATGCGTGTTTGCCGTCTCGAGACGGCCGGCGAGTGTCCCCGATGGCATTTCAACCCTCGCGAGTCGTCTTGAGACGGCTCGCGCCGATCCGAGATCCAATCGAAAGTAGCTTCCAGAAACTCTGTGGATAACAGCGGCGGCGTGTTCCATGTCCCTCAGGATCATGCTCATGTTCATACCTGCAGATCATCAAATCGCATTCGATCCGCGCCAGCCCTTCAGTCGTGCCGAGGCTCGAGCGGCTGGCCTGACTCCCGAGACGCTGCTCAGCAAGCGCTTCCACAAGATCTTTTGGGACAGTTACGTCTCCAGTGACGTGCGTGTTACCCCCTTGCTGAGAGCCAAGGCCGTCCTCAGACTGGTGCCGAGCGGGTCGTATATCAGCCATCACACCGCAGCGGAGGTGTGGGGTGCCTCGGCACCGCCCGATGGTGCCACCCACGTCACCCTGCCGTCTGCCCATCGACGGCAGGTTCGCCAGGGAGTCCGCTCGCACTATCGCAAATCTCCGGCGCAGACCACGCTTCGCAAGGGTCTGCCGATCTCAACTCCTGAGCAGACCTTTCTGGACCTTGCCGCAGTCGGCGTCAGACTTGTCGACCTAATCGTGGTAGCGGACGGCATGATCAAAGCTGGCCACACCAAGCCCGAGCGTCTCATCGAGGCGGCCGCGCAATGGGATGGCAAGGGCTGCCGAGT
>JBKPAB010000205.1:0-9718 GCA_046726195.1 Actinomycetota bacterium
GTCGGAGTAATTGGTCATGTCGGTGAGCCGCTCCACCCCGATGATCAACACATATCTGGAGGCGCCACTGCGAATGAAGGAGTCGGCCATCGCCGTCCCGTAGCAGAACCCAGCACAGGCGGCCGAGATGTCGAATGCCGCCGCGCTTTTCGCCCCTAGTTCGCTCGCGATCGTGGTGGCGACCGCTGGCGTTTGGTAGAGGTGGGTGACGGTTGAGACGATGACCGTGTCGATCTGCCCGGGCTCGACGCCGGCGCGGTCCAGCGCCTTGTGTGCGGCACTAACTGACATCATCTGGATGGTCTCGTCATCGGAGGCCCAACGGCGCTCGATAATCCCCGATCTGGTACGGATCCATTCGTCGGATGAGTCGATCATCGTGCAGATTTCGGCGTTGTCGACCACTCGACGTGGCCGGTAGCCACCGACCCCGAGGATGGCGGAGTACTTTGCCCCCGGCGTCACCTTGAGCATCATCGAGTCACCTCGGTCGCGTCCGCGGATTCGACAATCGGGTGCAAACGAAGCAGCGGCTGACCAGGTGATACAGGGTCACCGTCCTCGACAAGCCACTCAACGACGATGCCACCATGGGGCGCGCTGACCGGCACTTCACCGCGGAGGTTCTTGACCATCCCGACGGTGCTGTGGCTAGGCAGGATCGTGTCAGTCTCGATGTCCTCGGTGCGGATGAACTGCCCCTTACCGGGGGAGACAATAAGTCGCCACGGGGGATTGCCGGGGATCGGGGAGGCGGAGGCTGCGCCGCCATGCTTTTGCACGAATTCCATGGCTTCTTCAAGCTCATCGGGGGCGTTGAGAGCGAACACCTCGACCCCCTTCAAGTTTCGCTTGGCAATGCCGGTCAATGTGCCGGCAGGCGGCATTTCCAGCAAGCCGGTGACCCCCAGGTCACCCATGGCGGCCATGCAGAGATCCCAACGCACCGGCGATGCCACCTGGGCCACCAACCGCCTAAGTACCTCCCGACCATCGTGCACGACCTGACCATCGGCATTCGACAGCAGGCGGGTTCGCGGGTGGTGCGTCGAGATGGCGCGTGCAAGCGCGGCCAGCCGATTGACGGCGGGCGCCATGTGCACGGTATGGAACGCCCCTGCGACGCTGAGCTCGATGAGGCGTGCGCGCTTTGGCGGATTGGCCGCGAGGGCGGTCAACTGCTCCTTGGTGCCCGCGGCAACGATCTGGCCAGTGCCATTGTTGTTGGCTGCCGTCAGGCCGTTGGCTTCGAGCGCGGCGAGCACCTCGTCAGGATCGCCGCCGATGACGGCGGTCATCGAAGTTGGAGTGGCTGCACTGGCTTCGGCCATCGCTCGGCCACGCTCGCGTACAAAGACCATTGCCTGCTCGGCTGAGAAGACCCCGACTCCGGCGGCTGCGGTGACTTCGCCGACCGAGTGACCCGCAGCGACGCCAACCAACGGGTATCCGTCGGCCGGATGCGGAAAGAGTTCGAGCGCCGCGAGGAGGCCAGAGGCCACCAGAAGTGGTTGGGCAATCGCGGTATCTCGAATCGTTTCGGCGTCGGCTTCGGTTCCAAAATGCCTCAGATCAAGGCTGCAGACCGCCGATAACCAGTTGAGCCGGTCGGCGAAGGTTGGCAGATCAAGCCAGGGGCCTAAGAACCCAGGTGTCTGCGCACCCTGACCGGGCGCCACGATCGCAAGCACATATGCACTATTTCTTGGCCCCGACGAAAAGGCCGTATCGGGACGCCACGAATCTTCCGATGTCCGCTTGTCACTTCTCTACAATGCTCTTTGGGCCCGCTGCTCGCACATCGCGCGCAGGGAATCCGACGTCGTCGTCACTCTTCGCGAACAAAAAGCGCGTTCGCTCATCGCTCCTCCGATCGTCGGGCGCGCGATTTGCCGATGCTCGCAGCATGCAGCGGAGTCTGATCACGAATGGGCGGTCGAAGGCTTCGTCGCTGACAACGTGGATTCAGCGCCCTGTAGATGCTGGCTCTTCCTGGCGGGAACGGGCAAAGAGCCGGCCCAAAGTGATGGCTAGCCGCAGCGCGTACGCATCGCGGGGATCGGTGGGGCTGTAGCCGGTGACCTCTTGGATTCGCCGCAGCCGATAGCGGACGGTGTTGGCGTGAACGAACAATGCCCGTGCCGCGGCTTCCACCGAGAGCCCCTGGTCCAAAAAGGTGACGAGGGTCTCCAGCAGACCTCCGCCGGCGGCTTGCAGCGGCTCGTAGATGTCCTGGGCCAGGGCTCGTCGAGCATGGCCGTCACCGGACAAAGCGCGTTCGGGCAGCAGATCATGGGAGGCCACCGGTCGTGGCGCTTCCGGCCAGCCGGCGGCGGCGCGGTAGGCCGAGAACGCCTCGCGGCTGCTCGTCGCTGCGTCCATCAAGTGCTCTACCGATGGTCCAACGACGACAGCGCCCGGACCAAACAGGGTGACGAACTTGCTCACGAGCTCCACCGCTCGGTTAGGTGCGTTGAGGGTTGCCCCGCCTAGTAGGACCACCATCCGGTCGCCCTGTACCGCGCCGAGCATGTCCGTTCCTGCGATGGCGGCGGTATGCCGGATGGCCTCCAAGGCCTGAGCAGGCTCCAGTTGAGGGGCGGGCCCAACAATGACAACCACGCCGGTGGTCGAATGCCAGCCCAGCGTCGACGCGCGCGACAGCACAGCCTCATCTGTTTCACCCCGCAGCACGGCGTCGACGACAAGAGCCTCCAGTCGCTCATCCCAAGCTCCCCGTAACTCAGCTGCCCGAGCGTAGATCTCGGCTGCGGAGAAGGCGACCTCCCGGCTGTACTGATCGATCGCCGCATGCAAGATTGGACGGTCACCTTTCGGCATCAGCTCATCGATCTGGTTTTCCACCACCTCGATCGTTGTCCGCACCAGCTCCACCGTTTGGTAGAGGGAGATCTTGCGTGCGAGCTCTCGCGGCGCCGACCCGAAGACCTCCGACGTGCTTGGCACATGCGGTCCGGGGGTGGCGAACCACTTCACGAAACCATCGATGCCGGCCTGAGCCACCAGCGTGATCCATGATCGGTGTTCGGCATCCAGCCTGCTAAACCAGAGATGGCGCTTCTCCATCTCTGCGATCGTGGCCGTGGTCATCTTGTCGGTCACGCCGGCGAGGCGCTTCGCAATCGTCGCTCGAGCTTTGGCCGACGGAAGCAGCGACCGACTGATCCCTCGGGTGCTCGCCGCCATAGGCTGACTTTAACCGCCGACTGTTGTCGAGCAGAGCAAGGACAAAACGGTGAGTGATCTTGATACCCGGCCACAGGAATACGTATGCGCAAGTCGGCTCACCGGCGGGCCTGAGGAGTTGTTGCTGACCGCTCGCCGGGTGTATCTCGGCAAGACGACTGAGGTGGCGCGGGCACTGCCGGACCGGCAGGTCCGGATGATCGGCGCGTGGTGCTTCCTTGATCATTACGGGCCTGAGGACGTGAGCGGCTCGGCCGGCATGCAGGTCTGGGCGCACCCGCACACCGGCTTGCAGACCGTCAGTTGGCTGTTCGACGGCGAAATCGAGCATCGCGACAGCCTCGGCTCGCAGGCGATGGTAAGGCCGGGGGAGCTCAATATCATGACCGCCGGGCACGGCATCGTGCACAGCGAAATCTCCCAGCCGGATAAGCCGCCGATGCTGCACGGGGTTCAGCTGTGGGTCGCGTTGCCCGATGCGGTGCGCGACCGCGACCCGGCATTCGAGAGCTACGCCGACCTGCCGGACCTGACTCGACCAGGAGTACGCGGGAAGGTCCTGATCGGCGAGGTTGCCGGAGTCAGCTCACCAGCACTGGGGTACTCGCCGATGTGCGGCGCGGAGCTAAGCCTTGATGCCAGCGCCGACGTTAGCCTTGAGGGCGAGGAAGGCTTCGAATACGGCATCTTTGTAGTTGCTGGCGGCATCGTCGCAGAATCGACGATGGTCGGAGTCGACCAGCTGCTCTACCTTGGCGATGGCCGGCGACACATCCGCCTACGCAGCCCGTACGGTGGCCGGGCGATCATGCTCGGGGGTCAGCCTTTCACCGAGGAGATGGTGATGTGGTGGAACTTCATCGGCCGCAGCCATCAGGAGATCGTGGAATTCCGGTCGGCGTGGGAGCGTCGCGACCCGCGCTTCCCGCCCATTGTCAACCGCTCGGAGAAGGTGATGGAGGCGCCACCAATGCCTACCGTCCCGCTTAAGCCGCGTCCGCGGAGGAGCCGGGCCGAGTGAACCCGGTGCAAGCCTTGCGGGAAATCGGTTTCCTGCTGGAACGCTCGCGTGCCGACACCTACCGAGTACGCGCCTACCGCGGCGCAGCCGATGCCATCTCAAAGCTCAGTGACCAAGAGCGCCACCGGCATCACGAGGAGGGCACCTGGGCGAAGGTGCCCGGGGTTGGGCCCAAAACGGCGACGGTGATCACGCAGGCCATGAACGGCCAGGTGCCCGACTTCCTGCAAAAGCTGCGTAATGAGAAGCAGCCGCTGGTCGAGGGTGGTCTGAGCATGCGTGCCGCGATCAAGGGTGATCTCCACTGTCACTCGTCGTGGTCCGACGGTGGCAGCCCGCTCGAGGAGATGATGATCACCGCCCAGGAGCTCGGTCACGAATATTGCGCCATTACTGATCACTCGCCGCGGCTCCAGGTGGCGCGTGGATTGAGCGCTGATCGGTTGCGGCAGCAGATTGCCGTGGTAGCTGAACTCAATCAGACCATGGCGCCGTTTCGTTGCCTGCAGGGCATCGAAGTCGACATCTTGGAGGACGGAAGTCTTGATCAAGAAGACAAGCTGTTGGCCGAAATGGAGGTAGTGGTCTCGAGCGTCCACTCCAAGCTTCGCGCCGACTCGGAGACCATGACACATCGGATGGTCGGCGGGATCGTCAATCCGCGCACCAACATCCTGGGTCACTGCACCGGCCGTCTGATCGGGGGCGAACGGGGCACCCGCCCCGAGTCGGTCTTCGATCCCGAGGTGGTCTTCGAGGCGTGCCGGACGTTCAACGTCGCCGTTGAGATCAACTCCCGTCCGGAGCGCCGCGACCCGCCAACCAGGCTGCTAAAGATGGCCGCCGACATGGGCTGCCTGTTCTCCATCGACACCGACGCCCATGCGCCCGGACAGTTGGAATTCCAGATCTACGGTTGCCAGCGCGCCGAGGAGCTTGGTCTGGATCCGGCTCGGGTGATCAACACGTGGCCAGTCGATGAGCTACTCGCCTGGTGCGCCGCCAGAGGTGATGGCCAGTGAGCGAGGACGATGGACACCTCGCCGAGGCGGCCGAGCCGCCACCGGTCCCGATCTTCTTCCTCTCCGACAGCACCGGAATCACCGCCGAGACGATGGGTAACGCGCTGCTCATCCAGTTCCCGAACCTCCGGTTCGAGCGTCGCCTGATACCGTTCATCTCCACCGTCGAAGAGGCCCGCCGCGTGGTTGCGATCTTGGACCGGGCGGCCGCGGGGCCGGTGACTCCCTTGGCATTTTCAACAGCCGCCGTTGAAGAGGTCCGGCAGGAGCTCTTGCGTACCAAATGCCCTCTGATCGACTTCTTCGAGCTGCACATGGAGCGTGTCGAGTCGATCTTGGGGGCCAAAGGGATCCGGGTGGCGGCGCGCTTGCACGGAATGGGAGACGTCAAGCGCTACAACGCGCGTATGGCTGCCGTTGAATACGCCATCGAACACGACGACGGGCAGAGCATGCGGGCGCTGGACAAGGCGGACGTGATCTTGGTGGCGCCATCACGTTGCGGCAAGACCCCGACAACGATGTACCTGGCCCTGCAGCATGGCATCTTCGTCGCTAACTATCCGCTGGTTGATGAGGACTTCGAAACTGCCGAGCTGCCCCGCCCGGTGCGCGCGCTTCGTGATCGATGTTTCGGCATGACCACCACCCCGGCACGTTTGAGTCAGGTCCGGCATGAAAGAAGGCCCAACTCGCGGTATGCCTCACTCGAGCAGTGCACCTACGAGCTGCGTCAGGCCGAGGCCATGTACCGCAACCATCGACTTCCTGTGATCAACTCCTCGACCAAGTCCGTCGAGGAGATGTCCACGGTGATCTTGCAGACCCTCAATCACAAGCTCTGAGAGGGAGACCAGCTACGCGTCCGCGCCTTCCTGCGCCACCCCGGCGACCGCTGTTGGGTCGCCGAGCCGGTAGCGATCAAAGGCGTCGGCGGCCGCGTCAGGGTCAATCTGCCCATCTCGGGCGAGATTCTGCAGCGTGGCGACCACAATCGACTCCGCATCGACCAGGAAGTAACGCCGTGCCGCCGCTCGGGTATCAGCGAACCCGAAGCCGTCGGTGCCCAGCGAACACCACGTGTGGCCCACCCAGGGAGCGATCTGATCTTGAACGGCACGCATGTAGTCGCTGACCGCGATCACCGGACCTGGTACGCCATCCATGGCGCGGGTTAGGTACGGCACGCGCCGCTCCTCGCGGGGATGGGTAAGGTTCCATTTCTCCACATCGACCGCATCACGGCGGAGCTCATTCCATGAGGTGACCGACCACACGTCTGCCGCGACACCCCAATCTTCGGCCAGGATCTGCTGCGCCCTGAGCGCGGCCGTCATCGCTATCCCGGAGACCAGAATTTGGGCGCGGGGACGGTCGCCATCGAGCGGGGCTGACGCGTAGTGGTACATCCCGCGCAACAGCGCCTCAACGTCAAGATTGTCTGGAGGTCCCGGCTGGTGGACCGGCTCGTTATAGACGGTGATGTAGTAGATCAGATCCTCCCCTTCGGGGTGATCTGGGTCGTCATGGCCGTACATGCGCCGCAGGCCGTCCTTCACGATCTGCGCGATCTCGTAGCCGAATGCCGGGTCGTAGTGGACCACCGCTGGGTTGGTGCTCGCAAGTAATGGCGAGTGGCCGTCGGCATGCTGCAAGCCCTCACCAGTGAGCGTGGTGCGGCCAGCGGTCGCGCCGATCAAGAACCCACGCGCCAACTGGTCTGCCGCCGCCCAGATCCAATCGCCGGTCCGCTGGAATCCAAACATCGAATAGAAGATGAAGAACGGGATCATCGGCTCGCCGTGCATGGCGTACGCCGATCCGGCGGCGATCACCGAGCCCATGGCACCGATCTCCGAGATGCCCTCATGCAGTAGCTGGCCCTTCTCGGATTCCTTGTACGACAACAAGAGCTTGCGGTCCACCGACTCATACGTCTGGCCGTGCGGGTTGTAGATCTTGGCGGTCGGGAACATCGAGTCCATACCGAAGGTGCGGAACTCATCCGGCGCGATGGGCACGATTCGATGCCCGATCTCCTTGTCTCGCATGAGATCACGAAGCAGCCGGACAAACGCCTGGGTGCTCGCCACCTTCGTCTTCTCGCCCGCCGATTCCATGAGCGGTGCGTAGACCTCGTCGCCAGGCAGCTTGATGACCGTCGGCTTCACCCGGCGCTCGGGGAGGTAGCCGTTCAACTCGCGGCGCCGCTGGTGCAGGTACTTGATCTCATCCGAGTCGTTGCCCGGGTGGTAGTACGGCGGGTTATATGCGTCCTCGAGTGCGCTGTCGGGAATGTCTAGGTAGAGCCGGTCCCGGAACGCCTTGAGGTCTTTGGTGGTCAGCTTCTTCATCTGGTGGGTGGCGTTCCTGCCTTCCAGGGCGCCAATAGTCCAGCCCTTGACGGTTTGGGCCAAGATCACTGTGGGCTGGCCGACATGTTCGGTGGCTGCCTTGAATGCCGCGTACACCTTGCGGTAGTCGTGACCGCCCCGGGAGAGCACCCTGAGCTGATCGTCGGTCATTCCGGCGACCATCCTCTGCAGCCGCGGGTCGGAAAAGAAGTTGTTGCGGATGTAGGCGCCGTCCTCGACGAGGTAGGTCTGGAACTGGCCGTCCGGAGTGATGTTGAGCTTGTTCACCAGCGCGCCATCCGCGTCGGCGGCAAGCAGCGGATCCCAGTCGCGGCCCCATAGCACCTTGATCACGTGCCAGCCGGCGCCGAGGAAGATCGACTCTAACTCCTGAATGATCTTGCCGTTGCCGCGTACCGGGCCGTCCAGTTGCTGCAGGTTGCAGTTGATCACCCAAGTGAGGTTGTCCAGCTCTTCGCGAGCAGGCAGCCCAATGGCACCCAGGGACTCCGGCTCGCCCATCTCGCCGTCGCCGAGGAAACCCCAGATGCGCTGCTGGGATGTGTCCTTGATGCCGCGGTTGTGCAGGTAGCGGTTGAACCGTGCCTGGTAGATCGAGTTGATGGCGCCGATGCCCATCGAGACTGTAGGGAACTCCCAGAAGTGGGGCATCAGCCTCGGGTGTGGATAGGAGGAAAGGCCGTTGCCCCGCCCACGTGACACTTCCTGCCGGAATGCGTCCAGGTGGTCGGTGGTCAACCGTCCCTCTAGGTACGCCCGGGCGTAGATGCCGGGAGACGCATGTCCCTGGATAAAAACGTGGTCGCCGCCACCCGGATGATCTTTGCCGCGGAAGAAGTGGTTGAAGCCCACCTCGTACAGACTGGCCGCGCTTTGGTAAGTCGCGATGTGGCCGCCGACTTCAAGCCCCTTACGGTTGGCCTTGCTGACCATGATCGCCGCGTTCCAGCGGATGAAGGCGCGGATGCGGCGCTCGGTGTGTTCGTCGCCCGGGAACCACGGCTCGGATTCGGGAGGAATTGTGTTGATGTAGTCGCTGCTGCGAAGTGCCGGCAGGCCAACCTGCCGCGCTCGCGCCTGCTCCAGCAGCTTGAGCATGACGAACCGGGCGCGGTGCCGCCCTTTATCACGTAGCAGGCCGTCGAGGGATTCCAGCCAGTCCGCTGTCTCATCGGGGTCGATGTCGGGAAGTTGGCTGGGCAAGCCTTCCGCGGTGATAGCCGGATGAGGTCCTGGCGTAGCCATGCAAGCTCCTTAAAACTCATCCAACTCCGGTGGGGGCTGGAGGTGCAGGTCACGACGTTGCACCTCCCATCCTGTCACTTCCGAATGATCACTGGCTCGCTACGATCGGCCAGATGCCGTCCCATCGACGGCATGGGGTTACGCCGGGCAGCGTGCCTCTGGCAGGCTTTGCCCAAGGGGTTCACCCGGACCGAATTCGTTGCTTCAGCGCAAGCCGGGGCTGGTCGGAAGGAGGCGGCACGCCGGGATGAGCGGGATCTCTTCTCGCCTTGATCGGACTGCCACTGCGCAGTTTGGCTGCCAGTCCTCCTCGTCACTGTTGTGGAGGTGTGGGTGACGGCCGCAGCGGGTGCCGGTGGATCCAAGAATCTGAGCGAGAAGCTGGGTCTGTCACCTGGCCTGGTAGTTCAAGAGCTCGGCTGGGACGAGGACGTCGACGAGGATGTACGCATCATGATCGAGGACGCGATCGACGGCGAGCTCATCGAAGAGGCGATGGAGGCTGTCGACCTGGTCCTGCTGTGGTGGCGAGACGAAGACGGGGATCTGGTCGACGGTCTGTTCGATGCGCTGACCGATCTCACCGATACCGGCTACATCTGGCTGATGACCCCGAAGGTCGGACGCAGTGGCTACGTCGACGCCGCCGACGTCGCCGAGTCTGCGTTGACAGCGGGACTGGCGCTGACCAACAGTGTGCAGGTGTCGCCGGACTGGACGGCCACCAAGCTGGTTCGGCCGAAGGGCGCGCGCCGGTGAGTCCGGCCCAATCGGGCGCATCGGAGACGCTCGTGCTCGGCCAGCCGGCACCCAGCTTTACTGCTCGAAATCAGCATGGCGAACTGCTC
>JBKPAB010000206.1:0-16894 GCA_046726195.1 Actinomycetota bacterium
CGAGGCAGGCGAAACCGAGCGGTGGCGCGCCAGGCACGCCGACTACTACGTGGGCGTCCTGCAGCAAATCCGACATCACGACCGGCGCGAGGAGGTGTTTTGGGCGGTGCGGCTCAGCGCCGAACAAGACAACCTGCTCGCTGCCTGGTCCTGGGCGATCGACACCCGCAATGTTGATACCGCGTTTTCGATCCTGGCCGGCTTCGCGCCGAGCGAGGTCTCGACCAGATACCCCCTGCTGCTGGACGGCGAGGCGGCCCTGGAGCTGCCCGGCGCGGCAGCGCACCCGGGCTACCCGCTCGCCCTCGCGGTGAGCGCGGTGTTCGCGTCGGGTCGCTCCGTAGGGAGGGGTGCCGAGGAGCTGTACCGCCGGGCGGCCGAGGCCAACGCGCGCCAAGCCAGTCCAGACTGGCGCGTCGAGGAAGTCATCTGCGCCGCCCGCTCAAACATCGCGTTCACTGCCGGCGCCTTTGTCGACGCCGCCCGCCTCGCAGAGCAGGCCGCCGCCATTGCGCGGGCCGGCGGCGACCTAGCCGACACTTCTCTCCAGCTCGGCATCGCCGCGGCCGGTTACCTGCTCGTCGGCGACGCGCCCAAGGCGGTCCCGCTGGCGCGTGAGGCGCTCAGGCTGGCCCGGCAGATCGGCGCCCCGGCGCTCATCGCCACCGGGCTGCTCGCCGTCGGCACAACCGTCGCCCAGACCAACCCCGAACAAGCCCGCGCCTACCTACGCGAGAGTCTCGAGCTGAGCACGGCGCTCGGCTATCAAAGCGCCTTCGACCTCGTCTGGGCCGTCGGGATCGCCTTCCTCCTCAACGACCGGACTGCCACCCTCGAGCTGGGCCCCAGTGCCATCCGCGCCCTCCAACGGGGCGGTGACCGCCTCTGGGTGGGCTTCACCCTCCACATGATCGCGGGCACGCTTGCCGCCAGCCAACCTGAGGCTGCCGCGATCATTCAGGGCGCGGCCGAAGCCACGATGGCCGAGTCGCCGACTATCGCTCCGCTGATCAGCTCGATCCTGACGGAAGCCCTGGGCGAGGAGCGCACGCGAGAACTCCGCGCCCGCGGCGCCGACATGGACTGGGACCAAGCCGTCGCCTACACGCTTGCCCAGACCACCCAAGCCCTCAACGAGCTCAAATCTGGCACCCAGCCATGAGCAATCGCTCGGCTGGCCTGGGCCCAACCGAGCAGGAGCCGCGATCACTCTGCTTCGACGAGAGAAAGCTATGCCCGGCGAGAGCCTGGGAGGAAGGTGACTACGAAGTCCTCCTGGGCGGTCGTCTCGAGCGCGCGCGGGCCGCGCGCTGCCCGGACTGCGGCGATGGCCGCGTCGGGCGAGATTCCGGCGGCGACCAGGGAGCATGCCGCAACTGTTCCGCTCCGGCCGAGCCCAGCCATGGAGGTCACCACTACTGCCTCGCCTCGCTCGATGGCCTCGCTGCACCACTGGGCGAGGTCGATGGCGTCGGCGATATCGGGTGTGCCCTGGTCGGGGACGGGGAGACGGTAGTAGCTGAGCCCGGCGGCCTGGGCCCGCGGGCCGAGGTCGGGTACACCCGCCCACTGGAGCTCGGAGTCGCTCAGCAGGCACAGGAGCCGGGTGGCCCCCTGGGAGTGAAGCTGGGTCAGATCCGTGTCCAGGTCGCGGCCTTGATCCTGCCGCCCGGGGCACGAGGTGATACCGAGCCGGCCAGTCCCGATGAGATTGGGTTCGATCCAGTCGACCCGCAGGGTCAGCTCGGCTTGGACGGTGTGGGTGATTTGGTCGGCGAGCGAGCACGCCGCCGCCAGCGCCGACTGCTTTTGGAGGGGGGACGGCTCAGGGAAGCTGAGGGTGTGGACCGCGTAACGTAACAGCGCCACCTGGAGTTGCAGCGGGTGACGGTCCTCATGGCAGAGCTGGCCGCCGATCTCGCGCAGCACCTGGAGCACCTTCCACGCCCGGACGAACTGGGCAGAGCGCAGCTCGCCGGGGGGACCGGGGAGGTCCGCCTGGAGGTCGGCGACCGAGCGCAGGGCGCGGGTGATGGCGAGGGCCTCCAGAAGCTGGGAGGCGTCATCGATGGGCGTAAGCACGTAGAGCAGGTCGTTCTCAAACTTGGCCAAGTCCTTCAGCACGTGCCCAGGTCCGGCCTGGAAGAAGTCGATGACCCAGACGTTGTGGTGGGCGTCGACCAGGATGTTGGCGGCGTTGAGGTCGCCGTGCACGTAGGCCACGTAGTGGTAGTCGTACGCCGGTAGCTGGTGGTGGGCCAGGAAGTCATCGTAGAACTCGCAGACGTTGGGCAACGACAGCCCTCCGGGGAAGTCGAGCACCTTCTCGCGGGAGTCAGCAGTGACGGCGGCGACACTGTTGCGGACCGCCGGCCCACGTTCGGGAGAGAACTTGTAGTGCTCGAGAAGCGGCATGCGTTCGTAGCGGGCCGCGGCGTAGAGCGGGCCGAGGACTTCTTCAAAGGCGCTGCGTACGACGGAGATGATGCGGCGCGTTGCCGCATTGGCGGCGAACATCGCCTGCAGCGTCTGGACCTGGCCCTGGCCCATTGCGGCGTAGGCGTACTTGAGGCCGGCCCGGTCGCCGAGGTCGGCGAAGCCGCGGACGTGCGGGGCATTGTTGCCGAGCACGCCCTCGATTTGCTCGAAGGCGGCCCGCTCTTGGGCGATGATGCGGTTCGGGCCTAGCTTGACCACTGCCGGAGCCTGGCGGTGGCCGAGCGCGTCCTGACTCGTCGCCCGCCACACGAGGGCCTCTGAATAGCCGCCCGAAATCGGCTCCAGGTCCACCTGCGTGCTGTCCCGGAAAAGGTGGGCGATGATGGCGCGGTCCCTACGCCCGAGGGCCGCCCCGGCGCCGGCGTCGCTGATCCGGGGTTCGAAGCCTGGCGGATGCTCTGGAAGGGCGAGCTCTGCCCCGGGACTGAGCCAGTCGGCGAACTCCGCCGGGGAGTCGAAGCAGCGCACGCCGAGGATCTTCTCGAGCTGGGCCAGGGCGTTGAAGTGCTGGGCGCGCGAGGCGCTGGCGGTCAGGGCGCTGCAGGTCGCCAGCTCGTCGATGCCGAGCCTGGTCTTCAGGTCATACAGCAGGAAGCTCACCTTGGCCTCGGTCCACACCCCGACCACACCCACGCGCAGCGGGTCATCGCCATGGGCGTGACGGATCCGCTCGAGCTGCTGGGCTAGATCGGTTCCCTCGAGGTCGTTTAACGTCAGCGAGTTCACGATCCGCTCGTTGGCGGCCGCCCCGCCCCGCTCGTCCATGCCCAGGACCAGCCGCGCCCCAGCGGAACCTTGGATGCAATGCGCGCCGAACCGCTGCAGGTGCTCGCGCTGGGCGGGGTCGCGGGGGTCGTGCCAGTCGCGGATGTGGATCAGGTCGATGGCATCGGTGGCCAGGCTGCGGGCCCAGTTAATCAGCTGCGCCAGCGGCCCGGCCTGCGGCTCGGGTCCGAGCAGGCGGGCCGCCTCGGCGTAGCCGACGTGCAGCAGGTTGGGCAGGGGATCGTGTGGGCCGATGGGGTCGACAAAATCGCGCTGGAGGCACTGGGTGATAAGGATCGTGGTCATCTTCGATGTGGCCAGAACGAACCAACAGACCGCTTGAGCTGGCCAATCGCGGGCATTGGCCGGATGTTATCACCTCGCTCCATTGCCGAGTTCGACGGCGAGTCATGCAGCTTCCCGTCCGCGGGTCGCACTGCGACCACTTGTGCCGACGATCGCGAACTGACCGCGGTCGAACAGCAGCGGCTCACCGTCGCCATGGATGTCGGCGTCGATGACCTGCCCGAGCTGCAGCATGTGGTCGCCGCCGTCGTAGGACTGCCAGGGTCGGCACCGGAACGTTACCAGTGCACCCTTGAGGGTAGGCGCAAGATCGTCGCCGGTTGACTGCCATTCGACACGGACGGAGTCGCAAAGCCGGCCAGCGAACCGGAGCGCGATGTCGACCTGCGAGGCCTTGAGCACGTTGATCGTGAACGGGACCCGGCTTAGGTGTTCCACGGCCTTTGCCGAGCGAGCTAGCGACACCAAGATCAGCGGCGGCTCGAGGGAGACCGAAGTGAACGAGTTCACAGTCATCCCGCGCACCTCCCCCTCCGCGTGGTAGCTCACCACCGCGACCCCAGTGACAAAATGCGACAGGCACGAACGCAAGTGCCGCGGCCACAAGATCGATGCGTCCATCACGATTACTTCCTCGCAACCGCCTAGCGGAGCAAGCCCGCCACCCCAAGCGCCTGCCGCCCAGACTCGACGAGGGTCGCCTCCGGGGTGAGCGGGTGGAACTTCGCGGCGCGGATGTCGCGGTAGCTGCGCTCGATCACCGACCCCTTGAAGAAGGCCGGGCCGCCGGCGACGTCCATCGCCAGGTCACACACCTCGATGCCGGCGCGGGCGACCTCGGCCTTGGCGGCCATCGCCACGAGGAATCGATCGTGGGAGGGCGCTGGGTCATCGCCGATCAGGGCCAGGGCGCCGTCCAGCGCCCAGGCCGCCACCTGCAGCTTGTGCCGCATCAGGCCGACAGCGCGCTGGAGGAAGGGGTTGTCGGCCCGACGGGTGGCTGCGGTGACCGGCCTCGGCGTACGCTGCCTCGGCGACGCCGAGGTACGCACGGAGATGATCGGAAAGGCAATGCTCGCGATCACCTGCAGCGGCGGGTCGATCACGCCGTAAGGCCGGTTCGCAAGCACCTTCTCCTCCGGCACGAACACGTCCTCCAGCAGGATGTCGTCGCTCGCGGTGCCGCGCATGCCGAGGGTGTCCCAGTTATCGGCGACGGTCACCCCGTCCGCTGAGAGAGGGATAGCCATGTTCAGCACCCGCCGACCCTGCTCGGGATCGTCGAAGCAAAACATGGTCGACATGACCGACCCGAACCGGGCCTGGCTGGCGAACCGCTTGCGGCCGGAGACCCGGTAGCCGCCCTCGACCCGGACCGCCTCGCCGTGCGGATGCGTGAAGTCGCCGCCGCCGGTGGAGACCAGCAGCAGCCCGTCCTCGGCAACCTTGCGTAGTGTCGCCTCGGCGCCAGGGAGACCGCGGCGGTAGCGCCAGGCGGTGAAGCAGACGACGTGCTGATGCATAGAGCTAGCCAGCGACGTCGCGCCGCAGTGATGGGCAAGCTCGCGCTGGAGCGCGGTCAACTCCGCGATAGTGGCACCCTCGCCGCCAAGCTCGACAGGTACGGCGGCCTTCAGCAGCCCGGCGTCGCGAAGGGGCGTCGTACGCCTCGCTGACGAAGCTGCCGTCGACGTCGTGGCGCGCGGCGTGCTCGGCGAGGCGAGGGCCGATCGCGACGGCGCGATCGACCAGGGAGCCGGTGCTGGAGTAGGCGTCGGACAGAGTAGTGCTCTCGGTGCGGAGCGGCATCGTTGTGGTCATGCTTCGACTGTCGGCCAAGCGGCGTGCCGCATCTAGTCCACATTCGTGACCACGGTGGTACGGATTCTGGACTACCGCGGACCGCAGCGGGCTGCGACCATGGATCATGCCCGACTACGGCACCTATTGCCCGGTGGCGATGGCCAGCGAGGTCGTTGCCGACCGGTGGAACCCGCTCATCATCAGGGAGCTGGTCCTTGGGAACACCCGCTTCAACGATATTGCCCGGGCGATGCCCGGCATCTCCCGCTCGCTGCTGGTACAGCGGCTGCGGCACATGGAGAAGAAAGGGGTACTCGAGACTTGGCCGTCGGCGACCGGCCACGGCAGCGAGTACCACCTCGGCTGGCCGGGACCTTGAGCGCGTCCTCGACAGCCTTGCCCGCTGGGCAATCGAGTGGCTCTTCGACGATCTCCGCCCGCATGACGTGCCGCCGACGACGCTGATGTGGTGGATGCACCGCCGGGTCGACCCGTCCCGCTTCCCGCCGCAGCGCACGGTCGTCGAGTTCCGACACACCGCCCCGGAGCCAAAGACGATCTGGCTGGTCCTCGACCACGGCGAAGCCTCCGTGTGCTTCCAGCACCCGGGCTTCGACGTCGACCTGATCGTCACCGCCACGACCCCGGCCTTCGCCGAGGTGTTCCAGGGTCAGCTGCACTGGTCGGAGGCGGTCGACACCGGCCGCATCGAGGTCCTCGGCCCGCGGCGGCTGGCGTCCGCCCTGCCCACATGGTTCCTTTGGAGCCCCTGGGCAACAGTTACCCGGGAGCGCGCCGACCGCGCCGCCGCGGCGACCGCCGTACCTTGAGGCCAATGGCCCACTTCGCGTTATTTCCATGCACTTCGCGGTAGCTCCAACTACCGCGAAGTGGGGGTAACTAATGCGAAGTCCGAATGCTCGGAAGACTAGGCCAGGAAGTAATTGACGGGAACGCCACGTACAAACTCGCCCTCCGGTAAGCGGACGTCTAAGTGCGTGATTCCACCAAAAAAGCCTTTATGGATATTAGTAATGACGCCGCTCGTCCCCTGACCGTATGTCTTCTTAGAAAGCATCGTGTGTTTGACATAGTCTTTCGTGAATACGACAGTGCCATTCACCCTGAAGAGAAGTTCGGGTCCGCACTCTGTCAAGCTGGACCTTCGGAAAGTCCACGCCGTGGTCATCTGTATCCCCAATTTGCTTCGACTGCCGCGAGTTGTGAGGCTCAAACTAGAACAAGATCGACAATATGTCGCGGTTAATGTCCTGGTGTCGTGCCGGTCGGGGCCGTCACGCAGTTGTGGTGTTGTTGAGTCAGGTGGCCAGCTGCTCGACCGTTGCGCCGACGATTTCGTATGTCGCTGCGGCTCGTTGGTCGAGGCTGATTAAAGCCGCTCGATGCTCGACAGCGGTGAAGGCGATCAGAGCATCGTAGGCCGGGCCACCCACGATCTGGCTCGATGCGCCGGGCCATCTAGTACTGCATCCCCGCTCGTCGCTCAGCTAGGAGATCTTGCGGCGGTAAATGACCATGGCGAAGACGTACGCGACGATGAGGATGCCGACACACCAGGCAAGGGCGATCCAGATGTCGGTGCCGACGGGCTGCTGTGTGAACAGGTCGCGGATGGTATTGACAATGGACGTCACCGGCTGGTTCTCGGCGAACGCGCGCACCGGGCCGGGCATGGTGTCGGTGGGCACGAATGCCGAGCTGATGAACGGCAGAAGGATAAGCGGGTAGGCGAACGCGCTCGCGCCGTCCACGGATTTCGCGGAGAGACCAGGGATAACGGCGATCCACGTCAACGCCAAGGTGAACAGGATGAGGATGCCGGCGACCGCGAGCCACGCCTGCACTCCTGCCCCCGAGCGGAAGCCCATAAGGAGGGCGACGAGCACGACGACTACGAGCGAGATCAGATTGGCGACCAGCGATGTCCCCACGTGCGCCCACAGCACCGACGACCGTGCGATCGGCATGGACTGGAATCGTTCGAAGATGCCGTTCTTCATGTCCAGGAAGAGCCGGTATGCGGTGTAGGAGATGCCCGACGCAATCGTGATGAGCAAAATGCCTGGTAGCTGGTAGTTCACATACGAATCCGACCCTGAGTTGATCGCGCCGCCGAACACGTAGACGAACAGCAGCATGAAGGCGATCGGCATGATCGTCGTTGTGATGATGGTGTCCTGGCTGCGCATGATGTGGCGCAGGGATCGTCCCAACAGGACGGCGGTGTCGCCGAAGACGTGCTTGGTCATCGTTGTTCCTGACTCGCCAAATCCCTACGGCTGGGTGCCGCCGCTGCGGTCATTGCCAGCGCGTCGCCTTCCTTGCCGTTATCACCGACGATGGTGAGGAAGACGTCCTCCAGGGTCGGCTGCTTCTCGACGTATTCGACGGTGGCGGGCGGGAGCAGCTGCTTGAGCTCGGTGAGGGTGCCGTTCACAATGATCCGACCCTCGTGGAGGATCGCGATCTGGTCGGCGAGTTGTTCGGCCTCGTCGAGATACTGCGTCGTAAGCAGCACGGTCGTGCCGTTCTCGGCGAGTTCCTTGACGGCCTGCAACACCTCGATGCGCGCTTGGGGGTCGAGCCCAGTGGTCGGCTCGTCGAGGAAGATGACCGGCGGATTCCCGATGAGGCTCATCGCGATGTCCAGGCGGCGGCGCATGCCTCCCGAATAGGTCGACACCCTCCGCGTGGCCGCGTCGGTCAGCCCGAAGCGCTCGAGCAGGCTATCCGCGATCGTGCCAGGGTGCTGGAGGTGCCGCAGCCGGGCGACCAACACGAGGTTCTCCCGCCCGCTGAGGATTCCGTCGACGGCCGCGAACTGTCCGGTGAGGCTGATCGACTCCCGCACGTTCGCAGCCTGCGTAGCGACGTCGAAGCCGTGGACGCTGGCCGTCCCGCCGTCCGCCTTGAGCAGCGTGGCCAGGATTCTCACGATCGTGGTCTTGCCCGCTCCGTTGGAGCCGAGCAGGGCGAAGATGCTACCCCGCGCCACGTCGAAGTCGACGCCGCGCAACACATGCAGTTGCTTGTACGACTTCTCCAGACCTTGCACGTGAATCGCCTCGTCTTGCTGCGTTGTCGTCATCAGAGCTCACTCTCTTCGGTTCCGGTGTCTTCTCCAGCTGCCCGGTCGATCGCGGTGATCAGCCGGTCGCGCTCCTTATTGATCCACGAACCATCCGAGTAATTCGCGATGAACGTCTCCACGAACTCGACCGGGTCCTCACCCACGACCGCGCGGATCGGGGTTTTGTTCGCCGCGCTGTCCTCAAAGAGGTCCACGAGGTCGCCGTACATCCGCACCACGACGTCGCCCTTTGCGATCCCTCCGGCATACATCAGGTACCGCTCCACCGCCTCGGCCGCGGCGCGATAGTTCGCGGGGAGTTGCTTGATCCTCGCCTTGTACTGGCGGTACTGCTTCTTCTGTTCGAGCGATCCGGTGACCAGCTCGATCCATCCTGCGGCCATGCCTATTTCCCTTCTTCGTGGAGCTGTTCCAGTCGTTCAGCGAGGAAGCCCCACGTCCTCCAGAACTCTTCGAGGTATTCCTGTCCCTGGGCGTTGAGGGAATACACCTTGCGTGGCGGCCCCTTTTCGGAGGGGATCTTCTCCACGTCGACGAAGCCGCGCTGCTCGATCCTGACGAGCAGGGCGTAGACGGTGCCCTCGGCAATCTCGGAAAAGCCCTGCTCGCGCAGCCACGCCGTGATCTCGTAGCCGTACGCGGGTCGCATGGACAGGATCGCGAGGACGATGCCCTCGAGCGTGCCCTTGAGCATCTCGGTTATCTGCTTGCCCACGGACACTCCTCGAACTACTCAGCGATACTAACTACTGGTACATAGTAACACTGAATAGTCGTAGTGCAAGTCTGCGTGGCGCAGGAGGTTTCGGCTCTCACCGCCGGAAGCCCCCAAAACGGCGGCAACCAAGGCGGCGTCAGGTGCGGCTGTGGCTAATCCAGCCCCGATCTGCCTTCCAGAAAAGCCTTTGCCGTCATGGTGCCAGCTCGATAGTGGCCTCGAAGCCATCTGGCTGGTGCTCGATCAGGTCGATGTCCTCGTCGTTGAAACGGCCGATGCGGACGATGCCGTTCCAGTAGCCGACGTCGCCGTAGTAGAAGACCAGGTTGCGGGAGGGCGCGTAGTAGCCGATGTCGTTGATCTCGGGATCGTCACCGGGCGGGACGCCCTCCATGGTGAGGGGTCGGGGCAGGTCTGCGATCTTCTCGACGCGGTTGAAGTCGCGGAAGCTCAGAGTGAGGGGGAGCTGCTCTGCAAGATCTTGGGCGGTGGGGTTTTCAGCAAGCTGGGCGATGACAGTATGGTCGGCAACGGTGATGCGGATGGCGGTCACAGTGTTGGGCTCCTCGGGGTCGGTTGGGCCGCTCTGCGGCGCTTTGCAAGCGGCACGCCCGTGTGGCGTGCGAGTGCGCCTAGGAGGGCGTCTTGGAAGTGCTCGTCATGGACGGCAGGGTGGGGCGTACGGCGGCGCTGGTGGTACCAGTAGCCACCGCTGGTCTGTACTTCGGGGTCCTCACTGGTGGCGAGCCATTCCTGGGTCAGGTGCCCGAGTCGCAGGTCGTCTGGGGCGCCGGGTCCACCCATCCTGGTCGGCACCCATCCCGGATCGACGGAGTTGCTGAGCAGGTCGGGCCAGATCCGGGCGACGGCGGCGGCGAGCGTGGTGACTAAGAGCTTGCTGTCCGAGTAGGAGCCTGCCGCGCGGCGTCCGCTCCAGTCGATGCCGTCGACGACGGCTCGGCCGCCGCGATGCATGCCGCTGCTGAGGTAGATCAGCCGCTGGGGGCGTTGCATGCGTGCGGTGAGCAGGAAGGGGGCGACTATGTTGACGGGCAGGATCTGGGGTCCGGTGTAGACGCCGGCGTTGTGGATTACGGCATCCATCCGGCCCAGCGCGTTCGCCTGCTCGGCGACCTCGTGCGTCTGCTCTAAGTCGGCGAGGTCTCCGACGACGGCCTCCGCGCCCTGGCCAAGCAGATCTCGCACGGCCGCGAGCCGGTCGCGGTTGCGAGCGTGGACAACGACATGATGCCCGGCCCCGAGCAGGGTTTGCGCGGCCGCTCGCCCGAGGCCGTCGGCCGAGCCTGTGATGAGGATGCGTGCCATGAGGTCCTTCCGGCGCGAAGCGTACCGGGCGGTGGAGCCAATGTGCCGCACGGGTGCCAGCTCGTTGGCGCAAAACGTCAGCTGCTCTCTCGAAGTCGGCGTACTCGAATGTCGCGCGAACCCGATCGCCCAGCAGCGCAAGGTGGTTTCCAAGGACTCGGGGTCGGGATGTATCTGGAGCACGACCTCGAAGTCTGTCGCTGACCCAGATGTTGAACGCGAGCACCCGCGGCTCCGCCTCCTCGACGAGCCGGTGCGCTCAGCCGCCAGGCGCTGACCCTGGGGTCTCCTCCTATTTGAAAGAGTGTGGGGATGACCGAACATGCGGTAGTGATCGCCGGTGGAGGTCCGACAGGGCTGATGTTGGCGGGCGAGTTAGCGCTGGCGGGCGTCGATGTCGCCATTGTCGAGCGGCGCGCCAGCCAGGACCTCGCCGGCACACGCGCGGGCGGCCTGCATTCACGTACCATCGAGGTCCTTGATCAACGCGGAATCGCTGACCGGTTCCTCGCGCAGGGACAGGTGGCTCAGGTTGCGGGGTTCGCCTGGATCCGTTTGGACATCAGCGACTTTCCCACCCGGCACAACTACGGGCTCGCGCTGCAGCAGAACCACATCGAGCGCATCCTGGCCGACTGGATCGGCGAGCTTGCGGTGCCGATCTATCGCAGCCGTGAAGTGACCGGCTTCACGCAGCGCGACACCGGCGTTGACATCGAGCTGTCCGACGACCAGCCGCTACGGGCGGAGTATCTCGTCGGGTGCGACGGCGGAGGCAGTCTGATCCGGAAAGCGGCCGGGATCGAGTTCCCCGGGTGGGAACCGACAATAAGCAACCTGATCGCCGAGGTCGAGCTGGCCGAGGAACCGGAGTGGGGCTTACGCCGCGACGCCCTCGGTATCCATGGCATCAGTCGGCTGGAGTACGAGATCCGCGACGGTGAGGTGGTTTACATGGATCGGGGCCCGGCGCGGGTAATGGTGACCGAATCGCACCTCGGCTCCACCACCGAACCCACTCTGCGCGATCTGAGTGAGGCGCTCACCGCCGTATACGGGACCGATTTCGGCGTCCACAGTCCCATTTGGATTTCGAGATTCACCGATATGGCTCGGCAGGCAGCTTCCTACCGCAAGGGACGGGTGCTGCTTGCCGGCGACGCCGCACACGTGCATTACCCGACGGGCGGACAGGGGCTCAACATCGGCGTGCAAGATGCGGTCAATCTCGGGTGGAAGCTGGCCCAGGTCGTCAAGAAGACGTCGCCAGAAAGCCTCCTCGATACCTACCACGCTGAGCGACACCCGGTTGCTGCCCGTGTGCTGCGCGACACGATGGCGCAAGTCGCGCTGCTCCGTACAGATGACCGCACCAACGCCTTGCGCGAGATCATGTCCGAGCTGCTGGCTATGGACGAGCCTCGCAAGCGGGTCGCCGCAATGATGTCAGGTCTCGACATCCACTACGACCTGGGCGAAGGACACCCGCTGCTCGGACGCCGCATGCCCGATCTCGACCTCGTCACCGCCGACGGCCTGCTGCGGGTCTTCACCCTGCTGCACGATGCCCGGCCAGTACTCATCAATTTCGGTGACCCCGGCGGCTTCGAGATCAGTACGTCGGCAGATCGGGTCCGATCGATCGACGCCGAGTATGCCGGTGCATGGGAGCTTCCCGCCCTCGGGACCGTCCCTGCTCCGACCGCCGTGCTCATACGGCCAGACGGATACGTGGCCTGGGTGGGGGAGACGTCCCAACTGGGGCTCGCTGAGGCGCTGACCACTTGGTTTGGACCACCCGCTACGCCGTAGCTCAGGGCACCGCTAACTAACCAGGGATTGAAAGAAGATGAGGATCGAGCGAAATACTACAGCTATGCCGCCGATAATCGCCCGGACGGCGTTCGCGGCCTCCTCAGGGTTGGAAATCAAATAGACCAGGGCTAAGCCCACGACCAAGAAGACGATGAACCGCTTGACCCATGTCATGTCGGACTGCTCATTCTTCCGCTTTACAGCAGGCTATTCGAGCGCCCTGCCGCATGTACAGGCTGCGTCGATGCTCTCCTTCTAGTTGGAGTGCTGGCCCACCGACAACCGCACCAATTTCGGCCTGCTTCGCTGTCTCATCGCATTTCAGCGGACCGAGGCTCCAAGATCACCAGCGCCGTCTCAGACGAACGTCGAGCCGCATAGCCATCCAGATTCGGCTCCACCTCACGCCACTTTGCCCACAGGCGGGACCGCTCCGCACCCGCAGCCGCGCGTGCTTTGACCAATCGAGGCCCGTCAGCGAGCTGGACCCTTGCGTTCGGATGCGCCTGCAGGTTAAGCCACCAGGCGGGTTCGCCGTCGGCCCAACCGTTCATCGCCATGGTGATGAGATTTGGGCCGTCCTCGAGATAGCCGAGGATGACGCTGCGCTCCTGGCTGGTGCGACGCCCAGTCGTGGTAAGGCGCAGAGTGCCCCAGCGGTTGGACCTCGCCCTCCAGAGTCCCACTTTTCCACCGCTGACGCGGTAGAGGCCACGGTGCGTGTACCAAGCGAGGCGGACGAACCAGCGCGGAGGGACCCGCGGCGCTCGCTCGCGTGCGTACGACATGGAGACCCCAACTGATGCGGATGCCGCGAGCCTATGTCTCAGCCAGGCGCACGTCCATGGTCATCGATGATCAGCCCGCGGCAATGGGTCGTCTCTGATCACAAGGGTTGAGACGACCTCGATCCTCGGCGGAAATGGGTCGTTTGTGATCACAAGGGTCGAAACGCCAAAGCCGAGCGCCGAGACGAGCCTCTGGCCGGCGAAGCCAAGTCTGTTCGGATTACCCGAAGAGCGCACCGATCGTGCGCAAGATGTCGCTGTAGAACGTGCCGCTGATTTCGCGGAACAGCGCGAACGGTGCGTCCGGGTCCCCGAAGAACGGCCGCAGCGTCCAGGCAAGCTGGGTACCCACGAAGCCGAACAGCAGGATCCAGATGTATATCAGCGTCATACTGGTGGGCCGCTCGGCGGGCACTGCCGCCGCCGGCCCGTCGCCGTGGCCTTGCGGCCCGCCCGCCGCGGGCGCAGCCGGCAGGCCGCCGTGGCCGTTCCCGGCGCCGACGAGGGCCAGCTCCCGGTCCTCGGCCGCAACCGCCACCTGGACGGCCGGAACGGCCTGCAGCGCCGCCGCGTGGTATCCGTTAAGGGCCTTCATGCCGCGGGTCAGGAATAGCAATCCGACAACGGCCGTCAGCGCCAGAATGCAGACGTTGAGTAATTTGAAGAATTCGTAGTTCTGCGCGGTGATCAGAAAGAACAGGCTGATTGGCGCGAAGGCGAGAGTCAGCACCGAAATGACCGTTATCGACACCATGTTGAGCGTGACCGCCTGCATCATCGACAGCCGGGCGCCGAATACCAGATTAAACAGGTACAGGGTGGGCAGGCAGATGGCCAACGTGGCCAGGAACAGCAGGGGCAGCTTGACCATGGATGAGAGCGCCTGCCAGAAGCCGTTGGAGGCGCCCAATACCAGGCCGAAGACGGCCAGGCTGACGGCCGAACTAATGAGCATCTGCAGCGCGAGGCCGCGCAGGTCGTGCTCGGCGTTGATCTGCCGCCAGATTCCATCGCGATCGCGCAGAATACGTTCGATGACGAGCAGATTTTGTCCGGGGGGATGCGCCATGGCCGGACGTTAGCATTCGGTCAGCAACCTCGTGATGAAACGGGATAAATTGCCCGGGGAGGGGGGACGCCATGTCGACCGAGCACAGATTGCGGGCCTCCGACGCCGACCGGGACCGGCTCGTTGAGCAGCTGCAGCGGCACGCGGTTGCGGGGCGGCTGAGCATGGAGGAGTACGCCGAGCGGGTGGACCGGGTGCTGGTCGCCCGTACCCACGGCGACCTCGCGGCCGTTGTGGACGACCTGCCGGCCGAGCCCATCGTGGACGCGACGCTCGACCACCGCGAGGGCGCGCGGCAGCTGATCATCGCGCTCCTGGTGGCCCTGCTGGTGCTGGTCGTACTTGGCGCGGCGGTGGCAGCGTTCCGCTGACGCCATCCGATTTTTGGGGGGTACTGATGAGGCCTCCCACGAAGCAGTCACCAATTCTAGGCTTGATCACACTCTCCGGGGCGGCCTCTGGGCTGCCCATGACGACAAGGGGTATTGGAACGATGGACAAGCGCAGATTGGGCAGCAACGGCCTTGAGGTCTCCGCCATTGGGTTGGGCTGTATGAGCATGACCGGTGGTTACAGCGACAAACCTGACCGGCAGGAGATGATCTCGCTGATCCGGACTGCTGTGGACCGTGGCATCACGTTTTTCGACACTGCCGAGATCTACGGTCCGTACGCCAACGAGGAACTCGTGGGCGAGGCGCTCGCCCCATACAAGGGTCAGGTGGTGATCGGCACCAAGTTCGGCTGGGACATCGATCCGGTAGAGCGCAAGCCAAGGGGGCGGGTCACCAGCCGGCCCGAGGTGATCAAGCAGGTTGTCGACGGCTCGCTGCAGAGGCTCGGCGTCGATTCCATCGATCTGTATTACCAGCACCGCGTCGACCCGGACGTACCCATCGAGGACGTTGCGGGCGCGGTCAAGGAACTCATCGAGGTCGGCAAGGTCAAGCACTTCGGGATGTCCGAGGCTGCCGCAGCGACGATCCGTCGAGCGCACGCAGTGCAGCCGGTGACAGCAGTGCAGAGTGAATACTCGCTGTGGTGGCGGCGTCCGGAGGAGCAGGTGCTGGGCGCATGTGAGGAACTCGGTATCGGCTTCGTGCCTTACAGCCCGCTTGGTAAAGGCTTCCTGACCGGCACGATCACCGCGTCGACCAGTTTCGATGCCAGCAATGACATCCGCAGCACCATTCCCCGATTTACGCCGGAGGCGCTGCGGCACAACCAGGCAATGGTCGATCTGCTCGCCAGCATCGCCCAACGCAAGGGCGCCACGCCCGGACAGATCGCCTTGGCATGGCTACTTGCTCAGAAGCCTTGGATCGTCCCGATCCCCGGCACGCGAAAGCTATACCGCCTGGAGGAGAATCTTGGCGCCGCAGACATCGAGCTGTCGGCGGAGGAACTGACCGAGATCGAGGATGCTGCGTCCAAGATCCAAGTCGAGGGCGGGCGCTACGCGGAAGCCGCGGAACGGATGACCAACCTCTAGCTGGCGCGGGCCGCGAAGGCGGCGACCACACGCGGCCAGCCGTTCGCCCATCGCGCCGCGATGGCGGCGCCGTCGGGGCCGAGCCGTTCCCATCCGCGGTGTTCGAGCAAGACGCTGGTCCCCGCACCATCGGGCACGAAATGGACGTCGACTTCGGTGTCGCCCGGCCACTCCGGGCTCCGCCATGTGAAGACGATTCGATCGGGAGCCAGGCACGACACAACCGTGCCGACTTGTAGTTCGTCACCGTCTACGAAGCGTTCGAAGAAGCGGCCGCCGACGACCGGCTCCAGGAAGAGACTGTCCGCGCGGTCTCCCCCGTACGAGTAGCCCTCCTCGAGCGGCCACCACTCGCCGATTCCGTCGGTGAACAGTCGGAACGCTTCGCTCGGTGGCAGGTCGACGTGGATCGACTGGCGCACTGCAAGCGGAGCGCTCGGGCCGATGTTGAGGTCACCGGGCGTTGTCATCACCGGCTCCGACTCGCAGTATCGACGGCTGCTTGTTGGCAGCCTGCTGATAGCGGGCGAGGGCTGTGGACCAAAACGATCGCGCGTAAGCTTCGAGCCCGGCCAGCCCTTCGGGATTGATCTGGTACACGCGGCGTGTGCCGACGGCGTGGTCTGTCACCAAGCCAGCGGCCTTGAGCACCTTGAGGTGCTGGGACACGGCGGGCCGTCCGACCGGGAGCTCGCGAGCGATCTCTACCACGGGCTGGGGCCCGGAACGCAACCGTTCGAGGATGGCCCGGCGCGTCCGATCGCCGAGCGCATCGAGCAAAATGTCATGATCTGCCATTGGTGCATCTTGACTAACCGTGCGTGGAGAATTACCGTTAGTTGTCACTGACCATAGCACGCGGCCGAGTTCCCAGCAATGGTAGGTAAAAAATGACAACTCTGATGATCGACTATCACGTCGAGGACTTCGATCGCTGGAAGGCCGTGTTCGATACAGATCCGATGGACCGCACGTCGCATGGGGTCGTCAAGCACTGGATCTACCGCGACCCCGACGATGCTAACCATCACATGTTGGGTATGGAGTTCGCCGGTGTAGAGCAGGCCAAGGCATTTCGCCAGGCGCTGACTCCGATGTGGGAGGTCTCCGGTGCCGGGCAGGCGTGGATCCTTGAGCAGATCGAGGAGGCTGAGACACCCAGTCCGACGCGGGGGACCGCCGCGACGCCGACCAGCTACTT
>JBKPAB010000207.1:0-16775 GCA_046726195.1 Actinomycetota bacterium
CTAGATAGTCAAGGTGAGACAGAATCCCGGGAATATCGCCGGTGCCGTCACCATTGCTGTCCGCGAAGGAGCGCGGGTAAATCTGATAGACCACCGCCGACTTCCACCAATCGGTCGGGCGGTCAATGGTTGCAACGGCGGACGATGTGGGCTCTGTGGTCACGTATCCGATCCTTCCACAGCAATTCCGAGCGAATCTTTCAGCGCGTTGATCTCCGTGGTGAGGTTGATCCGCGCGGCGTCGGCCATCTTGCGGCCCTTGGACGTGCGGAAGATCTCGTGATCGGCAAGCTCGGTCAGCACAACGAGCCGTCCGGCCATGAACTGCTCCTCCGGCACCTGCCCGTATTCGGCGCGCACCGCCGCAACGTAGTCGGCGTAGTCTGCTGGTTCGGATGCCAGGATTGCCAGATCCGCATCGCAGAGCAACTCACCCTCCGGGTCACGCGGTCCGGGCAGGTGAGTTTCAGTCAGCCGTACCAGCCGTGCGACCTGGTTAAGGTCCTCCTGCTCCAGCCCCACTCGGCTCAGCTCGCGCAGCGCCAGACGGGCCGAAGCCTCCTCATTGCTGATCTGGCCGGCCGGGATGGCATAGATCGCGTCGTGGTACCACGCCGCAAGCCGCACCAGAAAGAGATCATGATCTTCAGCCAGCTGATCGATCATGGTGAGCACCTGGAGCAGGTGTTTGGTGGTGTGGTAATGCCGATGCGGTTCGTTGTAACGGATGATCAAGTTCTCGCCAAGCTCTTGCTGGTGCGGCAAGGTGTCATTCCAGCGCGCCAGCAGCTCGACTTCATGATCATCAGTGGGCATCTGGTCCGCCACGGTCAGGGCCTGAAGAATCGGTGAGATAACGCTCGGGAATCGCCACCACCCGACTCCGATCCCATGGTCTCTGCCACCCGGCAAGATCAAGTACGCCGTCCAGCAGGTGCGCGGTCAGTCCCCAGATGAGATGCCCGTTCACCTCGAACGCCGGACCGGTGTAGCCGGACGGATGACTCACCCGGACGCGGTGCGCGGGGTCGATGAGCACAGCGACCGGCACGATGTCTATCGATGCGGCTTCCCGTGAGTCCATCACCGCCACCGGACTCGGCTCGCGCCACCATGCGATGACTGCCGTGACGTCGAACCCGCTTACCGCGACGTAGGCGGGTGGCAGCACGCCGAGTACTTCGATCCCGCTGCGATCAACACCGGTCTCCTCTGAGGCTTCGCGGAGCGCGGTATCCGCAAGATCATGATCAGTGGAATCAGCCGCCCCGCCTGGAAACGCGATCTGTCCGGCGTGGGTACGCATCCCAGCCGCTCGCTCCACGAACATGATCTCCGGACCTTGCAGACCGTCGCCAATCAAGATCAACACTGCGGCCGGCCGAGCCCCGACTCCCGGTCGCAGGGCGACTACCCGGTCGAGCCTGGACTGCTCTGACAGGGCTTCGGTGAGGGGCCTGAGCCACTCAGGTTGCTCCGACTGAGCATCGATCATGGCGCGACCCCAAGATGCTTGCGCGCCAGGTCACGGATCTGATCAGCCGATCTGAACGGTCCAGCGTGGCGATAGGCGATGGTGCCGTCCGAGCGGATGAAGAAGGTCTGGGGTGGTCCGGTGATCTGCAGTGTTGCGCGTAGCACAACATCAGGATCGGCAAGCTGCGGATACTTCCAACCCGAGAGTTGTGCAAACTCAATCGCCAGCTCCGGTCGGGGATCATTGTGATCAATGCCCAGGATCTCCAGATCCGATTTGTTCGCCTTTGCAACCTCTGCGAGGTAGGGCGCCTCCTCCCGACACGGTCCGCACCACTGAGCCCAGACGTTGATCATCATTGGCTCGCCGCGCAGCCCAGCCAGTCGGACCTCGCGGCCGCCGCCCAGGCAAGGCAACACGACATCGGGCAGGCCAGACGGTACGGGCGCCACCTGCGGGTCCGAGACTGGACAGTCAGCGATGCCCGCCGCCTTTTTCATGGCCGCAAGATCTGCTGTCACCTCAGGGATCGGCAAAACCTCGGGTGAGGACTCGGCGGGCGGTGGCGGCGCGACAGACCGAGCGCAACTCCCCAGCAGGATCACGAGTACGGCGACTGTTATTGCCAGCCAGCCGCGGCCGCTCATCATCCCCGCGGCTCCCGAACCAGCTTGGCTGCCTTGATCGGATCGGTTTCTCCTTCCCCGTACGCGGGGCACCAGCGGGCCACCGGGCAGGCACCGCAGGCTGGGTTTCGCGCGTGGCAGCGCCGCCGGCCATGCCAGATGACGTTGTGGCACAACTGCGTCCAGTCCTTGGGCGGAAACAGCGCGCCGACCGCCGCCTCGATCCGGTCGGGCTCGGTTTCGGTGGTCCATCCGAAACGTCGCACGAGGCGTCTGAAGTGGGTATCGACCGTGATGCCAGGAATGCCGAAGCCGTTGCCGAGGACAACATTGGCCGTCTTCCGGCCGACGCCTGGAAGAGTCACCAGGTCCTTCATGCGCTTGGGCACTTCACCGCCGAAGCGTTCAGTGAGAGCGGCTCCTAGCTTGATCAGCGTGTCAGTCTTGGCCCGGAAGAAGCCCGTGGGTTGGAGCAGCTCCTCCAATTCCGCCCGGTCTGCGGCGGCGTACGCTGCCGCGTCGGGATAGCGGGCGAAAACCAGCGGCGTCACCATGTTGACCCGCTTGTCAGTGCTCTGCGCGGACAGAATCGTGGCCACGAGCAGTTCGAGTGGGTTGCTGAAATTGAGCTCAATGTGCGCGTCGGGATAGGTGGCTGCCAGGATGCGGTTCATGGTGCGCGCACGGCGTACCAGTGCGGTGTGCGATTTGTCGAACGGCACAATCGGAGCCTGGTCCGCAACACCGGAAGCCAGCGCCGCGGCGCCGCCTGACCTGCTCGAACTCATGCCATCACAGTAGTTCAGCGCCAAGTTCCGGCCCTGACGTTGGAGAGCATTCAACGGTAGCGTTGCCCTCGATGAGCCGTGATCAGGGAGGTACCGCGTGGATCCGGAAGTCTTGAAGAAGGCACCCCTGTTCGCCGGGCTGGATGATGAAGCCGCGACCGCACTCGCCTCTGCAATGGGCAGCCTGCACCTCAACAAGGGGGACGTGCTTTTCCACGAGGGAGATTCCGAAGACCGGCTCTACATCGTGGTCAGCGGCAAGATCAAGTTAGGCCGCAGCGGATCCGCAGGCCGTGAGAATCTGCTGGCAGTACTCGGACCCGGACAGATGTTCGGCGAACTGTCGGTTTTTGATCCGGGGCCACGATCGACCACAGCTACGGCGGTTACGGCGTGCGAGCTGCGGACCCTGGAACACGATGAGCTGATTCCCTGGCTCTACGACCGGCCAGAGGTGGCACAAGGCTTGCTCAGTCAGCTGGCCGCGCGGCTCCGGCGCTCCCACGATGTGGTCGCGGATCTGGTCTTCTCTGACGTTCCGGGGCGGGTCGCCAAACAGCTCCTGGAGCTGGCGCAACGGTTCGGGGACAAACGTGAAGACGGTATGCACGTACACCACGACCTGACTCAGGAGGAGCTCGCACAGCTGGTGGGCGCCTCGCGCGAGACGGTCAACAAGGCGCTCGCCGATTTTGCGGCCCGGGGCTGGATCCGGTTGGAGCCTCGCTCGGTGACGATCCTCGACGTCGAGCGAGTGGAGCGCCGAGCCAGATAGCAACCCCGGCTCGCACGTTCAACCTTTATGGGAACGGGCGAGCCGGGAATCAGGCGGCGCCTCGAGTCGGGCCTCAGGCCGTGCCGAGAGTCACCTCGACCGTCTGCGGAGAGCCGCCGTCGCGGATGAAAGTGACTGTGACCGTCGTCCCTGGTGCATAGAACCGGGTCGCAGCGATCAGCCCGTCTGCTGTTGTGGTGTGGAAGTCGTTGATCTTGGTGACGAGATCACCAGCACGCAGCCCGGCCTGGTCAGCAGGACCACCGCTGACAACCTCACCCAGCGGCACACCCGCTGAGGTCGGCAGCTGGGAGTCCGAGCCGGTCAGCCGCACCCCGAGCTGAGCGTTGTGAGAGGTGCCGGTGGTGATCAGTTCGTTGGCGACACGGACCGCAACGTCGGAGGGGATCGCAAAACCAATACCAATGTTGCCTTGTTGACCGCCATCAGGACCCGAGCTGGTGCTGGCGATCGAGGAGTTGATCCCCACCACAGCACCATTAAGGTCGACCAGCGGGCCACCCGAGTTGCCCGGGTTGATCGCGGCGTCAGTCTGCACGGCCAGATAGACCGCGTCGTTGTTGGTGCCGGAGCGGACCGGCCGCGCCGTGTTGGACACGATGCCACTGGTTAGTGTCTCGGAGAGGCCGAGCGGCGCGCCGGCAGCGACCACGGTCTGCCCGACCTTGAGCTCGCTGGACTTCGCGAAACTGGCCGGGTTCAGGTCGCCTACGCCGTCAACTTTGATCACCGCCAGGTCGTTCGAATCGGACATCCCGACAACTTTGGCCGTAGCCGTCGTGCCGTTGTGGAAAGTGACCGTAATGGTTGCCTGGTCCCCGGCGCCCGCGATCACGTGGTGATTGGTCAGAATGTGCCCCTCCTTGTCAAGCACCACGCCGCTACCGATGCCGCTGCTGCCAGCAGACTGCACCGCGATCGTCACCAGCGACGGCTCGATCTTCGCCGCAGCGGCCGATACTGTGCCGTCCAGCACCGGGCTCGGCGCAGCTGCGCTTGTGACCTCGACCGGCGAGGCGGTGCGGCCATCCACCAGATAGGCGTACGAGCCGACGCCAGCACCAGCACCCAGTACGGCCGCAATCGCCATACCGGCGATCAAGGCGCCTGTTCGGCGCTTCGGCCCCGGCGAGGCTGGGGCAGCAGCCGGACTCTGGGTCAGCGGCGGAACACCTGGGGGAGCCGGAAAGTCGGCTGCGGTATAGCCGCCATATTGCCCGCCGGTATAGCCGCCAGACTGGCCGCTCGCATTGCCGCCATTCTGCCCGGTCGGCAGAATGACGGTGGCTTCCTCATTCGAACCCGGGGTCTGCGGATTTCGGAAGTCTGGGGTGTTGTTGCCTGGCTGCTCGGAGGAGTTCATGGCTTCCAGGCTGGCTCGGAATCCTATGCGGATCCTGTGTGACCGGAATGTGCTAGCTGAGCAAATCCCGCCGCCTCGACGGCCAGCGTGTCTAGCCCATCTGTTCCAGATACTCCAGCTGCGCTCGTACCGACTGCTCTGCCGCCGGCCACAGGCTGCGATCAACATCGGCATACACCCGGGCCACTACCTCACCGGCCGTCCGATCCCCTGCCGCGAGTGCGGCTCGTACCTGGTCGAGGCGCTCCAGGCGGTGGCGGCGATAGAAGGACAGCCACGCCACCGGGTCGGTGACGACTGGCCCGTGACCCGGAAGCAGCTGGGTGACGTTGCGCGTTGCGACGAGCCGCGTGAGCAGTTCCAGCGAATCGAAGTAGGCGGCAAGATCGCCATCTGGGTAGGTGATCACTGTCGTACCGCGGCCCAACACCATGTCGCCGGTGATCAGCCGGTGAACCCCATCAGGTCCGGTTAGCAGCAACGAACGCGAGTCGCTGGTGTGGCCCGGCGTATCGATCACCTCAAGCATGGTCGCGCCCAGTATCAGCCGGTCCCCGCCGTCCAATCCATCGGCGCCGATGCGAAACTGCGGATCGGCAGCGCGTACGCCGCAACCAGCCTGCTCGGCGAGCGTCGCCGCCGCCTCCGCGTGATCGAGATGTCGGTGGGTCAACGCAATCGTGACCAGCCGCGAGCCGCAGGCTGCCAGCACAGCATCGAGGTGCGATGGGATGGCCGGCCCAGGATCGACGACCAGGGCACCCTGCTCCGCGTCGGTGATCAGCCACGTGTTGGTTCCGTCCAAGGTCATGGGGCCTGGGTTCGGCGCCCGGATCAGCTGGATGTTGGGCGCATCAATGCCCGCCGCAGCTGTCATGATGACTCCTCGCGGGGAGCGGTCTGCGGATAACGGACCTGCCATCCGCTCTGGGTTTCCACCAGCCTTGGCAGCACCGGCTCGATCTGCCGATCCGTCGCGTGATTGATCACCTCGGCTACCGTCAGGTGATCACTGAGTTCGATCAAGATCGACAGCGTCGGCGGCAGGAGCATGATCAACCCCGCGCGCTCGGCAGTCAGCGCCTCAGCCGGGGTCCACCATTCCGCATGATCGGTCTCCCCGGATATGTCGGCCGTTTCCTGATCAGCAGGCATGGCCGCCACCAAGAACCAGGTGTTATACCGGCGCGGCTCAATCTCGGGCGTTATCCAGTGCGCCCAGGGATAAAGGTCCTGTTCAGCGAGTTCCACGCCACTCTCCTCGGCGGTCTCACGGATTGCGCAACGCAGGATTGGATCCCCACCCCCGGATGCGTCAGCGGGGTCCACCCGGCCGCCCGGAAAGACCACCATCGAGGCCGCGAAAGGCATCCGTGCGTGGCGATGCAACAAATAGGTCTCAAGTCCTCGCGCGCTGTCCCGCAGCAAGATCACACTAGCCGCGGGTACGGCCGCGCTCGGAACCGAATCTTTTGTCCACAATGCCGCTCGCTCCTCCATGCCAGCCGGAACCTGCGGCCCGAGGCGGGCGAGGACGTCATAAGAATGTGACGGCATCGTTTGTGTGGATTCAGAGCGGCTGAATCATGGGCGTCGAACCGACCCCGACCACTAGCTCGACCTCAACCGGCGCATCGAGCGGCAGCACTGCCACGCCGACCGCGCTGCGTGCATGCCGGCCGGCGTCGCCAAAGATGTCACCCAGCAGCTCGCTGGCGCCATTCGCGATGAGCGGCTGATCGGTGAACCCCGAGGCGCTAGCCACATAGACCGTCACCTTGACAATGCGTGTGATCACATCAAGATCACCAGTCAGGTCGACCACAGCCGCTAGCGCATTGAGCGCGGCGATCTGGGCACAGTTGACTGCATCGTCAACCGAGACCTGATCGCCGACCTTGCCGACGGCACGTAGGTTGCCATCCACGAGCGGCAGCTGGCCGGCGGTATAAACCAAGTCGTCGAACCGCACCGCCGGCACGTACGCCGCCAGCGGCTGGGCGACCGCCGGCAAGCTCAGTCCAAGATCACCGAGCCGCTGCGACGGCAGGGTCACGCACCGGCTCCAGAAGTGGGGATCGGACGCTTAAGGTAGGCAACGAGGTTTTCCGGAGTGGGGCCCGGCACGACCTGGACGAGTTCCCACCCATCCTGCCCCCAGTTGTCGAGGATTTGTTTGGTCGCGTGCACCAGCAGCGGTACCGTCACGTATTCCCACTTCGCCATAGCCTCACTGTAGAGGTCGCGCGACCCCTACGAGCACAGACAGAACGGATGGCCGCTCGGGTCAAGGAAGACGATGAAGTCAGGCGAGTGATCGCCACTCGGCGCGCGGCGGGCACCAATCGACTCCGCGTACACTGCGGCTTGGTCCAGATCGTCTACTTCCAGATCAAGATGCAGCTGCTGCGGTACCGCATTGTCAGGCCAGGTCGGAGGCTTGTGGTTGAGCGCTAGCTGGAAAGCTATCCGGGCACCCGACTCACCCCCAATGGTGATCCAGTCGTCATCACTCTCCTCAACCTGCCAGCCAAGCAAAGCGGTATAAAACTCAGCCAGCCGCGGCGGGTCGTCGGTGTCCAGCACCACCATCTGCACGCTGATCTTGGGACGGGACGGGCCAGTGGTTGCAGATCCAGCCTCGGTTGCTACGTCGGATGTAGAGGTCATGCAGCACATCCTTCCGACTGTCACTGACAGTTTTGACTCCGGGACCGCCACTACTATCAAGCGTGTGACCATGCAGGCACTCACCACGAGGCCTGAGCTCGCTCACCACCGGACAGCCGGGTGAAGGTAGGAATTCTGGGCGGGACCGGGCCCCAGGGTCGCGGTCTGGCCAGACGGTTTGCCGCGGCCGATCACGACGTCCTGATCGGTAGCCGCAATGCCGAACGCGGGCGGCTGTTCGCCGCCGCGGATGCGCAGGCGGACCACTCCAGCCGAATCACCGGCGGCAGCAACTCCGATGTCGCAGCCGCTGCCGAACTGGTCATCGTCACAGTGCCCTACGCCGGTCATGCCACGCTGCTGTCAGCTCTGACTACAGAGCTCGCCGGAAAGATCGTGGTTGACTGCGTCAACCCGTTGGGGTTTGACCATCATGGACCTTTTCCGATACGGGTGCCGGCCGGTTCGGCAGCTGAGGAGGCGCAACAGCTGCTGCCCAACTCAACGGTGATCGCCGCCTTCCACCACGTCAGCGCCGTCCTCCTCGATGACCCGACGATCGAGCACTTCGCCGATGACGTGCTCGTCCTCGGTGAGGATCGAGAGGCTGTCGCGGTCGTCTGCGAACTCGCGAGCGCAATCCCCGGTGCACGCGGCATCTACGGCGGCCGGCTGCGCAACGCAGGCCAGGTGGAGGCGCTGGCCGCAAACCTCATTGCCATCAACCGGCGCTACAAGACCCACGCCGGCTTCGCGATCACGGGCGTGCCGTGACTCCCCGGCACACCCTGCACATCGTGAGTGGCAAGGGCGGCACCGGAAAAACCACTATCGCCGGTGCCCTCGCCTGCGCCCTAGCCACCAGCGGCCGCCGAGTGCTGCTGTGCGAGGTAGAGGGACGGCACGGCATCTCCGAACTCTTCGACGTACCTCAATTGCGCGGCGCCGAGGAGCGCCGGATCAGCCGCACGCCTGCAGGCGGCATCGTGTACGGCCTGTCCATCAACGCCGAGGATGCTCTGATCGAGTACCTCGACACCTTTTATCACCTCAGCATCGCCGGCAAGGCCCTGGAGCGCTCGGGTGCGGTTGACTTCGCGACCTCGATCGCGCCCGGCCTGCGTGATGTGCTGCTTACCGGGAAGGTGTACGAGGCGGTGCGGCGGAAGATCAAAAACCGCCCCAACGCGTACGACGCAGTAGTGCTCGACGGCCCACCCACGGGCCGGATCGCCCAGTTCCTCAATGTGCCTGCGGCTGTCGTCGGCCTGGCCAAAGTCGGACCCATCCGCAACCAGGCCGACTCGATCATGCGGCTGCTCCGATCTGCGACCACCACCGTGCACCTGGTAACCCTGCTGGAAGATATGCCGGTCACCGAAACCGAGGAAGCCGTCGCGGCGCTGCGCCCCACTCAGGTGCGCATCGGCACCGTGATCGAGAACATGGTGACCCCAACTCCGCTTGACGGTGAGCAACTGCAGGCTGCCGCCACTGCATCGGTGATCTTGCAGGTGCCTGGGCTGACGATCAAGCAGAACCAGGCGTTGGCCTCGGAGTTCGCGATCGAAGCTGCTCGTACGCTGCAAGAGCAACGGCGCCATGATCGGCTGGCCGCGCTGGGTCTGCCACTGGCGCAGGTCGCTTTTGATCATGGAGGCATCGACGAGAGCGCGATCTTCGCGATTTCTGAGCAGCTGACCGATCAGATGAGCCTGGAGGCGCCGTGACCGATAGACAGCAGGCCGACGCCTTCCCGGAGCACATGCGATCTGAGCTTGTCGAAGATCGCCCTTCGACAGGCTCAGGGCGCAGCACAGGCCAACCACGCGCTCATCTGGCAGTGGCCTTCCTCGACATCGACAAGATCATCGGCGATCGCCAGGTCAAGATCATTATCTGCTGTGGGTCGGGCGGGGTGGGTAAGACCACCACGTCTGCCGCGATCGCAGTGCGTGCGGCGGAGGCTGGCCGCAAGGTCGTGGTACTGACGATCGACCCGGCACGCCGGCTGGCCCAGTCGCTCGGTGTCGGGGAGCTGGACAACACGCCTCGACCGGTGCCCGTGATCGACACCGCCGCGGGCGGCAGCTTAGACGCCATGATGTTGGACATGAAAGGCACATTCGACGACGTCGTGATCGCACACTCCACGCCGGAGAAAGCCCAGGCGATCTTGCAGAACCAGTTCTACGTGGCGCTGTCCTCGGAGTTCGCGGGAACCCAGGAGTACATGGCCATGGAGAAGCTGGGGCAGCTGCACAGCGAGGCGGAGACCCATGGGACCTGGGACCTCATCGTGGTGGACACTCCCCCGGCCCGCTCTGCCCTCGACTTCCTGGACGCCCCCGAACACTTGAGCGCGCTGCTGGACGGTCGGTTCCTGCGAATGTTGCTGCACCCGGCACGCGGCCCAATGCGCTTGATGAGCGCTGGTTTCGGCATGATCTCCGCCGCGATGACCAAAATCCTCGGTACCCAGATCATCAGCGACGTCAAGACCTTTGTGCGCGCTTTCGAGGCACTTTTCGGCGGATTCCGACAGCGAGCCATGGCGACATTTCAGCTGCTGTCGTCGCGGCACAGCACGTTCTTGGTCGTCGCAACCCCACAGCATGACGCGCTACGGGAGGCAGCGTACTTCGTGGACCGCCTGAGCGAGGAAGACATGCCCATCTCGGGCGTGGTTATCAACCGGGTGCACGCCAGCGAGCTGGGCGTCTCGCCGGAACGAGCATTGTCCCTCGCCGAGGACCTTGCGGACACCTCAGCCGAGGTGGAGGTTGAGGCGCTCAGACGTCACGCCAACCTGATGCGGCTGATTGAAACCGAAACCCGCCTGATGCTGCGCTTCGCCTCGGCTCGTCCGGGGTTGGCCCAGAGTCAGGTTCAGTCCTTGCCGACCGACGTCACCGACCTTCAGGCACTCCGCCGAGTCGGCGCCCTCCTGGCCGACAAGGATTGAGAGCCGCCAGAGGCGGGCTGGGACGACGGCTGCTGATTCTGCTTGCCGAGCAGGATGGACCTCCACGAGGTGACATCACTCCGCTGACGAAGCAGCAACCGCCGCTCCCGTTCCGTCATACCTCCCCAGACACCCCATTCGATCCGGTTGTCCAGAGCCTCCGCCAGGCACTCGAAGCGCACTGGGCACCCCGAGCACACCAGCCTGGCTCGTTTTTGGTCCGACGCCTCCGGAAACAGGGCATCTTCCATCCCCCGGCACTTGGCGCGCATGGTCCAGTCTTCACGTTGCACTGCAGGCACGCTGCATCTCCCCTTCGTGAAACTTCGCCGTACCGGGCTTTTTCCCCGGCCCGTCTGGCACGGCGGACGACACGCTACGCACGCCCGTATCGAGATGACCAGATTCGTGTCCTGATGTTTGCCGTTTTGTGATATTTCGGTGCTTGACAATTGAACCAAAAGTGCTCTCAGGTCAAGATTTGGTATCACTACGTGATTCGACGGGGGCGGTTGCTCCCGTAATCTGTAGCCGTGCCGTTTACGCCGAAGCGCATGGGGAGCCTCGCGTACTCGCTGGTCATGTTCCTCGTCGTCAGTGTCCTCGCCGGTGTTCTGGTCGCAGGACTGTTCATCCCGTTCGCCGGTATGGCAGGGGTCACCAGTAGCGCGGCGGTCACCGAGCTGGAGAGCCTGCCGGCTGAGCTGTCTACGCCGGCGCCTGCCACCCGGAGCAAGGTCTTGATGGCCAACGGCAAGACTCTCGCGTACTTCTACGACGAGAACCGGGTGCCGGTGAGCCTGGAGAACATCGCTCCGATCATGCGACAAGCGCAAATCGCCATCGAGGATCACCGCTTCTATGAGCACGGCGCCTTGGACTTCAAAGGCACGATGCGTGCGTTGGTGCGCAACACCGCCGCAGGCGGCACAACTCAGGGTGGCTCTTCGATAACCCAGCAGTACGTCAAGATGGTGCAGATCGACCAGTGCCAGGCCAAAGGCGACACTGAGTGTGTCCGGGAGGCCCAGGCACCGACTGTGCAACGCAAGATTCGCGAGCTCCGCTATGCGGTCGCGATGGAGAAGAAATTCACCAAGGATCAGATCCTTGAGCGCTACCTCAACATTGCCTACTACGGCCAGGGCGCGTACGGGGTGGAGGCGGCGGCCAGGAACTTCTTCTCGGTAAAGGCCTCCGAGCTAACGTTGCCTCAGGCGGCGATGTTGGCCGGGCTGGTGCAGAACCCGGACACGAACAACCCAGTGCGCAATCCCAGCGCAGCGCTGGAGCGGCGTGATGTCGTGCTCAACCGGATGGCCGAGCTCAAGTTGATCTCCGTCGAGCAGGCAAAAGAGGCGAAGAAGGTCGGCTTTGACGAAGATAAAGTCAAGAAGACCCGCAATGGTTGTGTTGGCACTCGTTACCCGTTCCTCTGCGACTACGTGCGCCGTACGCTGCTCAACACTCGGAGTCTCGGAAAAACCGAGGACGAGCGCGAGAACATGATCAACCGCGGCGGACTGGTCATTCAGACTGCGATCGACCCCAAGATCCAGGACTTGGCTGAGAAGAAGGTCAGCGCAGTGGTCGGCCCGAAAGATCCGGTCATCTCGACCATGAACATGATCCAGCCGGGCACCGGCCTGATCATCGCGATGGCGCAAAGCAGGCCGGTGATGGGCAGCAATACCAAGAAGGGCCATACATATTGGAACCTCGCCGCCGATCCGGCGATGGGTGGCATTCAGGGCTACCAGGCCGGGTCGACCTTCAAGCTGTTCACGCTCGCCGCAGCGTTGGAAAAAGGCATAGCGATCAACAAGAAGTTCAACGCGAAGTCACCATTCGACTTCACTGGCCGACGCTTTATGTCGTGCCGTGGGCGGGAGCGCGTCTATGACCGCTGGGTCGTCCAGAATGCCGTAGGGCACAGCAAGTCCATCGGAATGATGGAGGCGGCGCAGTTCTCGGTCAACACCTATTTCATTCAGCTGGAGCTGGCGACCGGTATGTGCCGCGTCACCAAGATGGCCAAGAAGACCGGCGTCAAGGTTGGGGCACGCATCGGCCAACCCCCGGTGGACATCGTGAAGGAGTTCCAGGACAAGCCGTCGTTCACCCTGGGCACCGTCGAAGTGAGCCCGCTCTCCATGGCCGAGGCGTACGCGACCTTTGCGGCCCGCGGCATCCACTGCAATCCGATCATTGTCTCCAAGATCACCACGCGTGGGGGCAAGGATCTCGGGGTGCCGGATGCGAACTGCCGTCGGGTGGTCGACAAGGACGTGGCCGACGGGGTTAACAAAGTCCTCAAGTCTGTGGTCGACAAGGGCACCGGCCGGCGCGCCAAGATCTACGACGGTCGCGACATCGCCGGTAAGACAGGAACGATCGACAGCAATGAAGCCGTGTGGTTCGCTGGCTACACGCCCGAGATCGCCGGCGTGGCCATGATCTCCATCGACAACACCAAGAGTCCTTTTATCAAGAGGGGGTCGGGTTACTACCGTCGGGCCGGTGTGAGGGGCTACCGGGTGCCGTCCACCGGTGTCTATCTTGAGGGCTCCGGGAGCGGCGACGCCGGCATGAAGATCTGGAAGCCGGTCATGCAGCAATACTTCAAGCAGATCCCGAAGACCTCGTTCAACTCACCTCCGCGCAAGATCCAGGTCGGTGAGCAGGTCCGGATGCCGAGCCTCAGCGGCCTGAGCATCGCCGAAGCGACCGACAAGTTGGAGCGGCTCGGCTTCACGGTGGAGAAGACCTACGTCTACAGCGACAGCGTGCCCAAGTACAGCTTTATCGGTTGGTCGCCGGCACCCGGTGACTGGATCTCGGAGTTCGGCACGGTGTACGCGGTGTACTCGAACGGGCGTGATCCAGCCGACGTTGCGGCGGAGAAGGCCGCAGCGAAGAAGAAGGCAGAAGAGCAAAAGAGGAAACAGCAGCAACAGCAGCCGAGTCCTGGTCCGACATTGCCGCCGACCTTCCCGCCGCGCCGCTAGCTCCTGTTGCCCGCCCGCTAGCCCGACAGCTGTCGCCTGACCTCAGCCGCGACCACGCTGCCGTCGGCCCGGCCCCTGGTCTGTGGCGTCACATGCGCCATGACCCTGCCCATGCCCTTCATTCCGAGCGCGGCTGAACCGGTCGATGCGATGGCGTCGGCAACGATGGCGGCGATCTCGTCTTGGGTCAGCTGCTGCGGCAGGTAATCGGCCAGCACCTCTGATTCCGCATGCTCCTTCTCGGCCAGCTCGGTGCGGCCGGCGTTGGCGTACGCCTCCTCAGCTTCGCGCCGCTTCTTGGCCTCCCGGATGACCACGTCGAGCACCTGCTGATCGGAGAGTTCGACCGCCTTAGAGCCCGCCACTTCCGCTTCGGTGATCGCCGTGAGCACCATCCGGATCGTGCCGGACCTGACTTTGTCGCGGCCCTTGATCGCTTCGGTGAGGTCCGATCTGAGGCGCTCCTTAAGTGTGGTTGGTGCGTCAGACATGGAATCAAGTGTGGCAGCAGGGCTCGCTTGTAGCCTGCTGTTTATGTCTGGGAACAGTGGCACGATGACCTCGGTCGTCAACGGCCTGGTTCGTGTCGGGGTCGTCGGCGCTGGCTGCCTCGCGTACGCCGGACTCTATGAGGTCAATGCATTCCGGCTGCGTCGTGTCACAGTGCCCGTGCTGCCCCCGGGTGCGCGGCCCATTCGGGTGCTGCATGTATCCGATGTCCATATGACCCCGTATGCCCGGGCACGGCAGCGCTGGCTGTCGACCCTGGGTGCCTTAGAGCCGGATTTGGTGATCAACACTGGCGACAACCTCGCGCATCAGGAGTCTGTGCCGTTTGTGCTCGGCAGCTTCGGCCGTTTGCTTGATCGTCCGGGTATCTACGTCTGGGGGTCGAACGACTACTACGCCCCCACGTTCAAGAATCCGCTGCGCTATTTCGAAGGTCCGAGCGGCCGCGATCGACGTCCACCCCGGATGCTGCCTTGGCAAGATCTTGGGCGAGGTTTCAAGGAGGCGGGGTGGATCGACCTGACCCACAGCCGCGTATCGCTGGAGATCAAAGGTGTCCGGCTCGGCTTCCGTGGCACCGACGACGCCCATATTGGCCAAGATCGTTACGCCGAAGTCGCCGGTTCGATTGACCGTGACGAGATCGACGTTGCGATTGGTGTCACGCATGCGCCGTACCGTCGGGTGATCGATGCCATGGCGTACGACGGGCACGATTTGATCATGACGGGCCATACCCACGGAGGCCAGGTGTGCGTTCCGTTCTACGGAGCGTTGGTCACCAACTGTGATCTTGATACCCGGCGGGCAAAGGGCCTTTCCAAGCACACCGCAGGTGGCCGCACTGCTTGGCTACATGTGTCGGCGGGCGTCGGGACGTCACCGTATGCACCCATCCGCTTCGCTTGCCCTCCTGAGGCGACCCTGCTCACCTTGACGAGCATCAGTGGGGAGACTTCTGCCGCATAGTCGCGGCAGAAGTCTCCCCAATGCTGGTTTCCACAGGTTTGGGGCGTGGCTCGTCATCATCCACAGATTCGCAGCAGACCGAACGATTCCCGGCCAGTTGAGCATGGTCACAATGTGCATCAACGACATCAAGTGTCAGATCGCCTGCTTCAGCTCGCATCACTGCAAGCTCATGTGGTGACGCGCGAGCAAGCCGTCGGCCACGGCATGAGCCGGCACAGCATCACCCGCCTAGTGGAATCAGGATCATGGCGCAGGCTCGCGCGCGGACTCTTTTTGACGGTTCCACTGGAGCCGTCGTGGGACTCGCTCGCCTGGGGCGGCGTCCTGCTCGGTGGTCAATCCGCGCGGCTCGGTCCAGAGTCCTCGGGCTACCTGCATCAACTGCTACCCCAGGCGCCGATACCGCTCGATGTCTTGTTACCTCATGAGAGGCGCATTGAGGTTCCCGGTCCATGGCACTTCATCCGTGAAAGAGCAGGTGTACGCCCGGCCCGCTCAGTCAAGGACCCCCCGCGACTCACCGTTGAAAGCACCGTGCTTGATCTCGCCGATGTCCGCCACGCCGGCGAGGTGGTGGAGATTGTCACCACAGCCGTGCAGCGACGCTCAACGACGGTCAAGCGACTTCGCCAAGACCTGGACGCTCGAGTACGGCACCGGCATCGAGCGCTACTCCACGACTTGCTCGCCGACGTTGCTGCGGGAGCCGAATCGCCAATCGAGCTGCGGTATCTGCGCGATGTGGAACGTCCGCACGGCTTGCCCAGGGGCAGTCGACAACAGTCGAGGTCAGGTCTTCCCTACATGACTGATGTCGACTACAAGGAGTTCGGATTGATCGTCGAGCTCGACGGCCGCGCCGGTCATGAAGGTATTGGCCAGTTCCGCGACATGGATCGGGACAATCGCCACGCGCTGGTAGACGCAACCACCCTTCGCTTCGGGCATTACGACCTCAGTTCTCGACCTTGCGCCGTTGCCTTCCAGGTCTACTGCGTATTAGCGGTTCGGGGCTACCTCGATGTGTTCGTCCGTTGCCGTAACTGCCTCGCTGTTCCAGACCATGACCTGCTCCTCGCCTGACCTGGGGCTCCAGGTGAGCGGGGCGGATTGTGCCGCGTAGTTGCCGCATAACGCGCCCATCTGCCGCGAGAAACGGCGCGAGCGGGCCCAGCACGATGGACTAGACTCTCCCAGGCTCGGTGCAGCTACGGGGTGTGGCGCAGCTTGGTAGCGCGCTTCGTTCGGGACGAAGAGGTCGCAGGTTCAAATCCTGTCACCCCGACCACTGTTCGGCCTTGTCAAAGAGTATTTCGCCGCGGCACTTGACTTGCTCACCAATGCCCTGAGTGACTAACTGAGTGACTAACGCCGCGGGCTCTTGATCCCGTCGGCGGCAACAGCCTCGACGGCGCGACGGCCGGCCGGCGAACCGAAGAGCCGATCCATGATCGTCGCGCCACTCTGGATCACGGGACGGATCTGATGCCGATAGACGAGTTCCGTCACGCTGGTGCTGCTGTGACCGACGAGCCGGGACACGTCTTCGATCGGCAGGCCCGCATCTGAGAGCAGCGAGACGAATGAGTGCCGAAGCTCA
>JBKPAB010000208.1:0-25812 GCA_046726195.1 Actinomycetota bacterium
GCCATCCTCACGGTGGTCAGCGGCGTACGTAGCTCGTGCGAGACATCGGAAACGAATCGCTGCTGGACAGCGGACAGCTCCTCGAGTGTGTTGATCTGCTTCTCCAGCTCAGAGGCCATGTAGTTCATCGAGGTCGCCAGCCGGGCAAGATCGTCTTGTCCCCGGACCTTCATCCGGTCGCGCAAGTTGCCGGACGCCAGGCTTTCGGCGGCCCGCCGGGCGGCACGCACCGGAGTGACGACCTGTCTGCTCACCAGCGCTGCGATGAAGGTAAGCAAGATCACCAAGATGGCTCCGGTCGTCACTACTGCATACCGGAGAACGGCGAGGGTGGCGACCTCCTGCGTGAGTGGGAACATCAGGTAGATCTGATAACGACCGGTGAGGGGCAGCGTTAGGGTCGCACCCGCGGCCAGCCCTGGCACCGACGCCCGCCCGTCGCGGTAGTCAATCTGGGTTGGGGTCATCAGCAAGTCGTTGCTTTGTTCGACCTGCTTACGCATCGCATCCGGAATGCTGGTGACTGCGGCGTTCCCGGCCGTGATCGTCTGGCCGCGGGCGATGATGATCACTTCGAACTGCTCTGCAGCGCCGGCCCGATTGGCGAACCCGGTCGCCAGGTCGAGAAGCAGCTTGTCGACGTTGACATCACCGGTCAGGTCGGCTGCGTTGAGCTGCTGCTGGGCAGTGTTGACTGCCTGCCGGGCTTCGTTCTTCGCGGTCTCTTTCTTGCCCTCGATCACCCCGATTGTGGCCTGCTGCATGAGCAAGAAACCACCCAACACCAGCACCAGCACCGAAGCAACGAAGACGGTCAACACAACACGCAACGGCAAGGATCGCCACCACCACGTGATGGGGAATCGCCACCAACGTGATTTCAGGACCCTCTGCAGCCAGACCATGTGCCGAGGTTCATTCGGGAGACCGCATACCAGCGGACCGGGCTATCGGGCCGGGGCGGTTTCGCCGGCCTTGTAGCCGATTCCTCTCACGGTCACCACGATCTCCGGGTGCTCGGGATCTTTCTCGATTTTTGAGCGCAGCCGCTGCACGTGTACGTTGACCAGGCGCGTGTCGGCGGCGTGCCGGTAGCCCCAGACCTGCTCCAGCAATACCTCGCGGCTGAAGACCTGCCAAGGCCGTCGTGCGAGGGCCAGCAAGAGGTCGAACTCCAACGGAGTGAGCTGAATCTGGACTCCATCCCGCTTCACGGAATGTCCGTCCACGCTGATCGACAGATCGCCGATCCGCAGGGTCTCGACATCGACCTCCTCTGAAGCCGGCATCCGACGCAACCGGGTCTTGATTCTGGCGACGAGTTCCTTGGCCTTGAAAGGCTTGGCGACATAATCGTCGGCGCCGGCTTCCAGCCCTTCGACAACGTCGATCGTGTCGGTCTTGGCGGTGAGCATCACAATCGGCACACCGGACTCAGCCCTGATGTCGCGACACACATCAACACCGTCGCGGCCTGGCAGCATCAAATCCAGCAGCACCAGGTCGGGCTTGGCCTCCTTGAACGCCGAGAACGCCTTGTCACCGTGAGCGCACCAGATGGGCTCAAACCCCTCATTGCGAAGCACGATGGAGAGCATCTCGGCCAGCGCCGCATCATCGTCAACCACCAGAACCCGACTATGCGGCCCTGCACTCTTGGTTGTTTCAGACACTGGTACCCCTTCGGTCAGTGCGACTTGGACACCGACATCTCGGTGAGCAGACCCGCGATGACCTTGTTCTTCTGCGACTCTGCGACGTAATCCTATGCACGATTAAAAACCAGCTTCATAGCATTGGCACAATGTCGCCTTTGGGCAGTGCCGGGATCGGTTAGACCGAGTCTTAATTGAGCTCGGGAGTCTGCGACCACGTCGAGAAGAACGCGATCTCTCCCTTCTGCCGCCGCAGCACCGTACGCCACAGCTCGAGAGGTCGGCCACTGAAGACGTCGTTATAGTCGGCCGTCGCCAGATGCCACATGCCTTCGGCGATCTCTGACTGCAGTTGGCCGGCGCCCCAGCCCGCGTAACCGGCGAAGATCCGCAGATCGCGGTAAGCACCGGAGACAATCTCTATCGGTGTGTCCAGGTGTAGCAGGCCAACAGTGTTGAACAGGGGCCGCCAACCCGGAGGTTCCTCGCCGTCAGCCGCGACGCTGGCCAGACAAATCGCGCCGTTCGGTGATACGGGACCACCGTGAAAGAGCATCCGGGGCTCTGAGACCGCGCTAACCCAGTCCGGCAACACTGCGTCCAAAGGAGTCTGCGAGACCTCATTCAAGATCACCCCCAGAGCGCCGTCTTCGTCGGCATCCAAGATCAACACCACGGTCTGGTTGAAGACTCCGTCGGCGAGCATGATGCTCGCCACGAGCAGATCGCCGGCGACGGGGTCGCGGCTCCTGGCGGACCCGTTCATGGTGCGGCAACCCCATCCGCAGCGCTGGTCATGCCATGTGGCGAAGCTGAGTACCGCATTTTGCTTCAAAGGGCGACTTCGGTGTCAGACGATAGTTCGGTTGGCCCCCCGGCTGCTCGGCGTACTGCCTCCGCCACCGCATGGTGCAGGTCGGCATGGAAGACGCTCGGCACGATGTAGGCGGCGTTGAGCTCGTCGTCTGTAACGACGCCGGCGAGTGCGCGTGCAGCAGCCAGCAGCATACTCGACGTAACGTGAGCGCAGCGCGCATCGAGGAGGCCCCGGAAAACCCCAGGGAACGCCAGCACGTTGTTGATTTGATTCGGGAAATCCGAACGCCCCGTGGCGACAACAGCCGCGTACCGGGAGGCCTCGGCCGGATCCACTTCCGGCACAGGGTTCGCTAGCGCGAAAACGATCGATCGGTCCGCCATCGCCGCGACATCGGAGCCAGATAACACTCCAGGCACCGACAGCCCGATGAAGACGTCGGCGCCGACGACGGCCTCTTGAATTGAGCCAGTGAACCCCAATTGGTTGGTGTTTTGGGCCAGCCATAACAGCTCGCCAAACAGATCTGTGCGGCCGCGGTGCACGACGCCGGCAATGTCGGCCACCAACACATGTCGCGCACCGGCAGCTAGCAGCAGCTTGATGACCGCCGTGCCTGCGGCACCTGCACCGGACATCACAATCCGTACGTCTGCGATCTGCTTGTCCACTACTCGTAGCGCGTTGTAGAGCGCACCCAGCACTACGATCGCGGTGCCGTGCTGATCATCGTGAAAGACCGGGATTTCCAGCTGCTGCCGCAGCCGGCGCTCGACCTCAAAACAGCGCGGCGCGGAAATATCCTCCAGATTGATCCCCGCAAAACCTGGCGCGATCGCGCGCACCACACCGATGATCTCGTCGACGTCCTGGGTGTCCAGGCACAGCGGCCAGGCATCGATGTCACCAAAGCGCTTGAATAGGGCCGCTTTCCCCTCCATCACAGGAAGGGCAGCCTCGGCGCCGAGATTGCCCAGCCCAAGCACCGCGGACCCGTCGGTGACGACAGCGATGCTGTTGCGCTTGATCGTCAGCCGCCGGGCGTCCTCCTTGTTCTTGGCAATGGCCAGACTTACCCGGGCCACGCCCGGTGTGTAGATCATGGACAGATCGTCACGGTTACGAATGGGGTGCTTGCCGTGCATCGCGATCTTTCCGCCAAGATGCATCAAGAAGGTGCGATCGCTGACTTTGCCGATCACAACCCCGGGTACGCTGCGCATCGCCTCCACCAGCGCTTCGGCATGATCGGTGTCGTGGGCGGCGCATGTCACGTCGATCCGTAGCCGCTCGTGTCCAGACGCGTTGACGTCGAGAGCGGTTACGGCGCCGCCAGCGCGCTCCACAGCCATCGTCAACTGGCTCACCGCGCCGCCGCCCGCTGGAATCTCCAACCGCACAGTGATCGAGTACGAGACGGAAGGAACGGCTGTCACGGACCTGATCCTCTCACGGTCTAAGACCGCGGCTGGAGCCTCGGCTGGCGGCCGGAGCCGCTGCAAACCGGCGCTCAGCAACCCTCAGTCATCACCGAACCGGAGCTGCGGCCTCCAGCTGCCACATCGAACGCACTGGCACCGCTCTCCTGGCCGTTCACCAAGACCTCGACACGGTGCTTCCCTGGATAGTGGGTCCGAGTTGTGTGTTGGGCGAGGGAGATCGTCTTCTCAAGGCGCGCGTGCTCGCGGGGCTGGAGTTGGAGCTCCTTCAACGCGAAGACCTTCGGACTCGACCTCCCGTTCGCCTTGATGAAGTGGATGCGAAGCTCGACCAGCAATTGCTTCGTGGTTGAGGTTTCATTGGCGAGCTCGACGGTGAACAGGACTCTGTCACCAATCGAGGCCACCGTCGGAGCGATGCGAATGTCTTGTACCGTTACGCCCATCGCCGGGACAAAGCCGAGGATCTCCAGTGCTTCCGGCTCCCCTCGCTTCACTGCGGAACGCAATGCGTGCCGCACCAGCCAGGACCGCTCCGGTGTCGCGTCCCGCATCCATCGCCGACACGTCTCGATAAGCGCAGGCGGGTTGTCTTTGCCGATGTCGTTCAGATTGTTGGCAACCGACCGCCGAACCAGAAGCTCAGGGTCGTCCTTGAGGAGCTCAAGCAACTCCAGCACCGGCCGCGGATCGACCTGAAACGCACGCAGCCGCGGCGCCCAGGGCAACCGCGGCCGGGTTCCCTCGGAGACGAGCCGCCGAACATGCACGTTCGAATCAAGCGCCCACTCCTGCAACCGGGCCAGGGTCCGCTGCGGGTATCGCTCGAGGAAGACTCGGATGCTGTACTCGGCTGTGAACCGCTGCGTCAACTCGTATTGCGCACGCATAGATGATTCAAAGTGATCAACACCGAACTTCGCAACGAAGAAAACGTGCGGCAGATAGACGAACACGTCCATGCCGGTGAGTTCGGCCGCTTCGAGCTTTGGCCCAAGCGAGGCGACCAGGATCTCGATTGCCCGCTCGTAGTCCTGCGGCAGGTGACGGCCCAGCGCATCAGCGATCTGCCAGGCGCGCGGAGTAAGTTCCAGCGCCTGATAACCATCGAGCGCGTCGGTTAGGAAAGCATCGGCGTCAAAACCGCTATCGACGCCCTTGATCATGTCGGCAATCCGCACCGGCACATCGGTCCCGTAGTAGTTCTTCAGCGGCTCAGCCATGATCTTGGCCCGTCGCGGGAGTTGGATTGGGCGCCGCGGCGGCGCTCGCGACCCTGGCAGCCCACTGACCGATGTCGCCTTTGCTGATCGCAACGGCCAGCAGGTCAGGAAAGAGGTCCGGCGTACACGCAAAGGCCGGGACGCCGAGCGCCGCCAGGGCAGCGGCGTTCTCGTGGTCATAGGCGGGTGCACCCGAGTCCGACAAGGCAAGCAGCGCCAGCACCGTGACACCGGCTCGTAGCAGATCGGCGACGCGGCGCAACATCTCCTCGGTCATGCCGCTCTCATAGAGGTCGGAGATCAAAACCAGAATCGACTCCGTCGGCCGGGTGATTAGCTGCTGGCAGTACGCCAGTGCCCGATTGATGTCGGTGCCGCCGCCGAGCTGGCAACCGAAGAGGACGTCAACTGGATCGGAGAGCTTGTCGGTGAGATCGGCAATTTCGGTGTCAAAGGCCACGACCGATGTCTTCACCGAGCGGATGGATGCCAGGGTGGCGCCGAACACAGCCGCGTAGACCACCGACTCCGCCATGGATCCGGACTGATCGATTGCGACAACCACCTCTTTCACGATGGCGTTTGCGCCTCGGCCATAACCCACCAGTCGCTCTGGAACGATGGTGCGCTGCTCAGGTAGGTAGTGGTCGAGGTTGCGGCGAATGGTGGTATTCCAGTCGATGTCGCGCGGCCGCGGGCGACGGGTCCGGCTGGCGCGGCTGACCGCGCCGGTAACCGCGGCGCGGGTCTTGTTCGCGATCCGCCGTTCAATTTCGGCGACTACCTGGCCCACGACAACGCGGGCGGTCCGCTTTGTGGAGTCCGGCATCACGTGACTGAGACTGACCAGTGAGCTGACCAGGTGAACATCGGGTTGGATGGAATCGAGGAGCTCCGGCTCCAACAGCATTGAGGTGAGGTGCAACCGCTCTATGGCATCTCGCTGCATTACCTGGACCACGCTCGTAGGAAAGTAGGTTCGGATGTCACCGAGCCAACGGGCTACCCGCGGCGCAGAGGAACCAAGGCCACCGGGGCGTCGCGGCAGACCAATGCCCTCCTCGTTGGCCGCCTCATAAAGTGCGGCGAGCGCGGCATCCATCTTTTGTTCCTCCCGACTCAACGCCGCATTCAGCTCGGCTGCGGACGCCTCTCCCAGCAGCAGTCGCCAGCGCCGCAGTCTGGTCTCACGTTCGGACCTGCTCGGGGCCTCAGTCATGATCCCTGCCCAGAAGGAGATCGACGGTAGCCAGGGCGGGTGCTGCCAATTCGTCGTCAACCTCCTCCAGACGCCAAGTGCCGAGATCCTCGGCGCCGCCTGCTATCCGTTCTGCGATACCCCGGCGTTCAGCGGCGGCAAAGGTACCGAATGTCCGCCGCAACAACGGCAACATGTCGACGAATTCGGCGTCGTCCAGATGGCACACCCAGTCGTCCAGCAGCTCCCGCAACTCCGCGTCATGAATGAGCAGCAGAGCGCCGTCGGCGAAGAAGCCGTCCACCCAGGCAGCCTTGTCCGCGGCCGGCACGCCGGCAGAGAGGGCACGTTGCAGGCGTATCGGAACGTCGCGGAGCTGCTCCGCATCCAGTAGCAGCCGCACGACTCGGCCCAGCAGCAGACCATGAACATCGGTTCGGTCGATCAGTGTGGCCAGCGTTTCGAGCCAGCGGGAGCGTGGGTCCGGTTGGATCGCCGGCTCCGCCTGCCTGCGCCCTGAGCTGGTCGAAGGGTGCACTTCGACAGGCGCTGTCCTGAGCCTGTCGAAGGGCGCTGTCCTGAGCTTGTCGAAGGGCTCAGCGCGCATTTCACCAGCGTCGCGCGCCGACTCGGTGAGGAGGCCAATGGCGGTATTGACGGCATCGAGGCGGCGGCGCATGGTGGCGGCGTTGGTCTCGTCCAGATTTGCCACCGCAGTCCGTAGCCCGGCGCAGATTCGGACCACCAGTACCTCACTCACCTTGCGTAGCGCCCGGGTGTCGGTCTGCCGTACATCCCCGTAGCGCTGCGCTCGCGCCAGCGCCGGCAGCGCGTCCATGAGGTGCACAACGTCGGAATCCAGGGCCGCTTTGTCGGCCAGCGTGGCGAGCAGCCGATCCAGGGTCTGGGGCAAGTCGGCGAGCAGACAGCGTTCCACGGCTTGCGTCAGCTCGACCAGCGATCCCTCCTCGATGATCTTCTCGGCACGGGCCATTGCCGCCGACTTCACCGTCGTGCCCCACACGGATGCCTCGACGATGGCCACCGAGTATTCGGGCTCCCATCGCGATTCCCACGTCTCCCGGAAAGTGCCCTGGCTCTGTACGGTGCTTTCTGCCGGCATGATCCAGCGCAGCCCGAGCAGGCGTAACCGGTGGAACAGCTGGGATCGGGCCTGATCAATTGATCTGCGCAGATCAAGATCATGAAACCGGACTTGAGCCTCACGGCGGACCCGCAGCGTGCGGCAAATGCGGGCCAAGTCGGCCTCCAGCGGTACGGTCGGCACAGCCTTGTTGACCGACCCAAGCGCCTGGCCAACCACCAGATGATCGGTGACGTAACGAACCGCCAACTCGTCACCGTCACACAGCACCGCCCGAGTTGCCTCCGTGACCTCCGCCAGACCGGCCAGCGGTCGGCCTCGCAACCCGGCCAGTGTTTCGGCGAGCCGAACCGCCTCGATGACATGAGCGCTGGATACCGGGAGGTCACGTTGGCGGAGTGCTTGAGCAACCTTGGTCAACCAACGCACGATCGGCCTATCCGCGGCGACCCAGAGATGGTGGTACCAGCCAGGCGACGCGACACCAGCTCCATAGCCGGTCGCTGAGGCGAGCCGCTGATGCGTCCACGGTACCCAGGTCAAGGTGATCTTGCGCCGAGGTGCGCCGCGCAGCATGCGCAGGTCGCCGGCCGCCGGTGGTAGCGGCCAACGCAGCACCGGTGCGTGCCAGGCGCCGCAGACCACTGCGACGCGTCCCCGACCACGCTTGAGAGCATCCCGGATTTTTTGTCGCATGTACGCCTCGCGCCGGGCTTCCCGCTCCCCTGGGCCGCTGTGTTGGCCCATGATCATCCGCAGTTCCGCCATCGCGTCGGTGATCATCGGGAACGGCGAGGAGGAATCCAGCCGGGACTCAACAAGGTCGTCCCACCATCGCTCCGGATCGTCATACCCGGCCGCCTCTGCCAGTACAGCCAACGGATCGAGCTCTTCGGTTGGGGGTCCTGAGAGCGTCTCCCCTGGCCCATCGTCGGAGTCGGAAAGATCATCATCTTGCGCCCCCCGGCGCTGCCACCGGCCCAGCATCGACGATGCAGGGAGATCGCAGAAGCCGACGTCAATATCGCGCTGCAGCGCATAGATCATGGCTTGCCACTCCGGGGAGAAGACCGCGTACGGCCAGAACGCTGCGGTCTGCGGGTGATCGGGGGCGTACCCGAGCAATGCAAGCGGCGGCACCATGTCCTCCGCGAGCACCCAACGAAGCAAGGGATCGGCATCTGCAGGACCCTCGATGAGCACAGCATCCGGCTGATACTCAGTGAGCGCAGCGACGAGCGATCGAGCCGACCCCGGCCCGTGGTGGCGGATGCCGAACACCTCGACTGGAGATCTTTCGCCGGCATCCATCTCAGACACCTGGTCGGCGACATGATCCTCGACCGCTGGTGGCGAGAGCGTGATGGTCACGAGACCTCGCGGCAAGCCGTGTAAAACTCCGACCAGCCTGCCCGCTCCCGGGCGACCACTTCGAGGTATTCGCTCCATGCCACTTGATCGGCAACCGGGTCTTTGACGACCGCGCCCACAATGCCGGCTGCCACGTCAGCCGCCCTGAGCTGGCCATCACCGAAATGGGCGGACAACGCGATTCCACTGGTGATCACCGAGATCGCCTCTGCGGTTGAGAGGGAACCCGATGGCGACTTGAGCTTGGTACGGCCGTCTGTGGTGACACCGGATCGAAGTTCACGAAATACCGTCACCACCCGGCGGATCTCATCGACTGCCGTCGGAACCTGGGGCAGCTCCAGCGATGAGGAGAGGTCTGCCACCCGAGTCGTGACGATGTTCACCTCGTCATCCTCACTCTCCGGTAGCGGCATGACGACGGTGTTGAAACGTCGACGAAGCGCCGAAGACAACTCGTTGATGCCCTTGTCACGATCGTTGGCGGTGGCGATCACGTTGAATCCCCGAAGGGCCTGGGTTTCCTGGCCGAGTTCGGGGATCGGAAGGGTTTTCTCGGACAAGATCATGATCAGCGCGTCCTGCACCTCGGCCGGGACCCGGGTCAGCTCCTCAATCCGTGCGATGGAGCCACGCTGCATCGCCACCATGACTGGCGATGGAACCAGGGCCTGCGCACTCGGACCTTCGGTGAGCAGCCGAGCGTAATTCCAGCCGTACCTGATGGCCTCCTCCGCTGTGCCAGACGTGCCTTGGATCATCAAGCTCGAATCGTCCGAGATCGCGGCGGCCAGGTGCTCCGAGACCCACGACTTGGCCGTGCCTGGCACACCGAGTAGCAACAGCGCTCGATCCGTTGCCAGGGTTGCCACAGCCACTTCGATCAGCCGGCGAGAACCGATGTACTTCGGCGAGATCACGGTGCCGTCTGCAAGCGCACCGCCCAGTAGGTAAGTCACCACGGCCCAGGGCGAAAGCCGCCAATGTGGTGGCCGCGGCCTGTCGTCGACGGCCCGCAATGCAGCCAGCTCCGCCTGATACGCCTGTTCGGCGTGTGGCCGGAGCGGCTGGCTACCAGCCTGGAACGGATGGCTCACCGGATCTCCTTTGTCATTGCTGCCCCCGATCACCGTCGCGGCATCTCCAGACGTTGGACCATGATCGGCTCGCCCGAGAAAGCGCAGCCCATCTCAATACGGAACCAGACAGTTCGCTCCAAAGTGAGAAGAGCCTCACGTGCAGATCGCAGACTGGCCGGTGTCAGCGACTCGCCTCCTACAGTGATCTGCTGCATTGCTGATCGCAGCAGCTCGTAATGCTGCAGCGGCAGCCGCACACCGACACGCGCCGCGTAACGAACGCCACGCTGCTGGAGCTGGCCGCTGCCGATGATCTCGACAACCGTCCGGGTAAGTTGCTTCGACCATGGTGTGGCGGCAGCCATGATCAACTCCGGGTCGGCGCGTACCGCAGCCGCATCCACGGCCACGGTGGGGACATTCTGCTCTTCCGGAGAGCCGTGCTGCAGGTGTGACGACAGGCTCTTGGCAAGCCGAGCCCACTGCGGGTTCTGCTCGATGAACCAGACGCCGCGTTCTCCGACAGCCTTGGCGAGCGCCCACCGGTCGATCTCGCTGGTCCGAGCCGCAAGCACCGCCAAAGAAGTCCAATAAGCGGCGGACGCCTGCTCGCCACGCTGGACGGCAGCGGCCAACCACAGGTTGAGCAGGTCCAGCTGGGGCGGAAACAGCACGCGAGCCAGGATCTCGTGGGCCGCACGCCCCGCCACCGGCTCCCGGTGCGGGGGCCCGACTGCACTGGGCGGGCAGGCCGGGAGGAGGCCACCAGCTCGCGTGAAGGCACGATGTCGGGCGGCAAGCATCAAGATCGCGTGTGCCGGATCGGCGCCCTGGTCAAAGTCGGCGCCCCAGCTCGCCGGCAGCTCGTCGGGTACGGGTCGCCGGTCGGTCCCGATCAGCCCTGTCGTCACGACGTCTTCCCACGCTGACATGGCTTAGGCCGCCCGCGCCTCGACGGCAGTGCTGAATGGTTCGGTCGCGTCGGAGCCGAGCAGGCTCACAGGCCGGAAACCGCGGGGGGTCCACTCCCCAAAGATCTCGATCGGCTCGCCGCCGGAGCGAGCGAGCAACGGCCAGGGCTCATCCGTCAGGTCGATGACCTCGCAGCACTCGCCGCTACTGTCCCGTAGCCGCCACGGTGCGGTATTCGGTATCGGAGCTGCACTGATGACCGCCGGCATTCGTGCGGCCCACGGATCGGCGGCGACAAGCTGCGCAAAACGGGCGCGTACCTCCGCGAAGGACTCGGCCGGCGGCATCGTCGGGCCGGCAGTCGCGCTGGTTTGCTCCCCGACCAACGCGCGGAACTGTCCAGAGCCCGGGTAGAAGTGCAGCCGGGCATGGAGCAGATGGCCCGCCATCACGGTGTCATCGAGCGGGCCGCCCGGCGGCGCAAAACTCATGATCAAAGCCCAGCGATCCGAGGATGCGCCGTAGAGCCAGACCCGCCGCGTGTCCAGCCGGTATTCGGCAGTGTCCACCATGCCGATCGCGAACCAGTGATCGACGACACCTGGCAGCGCGAGGACCTCGGACTTGCTGACCGGATATCCAATGCGGGCACGCACGGTTGCCGCAAGATCAACAGGCAGCTGGTCAAGTCGGCGATGCGCCTGGATGAGCAGATGCAAGGCGCCGAGCTGCTCGAGCACCCTGCTCGGCCAGCCGACGCCGGCAAACTCAGCTGGGATGGATCTCAACATGCTCGCGACTCCCGGAGCCTGGGCATCGACCATACGCGCCGCCATCGTGTCGAAATGGGCATAGCCTGCTCTTTCCAACCCGGCAATACCGCCCCGTATCTGGTCGCAGAGCCACTGGTCGAGCTCGTCGAGCCCCGCAGCTACCCGCTCAGCACGTGCTGCGACGCGCTTCGCCGCGGCCGCAGGATCAGCCAGCTCCCCCGGCGGACGGACAGCCGTTGTCGGCTCCGGCTGCGCCCGACGTACCGCCCTCTTGTCCCACCAAGCGGCTGCGAAAGGCGGCGGCTCACCGGATGGCACCAGGTTGTCACTCCATTGAAGGAGAAGCGCAAGTGCGTGCTTGCACGGGACTTTCCGACTTGGGCAGTTGCAGGCGTAGGCCGGGGGTGAGCCGAGGTCGACAACTGTTTGGTAGGGCTGACCGCCGACCCGGTCACAAGATCCCCAGAGGACCTTGGAATCCGTGCCCACATCGCGCCACGTGCGCGTTTCGGCAAGCTCGCTGGCTGCCACGATAGAAGCGCGGTCGGGAGCCAAGGAGAGCACCCTTTCCCGGGACCACGTGTCCATGGCGAACACAGTAGTTGTCGTTACCGACAGGCTCCCCGGCTCGCTCAGGTCATGTTGTGAGTCAGGTACGCGGGCTGCCGGAGTCCTAGAACCGCCTCGATCATGCGGGCCGCCGCCACTGAGGCGGCGACGTCATGCATGCGCAGTATCCTCGCCCCGTTGAGGGCACAAATTGTGGCGGCGGCAATCGAAGGCGGCATCCGATCCGAGACTGGCGAGCCTGTCGCCTCACCGACGAAGTCCTTGTTGGACACCGCCGCCAGCACCGGCAGCCCGAGATCAGCAACTTCGGCCAACCGGCGCGTCAGTTCCAGGGTGTGCAGGGTGTTCTTATTCAAGTCGTGGCCCGGGTCGATAACGATCCGGCCCTCTGGCACTCCATGATCAACGGCGAGTTGTACGCGTTGGGCGAGAAATGCCTTGATCTCACTCACTACGTCGCTGTACTGGGGCCGACGGTAGTGCTGGTGTGGCAGCGCCAGGCTGTGGGTGATGATCAACGTCGCGCTTTGGGCGGCCACCACATCAGCCAGCTCGGGATCCTGCAGCCCTGTGGTGTCGTTGATCACCGCAGCGCCCGAGTTGAGGCAGCGGCTGGCCACTTCTGGGCGGAAGGTGTCGACGGAGATCACGATGTCGCTGGCGGCTGCCACCTGCTCCACGACCGGTACAACGCGGTCGATCTCTTCAGCCAGCGTGACCGCCGGCGTGTCGGGTGAAAATGGGACGCCCCCGATATCGATCCAATCCGCACCGGTGTGGGCGGCAGCCAACGCCGCCGCCACTGCCTCATCCAGCTGGAACGTACCGCCCTGGTCGAAGAACGAATCGGGCGTACGGTTGACAATTCCCATCACGACGATCTGCTGGCTGAAATCGAAGGTTCGCTGGCCGATCGTTCGAACCGGATTCCGGAGCGGTGGCAGATAGCTCACGAGCCAAGTCTCAAGCACCGCGCAATGGCTCGGATTCTGGTCGGACTTAGCTTCATCTCGTGTCGCGAGCTACGCTGCCTCACTTCAAGGTTCGCTGGCTCCGGTCAGCACCACCAAGTTCCTGGCAATCTAGTCAGACTTGACTAGATCAAGTCATTACTATGGTCTCATGCCTGAGACCGTGAACATCTACGAGGCGAAAACCCACTTGTCGCAGCTCATTGCGCGAGTCGAAAGCGGTGAGGAAATGATTCTGACTCGCCACGGTCGACCCGTCGCGCGACTTGTACCGTTTACGGCACGGAGCAAGCCCAGGGAGCCGGGAGTCTGGCGTGGGAAGGTAAAAGTCGCTGACGACTTCGATGAGTTCTCTGTTGATGATGACCGGGAGTGGTACGGGGCGTGAGGATCCTGCTGGACACTCACGCACTGTTGTGGTGGCTGTCAGACGATCCGAGGTTGCCAACAGCCTGGCGCGCTACTCTCGCCGATCCCAGCAATGACGTCGGGGTGTCTGCGGTTTCCGCCGCAGAAATTGCGCTCAAGGCCTCTTTAGGCAAGCTCGAGGCGCCACCAAACCTTGTTGGCGCGATTGAAGAAAGCGGCCTGACGGGCCTCGGCTTCCGCCTCGAGCACGCAGAGGCACTACGACGCCTGCCGTGGCATCACCGGGATCCATTCGACAGGCTGCTGATTGCTCAGGCCCAGATCGAGCAATTGACCGTCGCCACGGTGGATCGCAACTTTCTCGCCTACGACGTGACACGCCTGCCGGTCCGTCAGCCAGCATGACCAACCAACGCCTTGCTGACCTGAATGACAAAACGCCCAGGTCGAGGACCTAGGCGTTGTTCAGTGGAGGTGGCGGGAATCGAACCCGCGTCCTCGAGTGACGAACCAGGTCTTCTCCGGGCGCAGCTGGCTAGGCGTTCTCTTGGCTCCTGCGCTCGCGCCAGCACGTCGCAGACAAGCCCAGCCTCAGTTCATTTCCCTGCTAAGCCCTGAGACAACTCTCGGCAGGTAAGCCTCCTTGACGAGGCCAGGGTCCGGGACGGAGGCTAGCCCGGTCTGACCCTTCGATCACTGTTTAGGCAGCGAGAGCGAAGTTAGTGCGCTTAACATCGGCACTTATTGGTTCCCAAGGGACATTTACGAGTTGACCTTGGATTCTCGGCCCGCTTCTCCTGGGACTGTCGACCCAAGTCGAAACCGATCACCCCCTATTGAGTTGTGCCCAATGACTCGGGCTTGCCGACCATCCCGTACGGCGGGATCGACCGCAACCACACAAGTCTATCGATCGTCCAATGCCGCAGCAGCCGAATTGATTCCCAGCTGCGATACGAAACGGCGCCGGACCCTAAGGATCCGGCGCCGTCCTCCGCGCTACTTCTCCGAGAGCACCTCAAGCTTGATCACGCTCTTGACTGGGTTCCTCCAGTCCTCACCTTGCAGAGCCTTGGCGCCCCCAACGATGGTGAAGATGAACCAGCCGAGGCCCATGAAGGGGAGCAACCAGCCAAAGATGTCGAGGCCAGTGATACCACCAAGAATTGCGACCAGTACGAACGCGATCGAGGAGATCAGCTGGAAGTTGAAGGCTTTGGCCGCCTCCTTACGTGCGTAGGTCCCCGGCGTCGAGAGCGCGTAAACCAGGCCTGGACCGAAGAGCCAAAGGAAGAACACCGAGAAGTGCGCTACTGCGGCAGCTCCGCGACCAGCCTGCTGCCGGGTCTCCGGCCGGACCAATGGCTGGTACGCGGGGTGGACACCAAGCGCCCTGGAGGGAGTCGGAACCTGGACTAGGCCGTAGAAGGCTTCGTTGAGTTCTTTACGGGTGACCGCTGTGAGGACTTGTCCGATCCGCCGGTCGAACTCCGACTCGCTGATCCGACCGTCGGCGTAGGCGTCTTTGAGCCAGGATTCGGCGCGGTCGCGCTGCTCGGGTGTGACCTGCATTTTGAGGCTGGGGTGCTCGTAGATCGCGTTCATGCCGTCCAGCATCGTTTCGTAGCCGGTCAGGCACCATCGGGCACTCCCCCGGACCTACCCCGAGAGGCCACCAGCGGTCAGGTCGGTGTGAGGGTATGAGCGCTGAGCCTGTCGAAGCGCGCCCTTCGACAAGCTCAGGGCGCAAACCCGGCCTCATCACCAGCTGCCGCCACCGCCGCCACCGCCGCCTCCTCCCGAGAAGCCGCCTCCGCTGAAGGAGCTGCCGCCACCGAATCCGGTACCGCTGCTACCCGCGGCGGGCAGTGGCGTGGCGGCACTGGTCAAGCTGCTGGTGAGGAACGCGGTGTTGAAGGCCGCCAGGTGATAGTTCCCGACGTACCAGTACGGGACGACGTCTGGCAGCCGTCCCATTGCCACTAGGTCAGCGCAAACCTTCGCCCAACGGTCGGCCAGCTCAAAGATGATCGCCCACGGCAGATACTTCGAGAAGATGTCCTCACCCTCCTCGAACTGAAGCTGGTCAGCCTCCGCAGTCGCGAGATAGGTCTTGAAGCCCTCAACCTGATCGCAGACAGCGCGACCTTCGGCAGTGCGCTGACCGCGCCTGAGCTTGTAGCGGATCACAGCCACGGTGATGATGATCGGCAGCAGCGGAATCAGTAGCAATAAGATCCACGCACCAACTGCAAAAGCTACGAACACCGCGAGGGCGATGACACCGAAGCTGATACCGCTGGCAGCGGCGGCTGACGGAACCTTGCGGAACCACCCGCGGGCAGTGACCTGATTGCGGACCGACGCCTGCATGGCCTGGTGAGCGCTAGTCAGGCTCCCTCGTTCTGACAGATCCTTCACCGCGCCCGGTGGAGCACCGCCGAACAGACTGGTCAGCAGCACCATCTCGTGTGGTGCTTCGGCCTTGTTCGGGTCCACAAGAATGACCCGGAAGTCGTCCTCGCCTGTACTCTGCACTCTCAGTGCGCCGCGCACTGCTAGGTCGATGATCGTAGCCGCCGTCTCACGGGTATCAACTTGGCCATCGATCAACATGCCTGCCTCAGCCACCGGGATTTTGGGCGGCGAGAACGCGACAGGGATGGGGATGTCTGGATCGTTCGGCACGATGTGCGCCTCCTGACCCGCGAGCGGAACCGTACCCGGGGGAAGACCCGCGTAGCGCTGGTCCCGCCCGTTCTTGCGCCACCACAACAGCCCGATAATTGGCGATCCAACGGTGATGAGGAGAGCAACTGCGCCAAGGGCTATAGCACCAATCTTCTCGCTGGTAGAGAGCTTCGAACCGTCAGGTTCCAGGTGCGGCTGGTTATCCGCCACCAGGCCCGGTTTGATCTTGGCGCTGATCGTGACGCCCTCGCCCGGGGCTAGGTTGCTTTGGGTGTATTGGGCCTTTCCGTCGACGATCTTGGCCACACATTGCTCGGTGCTGTTGACCGGCCCGTAGGTGCAGGTGGTGTCCTGAACGCCGCCAGGGACGTTAACCGAAACCGTGACCTGCTTCATCGACGCCGTCCAATCCAGCCCGGTGGCATCCCAGTAGAACTCGTCGTAGCTGCCCGAGGTGCGCATAGCACCGGCCAAGTCGTAGGAGATGACATAGGTCGCAGTCGGCGCCGAGATGGTCCGGTTCGGGTCGCCGATGCGCAGCCTGAGTTGTTCCTCCCGTCCACCCTTCGCCTCGTCGGTGCGCGAACTGAACTGGGTCGCCACGTCATCTGGGCTAGTCACGCTGATGTTGGTGATCAGGTAGACGGCATCTTGGGTTTCGTCGTACGGCTCCCGGGTGACGAGATATCGCTCGATGCCATGGCGCCCTGAGTCGTCACCAAACCGATAGGTGATCGTCTCCTTGACCTTGACAACACCGCTGGGCTGGACGTTGTAGTCGATGACGAAGGAGTCGATCTGGTCGCCCGCGGCGTACGCCGGGCTGGGGACGACGAACGCCCAAGCCAGCGCGGTCAGCGTCATCAGGAGGAACGCAACTACGCCATGAGCGGATCGATGGCCACGGACTTGCCAGGCACGCTCGGCGGCGGACGCGTGGGATTGCACCATTAACTCATTGTCCCCGATTGCGAGCGGCGAGGGCTCGTTCGGCCTCACGCCGTGACTCGCGGGCCGCAATCGCGTGGCGCTTGTCGTACTCTCGCTTGCCGGTGGCCAACGCGATCTCGACCTTGGCGTATCCGTTGGAGAAGTAGAGCGCCAGCGGGACCAACGTGGTCCCCGTGCTGGCGAGTTCACGCTCGATCTTGGCGATCTCGCGACGGGTCAACAACAACTTGCGGGTACGGCGTGCGGTGTGGTTGGTCCAGGTTCCGTGACTGTACTCGGGGATGTGCGCACCTCGCAGCCAGACTTCGCCCGCATCGACAGTTGCATAAGCGTCGACGAGGTTGGCGCGCCCCTCTCGCAGCGACTTCACCTCCGTGCCACTCAGCACGATCCCGGCCTCGAATGTGTCGTGGATGTGATAATCGTGCCGGGCCTTGCGGTTCTGCGCGACGAGCCTGCGGCCCTTCTCCTTCGCCATGGTTCCTTCCTGCCCCGTTGAGAATCAGCCTACGGGGCAGGCGGTTCAGAACCAGGTCATGGGGTTTCGCAGTCGGCCGTTGAGCCACACCATCAGATGGAGATGGCAGCCGGTTGAGAATCCTGTGCTCCCCACGTAGCCGATGATTTGGCCCTTAGCGACTCGTTGGCCGACACCGACAACGTAGCGGCTGGCATGGTTGTAACCCGTGGTCACATACCGACCGCTCACATAGCCGTGGTCAATCATCAGCCGCTTGCCGTAACCGATGTTGTAGTACCGCTCCGCGACCCGACCTGCGCGTGGAGCTCGGATCGGCGTGCCGCAGGCGGCACCGAAGTCGGTGCCATCGTGCAGCTTCCAGTAACGCAGCACCGGATGGAATCGCATGCCAAAGGGAGAGGTGATGCGAGCCGGTACGGGGAAAGAAAACCCGTGGCCGGCGGTGGACATCGCGGACGGCCGAGCACGACGCGTCTGCTTGCTGGTCGACTGGGACTGCCGGGAGGTATTGGCCTTCCGTTCTGCCGCTCGCCTGCGCTCCGCGGCCGCTCGCTCCGCTCGCCTTCGCTCCGCCGCGGCCTTCGCGATCCGGGCGGCAATCCGACGCTCGACCGACGCCCGCTCCTTGATCAACTCTGCATAACGGGCCTTGTCTTGAGCAACCTCACCAGCAGCGGCCTCTTCGACTGCCTTTCGCTGACGTACCAGCTGGGCGACGGTCGCCTCGTCCGCCGCGGCGCGCGATTGCAGCGCCTTCTTGATCTTGAGGTTGGCTGCGGCCTCGACGCGCGCCGCCTCGACCTTCGCTTCAAGCTCCGCCTGCCGTACGCGAGCAGCGTTGAGCTCGCGCTGTAGCAAGGTCAATCGATCGATCTGGGCCTGCGCTGTGTCAAACAACGTGGTCGACCACTGGAGACGGGTCTGCAGATCCTGCGTCGAGTTTGGAGCCACCAGAACTGCGATCGGCAACAGGTTGGTCTGTTGCTGATACTGGTCACGAATCAGCTGCCCAGCTTTGGCCTGCTCGGCGTCCAATCGGGCCTGTCCGGCGGCAACGGCTGCGACGGCGGCGGCCAGGTCGTCCCGGGCCTGCCACAGTTTCGCCGCCATCTCCGCGTCCTTGGCCTTGGCTACCGCAAGCTGCTGACGGGTCTCGGCGAGCCTCGCACTCGCCGCATCCAGCTTGGTTTGTGCCGTGTCGACGGCTACCGCCGCGACACTGAGTGCCTTCGTGGACTCATTGAGATCGCTCTTGGTCTTGGCGATCTGCTGCTTGACCCGAGCCCGCTGCGTCACGAGCTCATCAGCCGAGGCTTGGGGCGCGAGCAAGGTAAGAGAGAGCATCGTCGCAACGGCAACGGCGGCGGTTGTGCGTACGGTATGGACACCGGCGAGGTACACCGCTGACAGATATGCAGTTATGCCCTGGGACGCAGGCGGCGTGGGGAGGTCCTCACTCCTCATCAGCCTGGCGAAGCGACCAGCAGCCGTAGGTGCTCCGCTGTCGTCCGGAACGTCCTGAGGGACGTAGGGAAGGTCCGGAGCCACAGCTTTCCCTTCTTTTTTGCTCTGCTCGCGCATCGCGCTCCGAACCCGCCTACTTCGTCGTCGTTCGCAGACAACAAGCGCGTCTGCTCACTCCTCCTCAGCACGGCGGCGCGCGATTTCCGACGCTCGCAGAGCAATGGTTGTCAGGACCCGTCTTTCCGATCGATGTCTCGATCAAATTGGGTTGTCTAAGCAAGAGTTCGGACAGCAACGCTCGCTGGCAACGACCGAAACGCCTAAATCGGCAATTCGTCATCGATCAGATATGAAGTCTCACGTGATACTTGAGTAATTTGAGTATCTTTGTGATGTTTCTGTGACGAATGTGAGGCGGCCTTCGGGCATCAACCCTCAGAATCTGACGCCAGTTCCTCCGACACGCCGTACAGGCCAGCCGCGCGGTGAACGAGTGTCAGTTTTTAAGGGAATGGCGGAGATCAATCAAACCCGCAGATACCGCCGAGTCGTCACCAGGGTCGGGATCACAGCAAGCACGACGCCCACCACGATGACACCAAGCATGGCGAGGGCAGTCTGCTGCCAGCCGATCCACGCTACGAACCGGATCGAGTCCCGGACTCCGTTGATGATCCCGAAGTAGACGCCGGCAGCCATCGTCAAGCAGGCAAGAGACACGCCGATCAGTGCTGAGATCACCGCTCCCAGCAGAAAGGGCATCGTGATGTAGAAGTTGCTGGCACCGACCAGGCGCATGATGCCGATCTCCCGGCGTCGAGCGAAGGTGGCCAAGCGGATCGTGTTGCCGATCTGCAAGGCAGAGGCGAGCAGCAGCAGCGCTGACGCACCAGCGGTTGACCACTGCAACACGTTCAGCGCCCGGAAGAACGGATCAAGCAGCTGATGCAGATCCTGCACCTTCTGGACGCCTTTCAATCCGATCACAGAGCTCACCACACCTTGGTATTCCTCGGGGTTCTTGAGCTTGACCCGGAACGATTCCTGCATCTGTTCGACGGTCAGCGAATCCTGGATCGGACTGCCCTCGTACGCCTTCTGGAACTCCTCGTACGCCTCTTGCTTGGTCTCGAAGTAGATTCCGTCCGGCGCAACCTCGGGATTGGCCTCCAACGTTTGCCGAATCTGGTCTTTCTGGGCCTCGGTGACGTCCTGGCCTGGATCACATTGGTCGCCGCGTGTGTCCTTGGCGCAGAGGAAGATCGAGATCTCGATCTTGTCGTACCAACGGCCTTTCATCAGGTCGACCTGCTGACTGGCAAGCAGCCCGGCGCCGAAGAGCGACAACGACACCCACATGGTCATGATGACCGCCAAGGTCATGGTCAGGTTTTGTCGAAGGCCCGCGCGGGTTTCGGACAAGATGTGGCGGAAACGCATTAACTATCCCCAATAGCTCGGCTAGCGGCGGTCGTCCGGTCGGGTGTGACGATACGGCCGGGTGCGGGCGCGTGCTTCGGCTGCGCAGGACTCACTGGTAGCCGTACACGCCTCTGCTCTGGTCTCGGACGACTTCCCCATCGTCCAGCTCAATCACTCGCTTGCGCATCTGGTCCACGATCGTCGAGTCATGTGTCGCCATCAGGACCGTTGTGTCAGCGCGGTTGATGCGATCGAGCAGCTTCATGATGCCTACGCTGGTGGCAGGGTCCAGGTTCCCTGTGGGCTCATCAGCGATCAGGATCATGGGCCGGTTGACGAACGCGCGCGCGATCGCGACCCGCTGCTGCTCGCCCCCCGACAACTCCTCGGGCAGCCTGTCGCCTTTGCCACCTAGCCCAACAAGCTCGAGCACCTCGGGAACCACACGCCTTATGGTCGAGGCGGGCTTGCCGATCACCTGAAGGGCGAAGGCGACATTCTCGGTCACGGTTTTGTTCGGCAACAGCCGGAAATCTTGGAAGACGGTGCCAATCTGGCGCCGCATCGCCGGAATCTTCCAGCTGTGCAGCTTGCTGAGCTCGCGGCCGGCCACGAACACCTTGCCCTTGCTCGGCCGCTGCTCACGCAAGATCAATCTGAGGAACGTCGACTTGCCGGACCCCGAGGCCCCGACCAGGAAAACGAACTCCCCCTTGTCAATATCGACGTTGATGTTGGCGAGCGCGGCGCGGCGCTGACTGTCGTATGTCTTGGATACGTTCTCAAAGCGAATCACGACGAGCTTCCCCCGATGTACAGCTGCGACGCCCCGCGGACGCCAAACGGCCAGAGTCGAGTCTAAATGAGGCTCGAGCGATAGGGCACCAGTCGCCCGCCGAGCCCACTAATTGGATGCAACCTTCAGCGCGCCGCGGTCTGCTGCATCCGGCGCCAGCGAATCCCGGATTCGATGAAGCCGTCAATGTCGCCGTCGAACACAGCCTCTGGGGAGGAGACCTCGTACTCGGTCCGTAGGTCCTTCACCATCTGGTACGGATGCAGCACGTAGGACCGCATCTGCGACCCCCAACTGTTGCCGCCGTCGCCCTTGAGCGCGTTGAGCTCCGCCTCTCGCTGCAGCCTGGCGCGTTCCAGCAACCGCGACTGCAACACTCGCAGCGCTGCCGCCTTGTTCTGCAGCTGGGACTTCTCGTTCTGGCAGGACACCACAATGCCGGTCGGCAGGTGGGTAATCCGTACCGCGGAATCAGTGGTGTTGACACTTTGCCCACCGGGCCCCGAGGACCGGAACACGTCAATGCGTAGGTCCGACTCCGGAATGTCGATGTGATCGGCTGCCTCGGTAACCGGGAGCACTTCGACGCCCGCAAACGACGTGTGACGGCGTCCCTGGTTATCAAACGGCGAAATCCGCACCAGCCGATGTGTACCCTGCTCCGCCGACAATGTCCCGTACGCGAAGGGTGCCTTCACCTGGAAAGTAGCAGACTTGATACCCGCCTCCTCGGCATATGAGGTGTCGTATACCTCGGTGGGGTAACGATGGCGTTCCGCCCAGCGCAGGTACATGCGCAACAGCATCTCGGCGAAGTCTGCCGCGTCTACGCCGCCGGCCTCGGACCGAATCGTGACAAGCGCCTCGCGCTCGTCGTACTCGCCGGACAGCAGGGTGCGCACCTCCAGTGCCTCTACCGCCTTCTGGAGCGAGCTGAGCGCGTCCGCTGCCTCGGCAAGACTGGCCTGATCTCCTTCTTCCTCGCCGAGCTCGACGAGAATGCCGATATCCTCCAGCTGAGATCGCAACCCAGCCAACCGGTCGACTTCGGCCTGTAATGCCGACAGCCGCGATGTCACCTGCTGCGCATTGTCCGGGTTGTCCCACAGATCGGGTGCGGCTACTTGGTGCTCCAGCTCAGTGATCTCGGCGCGCTTGCGATCAGGGTCGACGACAGCCTCAATCGAGCTCAAAGCCTTTTCCAGGTCAGCAAGCGCGACTGCGAAGTCGGGTCCAGCCACAATGATCCACTCTACTTGCGCGCGTGTGTGCTGACTCTCTGTGGCTTAGCAACTCCGAACCGCCACTTGGCATCGTTTACTCGGACTGTGCGCTATCTGCAGAGGGTGCTCCGTCCAAGTAAATGGTGCGAAGTGGCTAGTCAGGATCATCTGCGCCGCTTAGCTCCTCGATACGAACGAACGTCTCGCTGGTTTGGCGGCGAAGCGGCCAATCGCTGACCCAGATAACCGCGAACGCGGCTAGCGAGCAAGCCAAGGCCACCACCGGGCCCAGGACGAATAACCACACCATGACACAACCGAAAAGGTCCAGCATCAGGACTGCGAGCGCGCTGCGCTTCCGGAGATGCCCATGACGGCCACGCCAAGCGGCGTACCCGATCCACGGCAGCATTGCCGAAAGGATCACCACCCAGGCAAAAGCCGACATGCCGTGGCTGAACGCACCAGATGCGAGTCGAATCATGCCGACCAGACCGACCAGACCCGTCAAGGCCCCGAGGGCCGCGGCCAGATTCTTGTTCAGCATGCCTACTCCACTGGCAGGTCAGGGAGAATGGGTCGAGCCAGCACCGACACAGTAGTCTTGTCGGCTGCGTGCAGGCCTGCAGCGACCCGGGAGCATAGCTCAGTTGGTTAGAGCACTTGCCTTACAAGCAAGGGGTCACAGGTTCGAGTCCTGTTGTTCCCACCATCATCACCCCTCCTCGGCTTGCTCTGTACGCACGGAGTGGAGAGTCCGGACGGCAACCTCAGAGAGCGGCACGACGCGCTTAGACTTCGCCGTCTTTGGCTCGGTGACCTCGAGGTTGCCATTGACTCTGGCATCGACCGACTCCTCAGCCAGCGGTCATGGGCTGGGTGCGTGCAGCGTCGAGCTGGTCGGAGGCCTTATTGCCGTACCAGGCAACCGCCGGAATTCGCCATAGCGCCCAGCCGACAATGACCGAGCTAACCGCCCCCACAGAGAACGTGAAAATCGCGGGACCCGGCAGAAATTTGGAGCGAAGGGGGCTGCGGCTGCTACGAGCGGTATCCACCAGGCCACTAGGCGAGCGCGCCACAGGGCCAGCGTCGCCACCGGCACCGCCAGAATCGAGGAAATGAAGGCAGGGACTGACAAGACGGCGAAACCGGGGAGCTTCTCAACCGCATCCCCGACGTTGACAGCCATGTCAAGACCAGCAACGTGCACCACCGCCACGTCGAAATAGTCGAGGAATACAAGCCCGGGCAATGTGCTCAGGCCCAGCACAGCCAGCAGACCAGCCAGATTGGCGATCCAGGCGCCCCGCCGGTGAACCAGGGATCACTGCCCAGCGACGAAAGGACAGTGCAGAGTCATTCCTGCGGGAATGCGACTGGGCAACTGTGCTGCCAGCGCCGCGAATTGTCAATGGTTTCATGACTGCCTCGTTTACCTGGAGAGGGTTAGGGATGGACCTGCAACCAGACTTGACCTTCGAGGTCTGGTACGTCGTCCCCCGCCCTGGTGATTTATGGCTCCCCCAAGCGGCGGACACCCGTGGTCCGCAGATCCGCCGCTGGGGGGACGCGGCTGGCGGCATGCCGAGATAGCCCTCGGGCCATGCGAGGCTCCCAACGGTTGGATTGGCTTTGGGGGCCACGCTGCTGGTGACGGGACTGCTCGAAATCGCGATCGACCGCGTGGTCTTCCGGCCGATACCGGCCGTGATAGCGGTGATTGTGGGCGCCGCCGCGATGCTGCTGCGGTCGACGCGGCCGCTGTTGTGCCTGGCGGTGTTCGTCACCCTCACAGTCGCTACGCAAATCCCCGGTATCGCGGAGGCGTTAACCGCTTCAGTGGCGGTAGGCTGCCTGCTTGCCCTCGGAAGCGTGGGGCGGCGATCCTCGGATCCGATCAGTATCGCTGCGGCGATAGCAACAATCGCTATCGGCTCTGCCTTCGGCTCGGATCCGCTGGATGTGGTGGTGCCGGTGCTTGGATGCGGTGTTGCCTGGGGAGCCGGCCGGCTCATGCGTCGCGACGCACAGCGGAACATCGAATTGACCGAGCTCGCTGCGCAGCTGACCACAGAGCGTGAGGCCCGAGCACGGGAGGCGGTCGGCGCCGAACGTGCCCGGATCGCCCGAGAGCTACACGACGCTGTGGCACACACGGTCAGCGTGATGACAATCCAGGCCGGGGGTGTGCGGCGACGACTGGATGCCGACCCGCGCGCGTTCGTGAGCGCGACGTCCTGCTAGATGTCGAGCGCCTCGGCCGGGAGGCTGTCGAAGAACTTGACCGCCGCCGCAACCCTGCGACCCGACGTGATCCTCATGGACGTCCGGATGCCTCGCCTAGACGGACTGGCTGCGACACAACAGATCCTTGCCGCCGACTCAACCGTAAAAGTCGTTGTCCTGACAACATTCAATGAAGACTCATACGTGCGCGATGCAGTGCGACTAGGCGCCAGCGGCTTCTTGCTCAAGGTGGCTCCGCCTGAGCGGCTCGTCGACGCCATCCGTGTTGCCGCCAGCGGCGACGCTCTCCTAGACCCGCTGGTTACTCGTCAAGTAATTGCGACGTTCGCCCATAACATGCGGGACCGCTGGCCGCAGATGCACCGCCTGCGCTTGGCCAACTGACTGTTCGAGAGGCTGAGGTACTGCGCATGCTCGCCCGCGGAAAGTCGAATGCCGAGATCGCGGCCGATCTGGTGGTCGGTGATGCAACGGTGAAGACCCACGTGGCCCGAGTCTTGATGAAGCTTGGACTGCGGGACCGCGTGCAGGCCGTCATCTATGCCTACGAGCACCGACTCATTCAACCGGGAGCCGATTAATACCGCTCCGGATAGCCATGAGCGCTGCACCTGACGCTCAACCAAGTATGGGAACTCACCAAGACGGACACCGAAATGGTCAGGGTCACAGGTTCGAGTCCTGTTGTTCACTTGCGAAAAACCTCGTCAGGTGAGTCTCAGACAAAGAGGGGTTCGAGTCCGAAGGCGGTTTGCAACTCCTTCATTTGCTCATCGTCCGGACGTCCGGTAAACCGTTCCGCAGCATCGATCACCTTGGGCAGTAGGTGGATGTCGCCGACGGTGTTGAGGAAGAAGCCTTCGCGGCCGAGCACCCAGCTCACAGCTAGGTCGATTGCCTTCTGGTCGGTGAGCGGCTCATACCAAGTATTGGCAGTCGGCTGCTGATCACCCCACGGGCCCCGGGTAATGGACTTGATCGTCTGGACGGCCAGTCCCCGCTGCGCGCAGACAGACACGAGCTCCTCGAAGTCGGCCATGTAGGCAGCGTTC
>JBKPAB010000209.1:0-10880 GCA_046726195.1 Actinomycetota bacterium
CGCTGGTCGACCCGCCGCGCCCACATCAACACCCGCCGCAGCGAACTCGCCATCCAATTCCAAGAAGATCATGGCCGGCCACCGACCGCGGTCGAAGCGCTGCAGTTGGCGCAGCAGGCGACCTTGGAGACCCGCGACGCCAAAGTGCTGGACGGACGGGCCGCCGTCGCGGCGATGGTGCAGACAGCGCTCACCCCGCCGGCCGAGACCGCCACGATCGCCGACGCGCGCTGGGTCGCACAGACGGCTGACCACGTCTTGGCTGTGATGGAGGAAAGCCGCTCCACCTGGCAGATGTGGCATGTCCGCGCCGAGGTCGAACGGCAGGTCCGCACGGCGGAGGTGCGTGTCGAGCGGGCAGGTGTGCTGGTGGATCTGCTGGTCGATGAGGTGCTGGATCGCCGGTCTGTCGCGCTGGCCGCACCGGCTGACAACATCGAGGAACCGGACGCCTTGCGGCGTACCGGCGGGTCGTCGGTCTACACCGTGGCCGGATCGGATCTCTACACCTCGCAGCGGATCCTCGATGCCGAACAGCGCCTCGTCATCGCCGCCGGACGACGGGACGGGTCAGTGGTCGATGAGTCGGCGGTGGATCTGGCTTTGCTGGAGATGGCGGCGAACAGGACCGCCCTGGATGCCGGGCAGGCTGCGCTGGTTCGGCAGATGTGCACCTCGGGTGCCCGGCTGCAGCTCGCGATCGCCCCGGCCGGCGCCGGCAAGACCACCGCCATGCGTGCCCTCACCCTGGCCTGGACCCAAGACCGCGGCCAGGTGCTCGGCCTCGCCCCGTCCGCGGCCGCGGCCGCTGTTCTTGGCGAACAGACCGGCATCCGCGCCGACACCCTCGCCAAACTCACCTGGTCCCTAGACCATGGCGAGCTGCCCGACTGGGCGGCCGCGGTCGGGCCCGTCAACATTGGTGATCATCGACGAAGCCGGCATGGCCGACACCCTCACCCTCGACGCGGCCGTCCAGTTCGCGACCGGACGCGGCGCCAGCGTCCGGCTGGTTGGTGATGATCAACAACTCGCCGCGATCGGCGCCGGCGGCATCCTCCGCGACATCACACACACCCACGGCGGGCTGCATCTCGGCGAGCTGCACCGCTTCACCGACCCCGCCGAAGCCGCAGCATCACTCGCCCTCCGCGAAGGCAAGCCGACCGCGCTCAACTTCTACCTCAATCACGATCGCACCCACGTCGGCGACATTGCCACCACCACCGAGGATGCCTTCACCGCTTGGCTTTCTGACCAAGCTTCCGGACTGGACGCGATCATGCTGGCCCCGACCCGCGAGCTTGTCGCCGACCTCAACCGTCGCGCCCGTGAGCATCGCCTCAACCACTCCCCAGCGTCGTCCGAGGTGCGTCTGGCCGACGGGAACCAGGCCAGTGTCGGAGATGTGATCATCACCCGCAGCAACGACCGCCGACTCCGACTCACTGCCACCGATTGGGTGAAGAACGGCGACCGGTGGACCATCACCCACATCAGCCAGCAAGGTGACCTCACGGTCCGGCACAACCGCAGCCGGCTGACCGTCCGGCTGCCTAATGGCTATGTGCGCGCCTCGACCGGACTCGGCTACGCCACCACCATCCATTCCGCCCAAGGCGTCTCCGCCGACACCATGCACGGCCTGTTGACCGGGCAGGAGTCCCGCCAGCAGCTGTACACCATGCTCACCCGCGGCCGGCACGCCAACCACCTCTACCTCCAGGTCGTCGGCGACGGCGACTCCCACAGCGTTATCCGACCCGACATGATTTCACCGCGCACGCCGACCGAGACGCTGCAGCAGATCCTCGCCCGCGATGAAGCGCCCGTCTCCGCCAGCACCTTGCTGCGCGAGCTCAACAACCCAGCGGCCCGGCTTTTCCAGGCGGTCCAGCGCTACACCGACGGCCTCCACGTCGCAGCCGAACAGCTCCTCGGACCCCAGACCGTCGCAGAGCTCGACCAAGCCGACCAGTACCTCCCCGGGCTCACCGCTGAACCCGCCTGGCCGACCCTGCGAGCCCACCTGCTCGCCCTCGCGGCCGAAACTGGACAGCACCCACTCCGCCACATGCTGACAGCCGCCAGCGGACGCGACCTCCGAACCGCAGGCGACATGGCCGCCGTCCTTGACTGGCGCCTCCCAGAGCTCACGCCTACCAACCCAGGTCCGCTGCCCTGGCGGTTCCACCAACGCTCCAGGCCCATCCCGTCTGTGGCCCCTATCTGGCAAAGCGATCCCAACTGGTCGCCGACCTCGCCGACCAAGTCCAGCATCACGCCTGCCAAGGTGACGCCGAGCCAATCTGGGTACCGCCGGGAAGCCACCCAAGCACCGCCCTCGTCGGCGAAATCGCAGTGTGGCGCGCTGCCAACGGCATCGATCCCCAAGACCCGCGACCCACCGGAGGAGGAGGCCAACTCCAGACAGCGCCCGCCCTGTGGAAACAGCGCCTCGACCGGCATATCGCCCGTTCCACCGATCCGTCAGACAACGCGAGATTTGACGAGCGGCAGGCAGCACACACCGCACTTAGACGCTGGCACGACGACAGCCAGCGCCGGTACCAAACACCCGGTCAACGTCCGAGCGGGCCGTCCGCGCCCGGGCGATAACACACCCCAGTCGTCAGATCGCGGCGCTCGAACAAGAGGTTGCACTCCACGCGGCGACGGCAGAACAGGCACCTGCCTTGAAGCAGGAGATGGTTAACGGACCTGTGTCAGGTGATCCTTAACACCGGGCCTAGACAACTTGGATTTTGCCCGCTCGTGGCCGGGCAGCTTTGATGTTACGCACCGCCGTGCTGGTTGTGCGGCGGATGATCTTGGGTTCCTGGTCGGGCAGCTCGATGGCCAAGGTGGCGTCGGAGACGGCGATGGTGACCGTCTGCCAGCGATGAAGCCGGCCGAGGGCGACATTCTGCCCGCAGACCATCACGATGCCCGAGTTGGAGGCGCGGCGTTGCACTCGGACCGGTTCCAGCGACGGCCTGGGCGGTGGTCCGGCGGGGCGGTTCCCACGCAGCCGCGTGACCTGCGCTCACCACGTCCAGCGCCTCGCGACCGAGGATGCCCGGATAACGCGGTAGTCAACGCCGTACTGACTTACAAAGCCGCGGGTGATCGCAGCAAAGACCTGCGGATCGTATTGACCGCCAAGATCGTTGGTTTGCTCATGTCACAGCCTTCGGGTCGGCCAGCTTCACCGCGTCCAGCATCGCAGCAGGACCACCTCCGAAGGAGGTGAGTCGCCTGCGCGCTGGAGCGGGCAGGCGAGGGAGCAGCCGCATGGCCTGCGCCATCGCCCACAGTTGCACTCGCGAGCGCGGAATGAACGTTTTTATGACGTAAGGGCCGATCCGCTGGCTTTGCAGCACGGCGGGTCGCAGCACCTGTTCGTACGCCGCGAGTGCACGTACATGATCAGCGCTCGCTGCGGCCAGTTCGGAAGCGAGCACGTACGCGCCCACGACGGCGAGGCTAGTTCCGCCGCCGACAGCCGGACCGGGGGAGTAGCCGGCATCTCCAACGAGGCTTACTCGGCCTCGAGTCCAGGTATCCATCACGATCGTGCTGATCGAGTCCAGATAGAGGTCGTCGGCGTTCTCCAGTTCGGCGAGCAGCCGCGGCACTTCCCAACCCATGTCGCCGTACAGGTTGCGGATCAGTCGCCGCTGCGCAGCGATGTCGTGGCGATCGTAGTCGTGCAGCGTTGGGGTCCGCCACAACAAGATCACCCGCGCCTGGCCGGTCTCACGAACCGGGTAGATAGCGGCTGTGCGACCGACATCAGCGCAGCCCAGCATCTGCTGGTGGAGGCCGAGATAGTTCGGCACCGTAAACACCGCAAGGTAGCCGCCCAGGAAGTGCAGGAACTGGTACTCCTCACCGAACGCCAGCTGACGGGTGATCGAATGCAGGCCGTCGGCCCCGATGACAAGATCAAACGTCTGCGGCGACCCGTTTAGGAACGTGACGTCGACCCCCTGGTGGCTCTCTTCAAGTGAGCTGATCGAGTTCCCGAACAGATACTCAACGTCGTTCCCGCCAGCTTCGTAGATGATCTTTGCCAACTCGCCACGCATAATCTCGACGTGGCGCGCAGAGACACCTTCCGACATCAACTCCGCCGGCACATCGACTTGGCGGTATCCGTCTCGGATGAAGGAAATGATCTCGGTGTGGGTGCCAGCATCCTGAACCTGCGGCAGAGCGCCCATCCACTCGATGATCTGCAGAGCCGAATCGAAGAGGTCCACGGCATGACCACCACTGCCAAAACGAAGCTCTTCAGTCTTCTCCACGACGATGGGCTGAAACCCGAACCGGTTGAGCCAGTAGGCGAGCACCGGGCCAGCGACACTTGCGCCCGAGATGAGCACGCGTCGACCGTTCACCACCAAATCATCCTCCGTACCTGCGGCTGTGCCACAGGCGCCAGGCGGGATAGAGCCCGCTCACCAAGGGCTGGCATCAAGTCCGGGTCAGGGAGTCGGGTAGGGAAGCAAATGATCATCCTTTGCCACTCCAGATTGAACGTCGAAGGCTGTAGTCACCGCGGAGCTCAGTGTTCGCTCGACCCACTGAGCCCGCCAGGCCGGCGCTTCGAACGGAGCCCCGTAGTAGCAGGTCTCCCGCACCACCAGCCCATCGCGGTACTCATGGATCAGCACCGTGTAGTACCGGTCTCCGGCATAGTCGAAGATCATCTCCGTAGCCCACAGGTCACCCGAACCAATGATGCGGCGGAGCGTAGCGGTGGGCGTCGCCGTCGGACGGGCAAGGCGAAGCTCCCGGATGTTCCTTTTGCCCCGGATCACCTCACCCGACTGCGGCCATTCGATGACCACCTCGTCGTGGTAGATGGCGTCGAACGGTTCCATGTCCTGAGTGTTGATCGCCTCGACCAACCGCCGGATTTCGGCGCGCCTCGATTCATCGTCCATCTCTACTCCTTCTTTGGATGGTGTGGGTGTAGCTCCGTTACTCCAGGCCGTACATCCTGAAGAGCACAGTTGCTCGGCCCGGTGTCCCGCGGATAGAGACCCCGGTCCTGATCGGCCGGGATATTCGCCAGATCAATCCACGCAACGTCGAGGACCTTCCCGGCCGCGCGGGACTGGGGCCTCTGGCGGCGGGACAGGACCGCCGGTGAAGCTGCTGGTCAGCGCCGAAATCGGGCGAGCCAAGTAGGCAGGAAGGTAAAGCGTGAGTGTATCTCGATGGATTGCAACAGCTGGTGCGACCTGTCTTGTGGCTGGGTCGGTGGGGCAGTTCGTGCAGTATCTGGTGAGTCCGATCGACGAGGGGGTCTCGGCGTACGCCCAGGTCGCACAGGCTGCCGCGCACCTGGCCCGGATGCGTTGGGCCATCCCGCTGGATCTCTTCATCTTGTTGATTGCGCCAGCGGCGCTTTACGCAGGTTCGCTGGCAGGCGCCCGGGTGTCGAAACTGGCCGCCGCCGGTGCGGGGCTGGTCTTCGCGAGCTGGCTGGGCGCCGGGTACTTGTTGGGCAGTGACATCCTGCTGTACCTGGCTGCTACAGCTCCGGATCAGACAACTGCCGCGGCCCTGGTAGACGGATACCTCTCCTATCCGCTCGTGGAGGGGGTGGTCGTCGCCTACCTGCTGGGTCACGTCGTCGGGTTCCTGCTCCTTGGCGTGGCGCTGCGGCGAGCGCGGACCGTCGCGGTGTGGGCGGCGAGCGCCGTAGCAGTGTGGCCCTTCTTCGAGGTGCTCGGCGAGGCAAGCGGTATCCGCGCACTGGCCGCGGCAGGTTTCGCCTTGCTGGCTGTCGGGTTCGGCGCATGCGCGGTTGCGGTTGCCCGTCAGTCGTCGGCCCGTCGAAACGGAGCCGCGGCCAGTCGGTCAGCGATCGCGTCCACTGCGCCGGCTGAAATCTAAGTCGCGTGTCCTCCGCGGACGGATAATGGCCGCAGATGAATGGCAGAGCGTTGCTGGTGGCGACCACCAGCAACTGCGTGGCTGTCGCGGGATTCTCGTCAGCAGCCGGACCACCGGTAGCCATCGCTGCTCGAAGTACTCCCCCTAAGAGTGGTGTGATTCAGACAAGCCCTGACACCCTGGGTGCTCAACGACGCGGCCAGGATCGGGAGCCACTCATCGACCTCGGCGGCAGTCAGATCATGCAGCTTCCGCGCCGCGAGATACGGAAGTACTGGCTTCTCGCACAAATAGCGGTTCGCGTCACGAGTCGTCGTCCTCTCCGTTAGCCGAGGCGCAGCAGCAGCCATCAGAGGCTCGTGGATAGTCTTTCTCGCTTAAGATCGGCAATCTCATCGATGACGGGACCGCGGCGCCCCTGGGCGATTTCATGCATCGGCGAACCGACGGCCGAGATCGAGGATGCTTTTGCAGACGAGGTTCCAATCGCCTTCGGCCGTCATGTCCTTCGTCTGGCTTGCGCCGAGCTCGGTCGGCCGCGGGATGAATGCCGTGCCGAGTCCCGCCCGTAGGGCAAATGTGAGATCGCGATTGTGGGCCGCCGCGAGCATGACCTCGCCCGGGATCCAGCCGGATGATTCTTGCCATGTTTCGATACGCCACGCCTAGTGGATCGTGAGACGTACGTCATCGTTGCCCATCTGCGACGTTCGGCGTTTCGGGTGCCGGTTCGCCCACGACCCGGGCCCCGCTCGTCGCCGTGCTGGACGAGGCCCAGGCGTTGGCCGGACCCAGGCCGGCGGTGGCCCGATGACCATCGGCCTGCGCACCTACGCCTTCTTCTGACGGTGGCACGAAACCGCCGAGAACCCCCTCACGCTTCCCGAGACGATCGACCGGACTGCCGACCTCGGCGTCAGCCTGTTCCAGATCTGCGACTATCCCCCGATCGAGTCCTACGAACCGGCTGATCTCGACCGCCTTCGCATCTGCGCCGTTATCTTGACATCGCCCGCCGGCTCGACGCCAACATGCTGCGCAGCATGATCAATACGGGCAATCATCGCCTCAGCTCCGACGAGGCAATCAGCCTGTTCGGCTCCGCGCCCCGGTGTTCGAGCATGCTGGGTCATTCTCGCGCTGTTGACCTGCGAACAGATCCCAGAATTGGGTCCTCGCCATCGCTGTGGCCCTCCAATAGCATGGCCGTAACGAACCAACGGGTGACGCCGGTCACACTAACCGCGACGATCCATAAGCATCCCGCCCACTCCTCACCACCGGGAGGATCTATGTCAGACAGCGCAGTCGCAACACCAGCGGAAGCCCCACCGCGCAAGCGTGACCGAAGTCACTGGCTGTACATCGCAGTCATCATCGCCGTGTTGGCGGGCATCATGGTCGGCTTTCTGTGGCCGAAATTCGGAATCGCGCTGAGGCCGCTTGGAACGGGGTTCGTGAACCTCGTCAGAATGTTGATCTCCCCGATAATCTTCTGCACGATCGTGCTTGGCGTCGGCTCCATCCGCAAGGCGGCGACCGTGGGCAAGGTTGGCGGACTGGCCCTGGCCTATTTCCTGGTGATGTCCACGATCGCCTTGATCATCGGTCTGCTGGTCGGGAACCTGTTGGAGCCAGGCGCTGGACTCCATCTCAGCGCGGCGCAGGCGCAGGCCGGTCAGGCGCAGGCGCAGGCCGCCGAGGCGCAAAGTACCACCGAGTTTGTGTTGACGATCATTCCAACCACTCTGTTCTCCGCGCTGACCAGTGGGGTGGTGCTGCAGACGCTGTTCGTCGCGTTGCTTGTTGGCTTCGCCTTGCAGGTCCTCGGGCACAGCGGGGAGGCGATCCTCCGCGGAGTCAAGCATCTGGAGCGGCTGGTGTTCCGCGTTATGAGCATGATCATGTGGTTGGCGCCAATCGGCGCGTTCGGCGCCATCGCTGCAGTAGTGGGCGCGACCGGTTGGAAGGCGCTGGTCGCTCTGGGACAAGTCATGCTCGGCTTCTACGTCACGTGTCTGTTGTTCGTGATCGTGCTGTTGGGCCTGCTGTTGCGAGCCACCACGGGGGTCGGCATTTTTCAGCTGCTGAACTACCTGCGTCGGGAATTCCTACTGATCGTTTCGACATCCTCCTCGGAGGTCGCGCTCCCTAGGCTGATCGCGAAGATGGAGCACCTGGGTGTCTCCCGATCAGTGGTTGGTATCACCGTGCCGACCGGGTACTCATTCAACCTCGACGGCACAGCTATCTATCTGACGATGGCGTCGATCTTCATTGCGGACGCGTTGGACAAGCCCTTGTCGGTCAGCGAGCAGATCTCGCTGCTGGTCTTTATGATCATCGCTTCCAAGGGCGCGGCGGGGGTGACCGGCGCCGGCCTGGCGGTCCTCGCCGGCGGCCTGCAGGCGCATGAGCCGGACCTCGTCGAGGGCGTTGGCCTGGTCGTAGGTATCGACCGGTTTATGTCCGAGGCTCGAGCTTTGACCAACTTCGCCGGAAACGCGGTCGCGACAGTGATTATTGGTAAGTGGGTGGGTGAGTTCGACCGGGCCCAGGCGACTCGTGTGTTCCACAACGAGGAGCCCTTCGACGAAACGACGATGCTCGACGACATCGAGCCGCCGGCGCCACCATCATCCGAAGCCGCCTTGGCCGGCATCACCGAGCCACACCACGCCGACGCCGAGCAACTCGCGGCGGCGGGCGCAGCCAAGGACACAGCCCCCCGGGCTTGATCGGACCCCAAGGCCGAGGCGTACACGGGCCATCAAACCACCACCAACCACTACCCGCCGAGAAAGAAGTAGCGATGTTGGATGCAGCATACGAACTCGGCCCGGCTTAGTCGTAAGGCGAAGCACTGAACTTAAGCGCCAGTAAACGGCGGTGGTAACTATAACCACCGCAATGAGGTCCTTTTCTACCGGTTGCTGACCGATCACCTCGAGGAGATGCTGCCCATCGTCTACACCCCTACCGTGGGTGAGGCGATCCAACGCTATAGCCACGAATACCGCCGTCCACGAGGGGTGTTCCTCGACGTCAACCACCTGGAGGACGTAGAGGAGTCGCTGAGCAACTACGGTCTGGAGGCGGAGGAGGTTGATCTCCTGGTGGCCACCGACTCCGAAGGCATCCTCGGCATCGGCGACCAGGGCGTCGGTGGCATCGACATCTCGATCGGCAAACTTGCCGTCTACATCGCCGCCGCCGGTTTGCACCCCGCGCCGGTTGATCCCTGTCGTTCTGGACATGGGCACGGACAACTTGGCCCTGCTCAACGACGAGATGTACATCGGAAACCGCCATGCGCGGGTGCGAGATCAGCGCTACGACGACCTGATTGACGCCTACGTCACCGCCGCGACCAAGCTGTTCCCACACGCCATGCTGCACTGGGAGGACTTCGGTGAGAGCAATGCCCGCCGAATTCTCAACAAGTACGCCGATCAGGCGTGCACGTTCAATGACGACATGCAGGGCACGGCGGCGGTCGTGATGGCTGCGGCGTTCGCCGCCGTCAACGCGGCCGGTAGCCGCATGCGCGACCAGCGCGTCGTCATCCACGGCGCCGGTACCGCGGGTCTCGGCATTGCCGATCTGATGCGCGACGAAATCGTCCGCCAAGGCCTCTCGCGGGAGGACGCGACCCGCCGTTTCTGGGCGCTGGGCCGGCGCGGTCTATTGACTGACGACCGTACCGAGCACCAGTTCGACTTCCAGCGGCCCTACGCATGGCCGGCCGCTGAGGTTGCCGAATGGTCGGCGTCGGGCGGTCAGCCGAATCTGTCGGAGGTTGTCGCGCATGCGAAACCGACGATGCTGATTGGTACGTCGACTCAGGCGGGTGCTTTCAGCGAGTCGATCGTGCGGCAGATGGCGTCCACAGTGGACCGTCCGATCGTCATGCCGCTGTCCAACCCGACGTCGAAGGCGGAGGCGGTGCCAGCGGATCTGATCCGGTGGACCGACGGGCGGGCGCTGGTCGCGACGGGTAGTCCGTTCGACCCGGGCGAGCACGGCGGGGTCACCTATCGCATCGCGCAGGCGAACAACGCACTCGTGTTCCCCGGCCTTGGGCTCGGTGTGACAGTCGCCCGGGCGGCCCGGATCACCGCGACCATGATCACCACAACGGCGCAGGCGGTGGCCGCCCTGTCGGACGCGACGACGCGGGGGGCAAGCCTACTGCCCCCGGTAACGAACCTGCGCACTGTGTCTGCTGCAGTCGCGATCGCGGTGGCGCACGCGGCCGAGGAGGAGGGCTTGGCCCAGGCGCCGCTACAACCCGGTCCAACAGGTCCAAGAGGCGATGTGGCGACCGCAGTATCCATCGTTTGAAGCCATCTAGGCTCAACATCCATAGGCGCACGACCCGGGCACCCGGCATCGCCGTGGCGACAGCCTGGGATTTCCGGCACCTGAGCAGTACCTCACTGGACTGGGTACTCGCCGAACTCGCATGAGGCAGGCCGGTCGCGGGCACCGTTAAGCGATCTTGTGCGGGGTTCACCGACAAGCGGCACTGCGGCGACTCGCGCTGGAGCCGGTGCCATCTGTAGCCCTCATGTCCACGGCGGGGCATTGCCTCGCAGTTCGACTAGCTGTCGGGCATGCTTTTCCAGAGCGAGGTCTTCATCGCTTCGCGGCTTCCACCTTGGGACCGGTTTAGGTTGCCGGGACTTGTCGAGCGCAACGAACACGATAAGACAATGTGTGGTCAAGTCGAGCTTGTCGGTCTTGGGGTCGCCGGATCGCACGTGGACGGAGATGTGCAGGCTGGTGCGGCCGGTATGCAGCAGCCGCGCCCGACATTCCACGATGGACCCGATCTGTAGCGGCTGGTAGAAGCGGACGCCGCCGGCGTACACCGCGACGCATTCGGTGCGGCTCCAGCCGACCGCGCACACATACGCAGCCTCGTCAATCCAGCGCATTACGGTGCCACCGTGGACCTTGCCACCCCA
>JBKPAB010000210.1:0-24474 GCA_046726195.1 Actinomycetota bacterium
ATCTCCGACCCTCCCGCATTCGCAGCCGCACTTCGCGTTATTTGACTGCACTTCGCGTCACTTGCAACTAGCGGGATGTGTGGGTAAGTAACGCGAAGTGCAACGAAGCCGATGCATGTCCTCTCTCAATCGAGCTTCGTAGCTCGGCGCGCTTTCACAAACGCGCCAAGTTTGAACGGCCAGACATTAGCAGAAGGCATCATCCCTTACTTCGCACAAGATGCTGTCTTCACGCTGCCACAATTTGCCAGCCGGAACCAAGCATCAGCCGAGCAGGTTGATCCTCAGCGATGCCGACACGTGGCGGCTCCAGCGCTGGTCGCAGCCTGATATTGATGAACATCAAACCACCATGCGGGCCGTGTTCGAGAGTTGCCGGGAGATGGCTACTTCGTGCAGGTGCCGAGGATGTTCCACCTCAACCTGACCGACGTTCCGCTTCTGATCTACGCACCGTTCGGCAGGAGACTCGGTTTGTTCGGGCCGATCGATGCCCATCGAGTACATCACATCCTCAACGCCCATACGCTGGCGTTCTTCGACCGTCATCTCAAAGGCCTGCCGGCGACGCTGCTCGATTGACCAGCAGCCCACTATCCTGAAGTGCGCTTCGAAACGCGCCGGGCCTTAATCCACTTCATCACAGCTCAGCGCCGGGAGACGCTCCCGCAGGAACGTTTTCGTGGTGTTCAGTCGTCGCGAGGACTCGCAGCGGCCGCCGGTCTAATCGGTATTGGGTGTGTGCAGCGGTGTCCAGTTCCGATCCTTCCGCCGGCCCCAGATGTCCCTGGACAAGATCGCGGTACGGTCATCGGCCCCTGGTCCTTTCAGGTCAGCCAGGAAGCTCCTCGCCCGCTCTCTACCGTGTTCCATAAGTAGCCTGATTTGCGACGGGTTCCGACTCAGCTTGGATTCATAGTCCAGGCCCGCTGCCACTTCATCGGACATAGCGATAGCCCGAACCTTGATTGGGTGGTATTTATCTTTGGCCCCGTTGGCCAGCAAATTCCGCAGAGCCAACTCATTGATCTTTCCGATGAAGTGTATTTCTTGTTGGAACGAGATGTTAGCCGCGAGCTCATTGCGACTGTCACCAATGTCGTCCATTCGCTTTGGCTCGAATTGTTGGCGTATGGGATTGATCATGATAACCCAGAGTTCGTTAGGAGGAAGTCCGTCTTCGCCCTCGCCCCGGGCTGCGTCCGGAAGATCCCGGACGGGAGGATTCTGCGCAAATAGTCCATCCCAATAGACGTTGCCGCCAAGATGAACAGCCCGAAATAGTGTGGGCACTGCCGCCGAAGCTAGGATTACATCGCTCGTAATCTCATCCGCGGGCTGCCCATCGATCGCATGACTCCGGAAGATGCGGAACTCGCCAGTTCTCACCTCCGCTGCGCTGAGCAGCAGACGCGGCGCAGTTGAGGCGATGCTGATCTCATCGAACCGTACGCTATTGTCGATCAATTTTCGGAAATCGCGGCTTGCTTCAAAGACGTTGAGATATGGGCTGAACTCAAGCACGAACCCAAGTCGGCCTATCGCGCGAAGTGTATCTATCACCATCGCGTCCCGGAGGGTCTCGACGACCCCATGCGGTTGCAGTCTGTCCCAAATCGATTCCAATCGGGAAACGCCGACGCGTCGACCCTGCCGCCCACCCATGAGGAGCCCTGACCAGGCAAGAAAAGCACAAACCGCACCACCAGACGTGCCGCTCAGCGCCTCGGATATCCCGATCGTCATTGGCCAGCAGTTCCGCGAGCACACCAGCTGTGAAAGCGGTATGACTGCCACCCCCTTGACATGCCACGGCGATTCCCCGGCCAATTTGTGTGGTGGCCATAGGCCATTGTGCGCCGCGCTCAGGTCCAGGTACGAGGGGAGACAGGCTGCCGCAGCCACCACAGCCCAACAGCGATGACTGGCGGGGAGCGGCTGAGTGTTCGAAGGTCAGAGTCTCCCCGGTAAGCACCTCCGGGAGGCGCGCGTGCTGGACGCCGGGTCTTGGCGCCGCCGGGCGGGGTGCAGACTTTTGTCCATGGCCGAACTGGAGCAACGCCGCATTTTGAAGACCGCGATCCCCGGGCCGCGATCCATCGAGCTCATGGCGCGAAAGACCGGTGCTGTTGCGAGGGGCATCGCGACGACAATGCCGGTGTTCGCTGTCGAAGCCGGAGGCGGGGTCGTAGTCGACGTCGATGGCAACAGCCTGATCGATTTTGGTTCTGGGATTGCCGTGACCACGATCGGCAACAGCGCACCTCGTGTCGTGGCAGCCGTCCGAGATCAAGTGAAGCTGTTCACCCACACCTGCTTCATGATCACTCCGTACGAGGCGTACGTCGCCGTCTCCGAGCAGCTCAACCGGCTGACCCCGGGTGACTACGAGAAACGTAGCGTCTTGTTCAATTCCGGCGCCGAAGCGGTGGAAAACGCGGTGAAGATCGCCCGCGCGTACACCAAGAAGCAGGCGGTCGTCGCTTTTGATCACGCCTACCATGGCCGGACTAACCTCGCCATGGCGCTGACCGCCAAGAGCATGCCCTACAAACACGGCTTCGGGCCGTTCGCTCCCGAGGTTTACCGCGCGCCGATGTCGTACCCGTACCGCGATGACAAGCTGATGGACGGCGAGCTTGTTGCCCGCCGCGCCACCGACCTAATTAATACGCAGGTTGGTCCGGACAATCTGGCCGCGGTGATCATTGAACCGATCCAGGGTGAGGGCGGTTTTGTGGTACCGGCCGACGGGTTCCTGCCGGCGCTGGCGGAATGGTGCCGGGCCAACGATGTGGTCTTCATTGCCGACGAGATTCAAACCGGGTTTGCGCGTACCGGCGCGATGTTTGCCTGCGAGCTGTTCGGCGTCGTCCCCGACCTGATCGCTACTGCCAAGGGCATTGCTGGCGGACTGCCGCTCGCTGGGGTCACCGGCCGGGCAGAGATCATGGACGCGCCACATGTGGGTGGTCTCGGCGGCACGTATGGCGGAAATCCGGTCGCCTGTGCCGCGGCGCTTGCGGCGATGGAGACGATCGAGGCTGACAATCTCGTGGAGCGAGCGAGGGAGATCGAGCACATCATGCTCACCCGTCTGCACCGGATGCAGGCCGAAGACAACCGCATTGGCGATGTCCGCGGACGTGGGGCAATGATCGCCATTGAGCTGGTGCAGCGGGACAGCTCCGAGCCCGATCCCAGCTTCACCACCGCGGTCGCCACCACGGCTCGCGAGCAGGGGGTCATCGTGCTGACCTGTGGCACGTACGGGAATGTGCTGCGCTTCCTGCCACCGCTGACCATCAGCGACGAGCTGCTGAACGAGGGACTCGATGTGCTGGCTGAGGCCTTCTCGCGCAGCACGTGAGGTCTACGGTGCCCAATTCCCTCTCATAAATAGATATGTCGACATCCTGGGCTCGACCGGGGTCGAGTGGGGCTTGCTTGGACCTCGCGAAGCGGACAGATTGTGGGAGCGCCACATACTCAACAGTGCGGCCTTGAGTGGGCTGATCCCGAAAGACAGCGCAGTGGCTGATGTGGGGAGCGGCGCCGGCCTGCCTGGCATTCCTCTTGCGATCTTGCGGCCCGACCTTCGGATGACATTGATCGAGCCGCTGCTACGGCGCAGCACCTTCTTGATCCAGACGGTCGACGAGCTAGGGATCGCCAATCGGGTCGAGGTCGTACGATCGCGAGCCGAGGATCACCACCGGACGTATGACGTGGTCGTTTCCCGAGCGCTCGCTCCGCTCGGCCGACTGATTGGCTGGTGCAATCCGCTACGTGCCTCCGGCGGAGTGATCCTGGCGCTCAAGGGCAGCTCTGCGGCTGATGAGGTAGCCGCAGCCGCTCGACGGCTGGACTCGGCACAGCTAGACGCGGAGGTGTTCTCGGCCCGAGCCCATCCAGACACAGAGCCTGCAACCGTGGTACGCCTCAGCGGCCGCACTTGAGCTGCTGAGCTTGCCGAAGCCCAGTGGCCAGCTCTGTCCACAACCGAGGCCTCGGAAGACGGGGGATGACATTGGGGACACTGCCGCGCGGCCGCGACCGCGGTGAAGGAGGCGCGACGCGACGCTGCTGCGGCGTTGGCGCGGCTGGCTGAGGCGGCGGTGCAATACGCCGACGCCCGGATCGTCGACGACAGGAGAGCAGCCGCTTTATCGGGTTCACCTAAGGGCAAGGGCCGGGCCAAGCCGGGTGAATTTGTCGCCGACGAACTCGCCTTGATGTTGCGGGAGCAGCCCTACACCATACGGTGTCTGCTGGCCCGGTCCCGCCGGCTCGCCGCTGGCCTGCCGACGGTGTGGCAGGCGTTTCGGCCCGCAGACCCAGACACCGGCGAGGTGACTATCGAGCTGCAGCGCATCGATGGCAACGGCGAACCGGTCGGTAAACCACTCGACCCACTCAACCCGCTCAACCCGACCTCGCCGCTGCCTCCGGGTATGACGCCCAGGCTGATCAAACGGCCTCGGACGCACCGGATCGGGATTGTGGTGCCGATCGCTAGTCTGCTAGGCGCCACCGACACGCCCGGTGAGCTAGCCGACCGGTCGGGGTTCATACCTGGAGAAGTGTTAAAGGAGCTGATCGCCGACGCACTGGATGGTGAGGGTTGTGAGGTGGTGTTTACGAGGCTGCTCACCGACAACGGCGGTCGGCTGCTGGACGTCACTGAACTCGGCCGCTACCCCTCCGCCCGGCTAGCCCAGGCCGTCAGAGTCCGCGCCGGCACCTGCCGCTTCCCCACCTGCACCGTGCCCGCTGACCGTTGCGACATTGACCACCACAAACCTGTGCCGCACGGACCGACAGCAGGCTGGAATACAGACCCGTTCTGCCGACGCCACCACAGAGGCAAAACCTTCGCCTGGCAAGCGGCGCTGCGAGACCACGTTGGCGTTGACTGGACCCATGGCCACCGCCGACCGCTATCGATGCACCGACCAGCCACTACCCACCGGACGTATTTGAATCTCGCGGCGCTGTGCTCAGTCACATTTGTGGCGCGGCGCCCAGTACAGGCCGCCCCAAATTGCTACTTTGTGGCGGAGCGGTCAGGAGGGGGTTTTCGTGTTAGAACCGCCAGTGGCGGAGATTCAGGTCACGTCGGGGCTCGGTTGGCCGCTGAACGTTGAGGTCGATCCGAGGATCGGCTGGCCCAACGTTCCACGTGAAACGCTCGATTGGCCCGAACGGGCCACCGCCCGATCCCTGCACGGTGCCGAAATTGCAGCGCAGACAGCCACTGCACCGCCCTCGATCGAGTTGCCGCCAGGCCCGCGACGCGCACGTTTCGACGAGGACGAGTTCAGCTCACCCTCCGCCGAGGACGACGACCCGCCCGTTGCCACCGGCATAACCAGGTCGCCCACCACATCGCTTCCTGTGCCGGCTCACACCCGAATCATCGTCATCGCAAACCAGAAGGGTGGTGTCGGCAAGACCACAACCGCAGTGAATCTCGCGGCTGCCCTCGCGCTCGGTGGACTCTCCGTTCTCGTGGTGGATCTCGATCCGCAAGGAAACGCCACGACCGCGCTCGGCGTCGACCATCCACCCGGAACTCCGGGGACGTACGAAGTGCTGATGTCGGGCGCCGCGCTCGCTGATCATGTCCTCGACTCCCCCGAGGCACCAAACCTCACGGTGCTGCCTGCCACCATCGATCTGGCCGGCGCCGAAATCGAACTGGTCTCCATCGTCGCCCGCGAGAGCCGGTTGCGGCGAGCCCTACGTGCCTACCTGCGCGATCACCACGCCGACTACGTCTTTCTGGACTGTCCGCCGTCGCTCGGCCTGCTCACCGTCAACGCCCTGGTTGCCGCAAACGAGATCCTCGTCCCCATCCAATGCGAGTACTACGCGCTCGAGGGGGTCACCCAGCTCATGCGCACCATCGACCTGGTAAAGGGTGAGCTCAACAACGAGCTCCGACTCAGCACCGTCATGCTCACCATGTTCGATGGGCGTACCAAGCTCGCCGCCCAGGTCGCCGAGGAGGTTCGTGGTCACTTCCCCGCCGAGACCCTCGCGTCGGTTATTCCGCGATCGGTTCGGATCTCAGAGGCGCCCAGCTACGGACAAACCGTTCTGACTTACCAGCCAAGCTCGGCGGGCGCCGTTTCATACCTGCAAGCCGCACAAGAAATCGCCCTTCGGGGCGCGGAGGAGAGCGCATGAACGTACGTACGGAGCGCCGCGGCTTAGGCCGCGGCTTGGGTGAGCTCTTTCAGAGGACTGAGCCGCAGCCGGTCTCAACTTCACCCAACGGTCAAGTCGTGGCTGGGGCGTTGGCGCCGGTGCCCGACGGCTCCTACTTCGCCGACCTGCCTCTGGACTCGATCTCCCCCAATCCGCGGCAGCCGCGAAGCGTCTTCGACGAGGAGTCGATGAACGAGCTCGTGGAGTCCATTCGCGAAGTCGGCATGCTGCAGCCGATCGTGGTCCGCCCGCTTGGGGGCGCAAAATTCGAACTCGTCATGGGTGAACGTCGGTGCCGGGCCGCACAACAGGCCGGCCTCGACACAATCCCGGCGATCGTGCGCGAGACTGCAGATCACGATCTGCTCCGCGATGCGCTACTGGAAAACCTGCACCGCACGCAGCTCAACCCACTCGAAGAGGCAGCGGCGTACCAGCAGATGCTGGAAGACTTCGGCTGCACGCAAGAGGAACTCGCCAGCCGCATCAAACGCTCCCGCCCGCAAATCTCCAACACCATCCGATTGCTCCGGCTGCCGCCCACGGTGCAGCGGCGCATTGCCGCCGGCGTGATCAGCGCCGGGCATGCCAAGGCCCTGCTGGCGATCGAAGATCCCGCCGGCCAAGAGCGACTCGCACAGCGAGTGGTAGCAGAAGGGCTCTCGGTCCGGGCCGTCGAGGAACTGGTGATGTTAGGCGACCACTCGGACCGCGCTCCTCGGGCAAGGCGCCAGCCCAAGATGGTTGCGCCCAAGGTCAAAGATCTTGCCGATCGGCTTTCAGATCACTTCGAGACTCGCGTCAAGGTCGAGCTCGGCCAGACAAAAGGCAAGATCGTCATCGAGTTCGCCACCGTTGACGATCTGGAGCGCATTGTGGCGCTCATCGAGAAGCAACCCGAGCCGAGCGAGCAATATCGACAAAGCGACATTCAGGAGGAGGTAGCCGCGGGCTCTGCTGCTTTGGCCTGAGCAGCCAGCTTCGCCCGAATGTTCTTGGTGGCCGAGCGTTCGGCGACAAAGGAGAGGAAGGGGATTGTGCCGGCCAGCGCAATCAAGATCAATCGCTGCCAACTCCACCTCGCCCGAATACCCAAGTCTACGGCGGTAATCAGCAAGATCATGTAGAGATAGCCGTGCGGGATCGCCGTCCAGGTCACCACCGTGGGGTTATTGCCAAGGTACTTGAGCGGCAGGCCGACGCACACCAAGACGACCAGCAGGGTGCCCACCAGCCAGGCCATGATGCGGTAGCGGATCCACGCATTGCGCATGGGCTGAAGCCTATGTCGGGTCGGTGGGCTGCTCGTCTGTGATCTCAGCTACCTCGGCCGGTCGCAGCCCAATGTCTCGTGCGATTCGGAACGCCATGAACAAGGTGAAGGCCGCGAACAGCCACCACTGCCCAACGTAGGCAACATTGCGCACCCGCCCTGGCGCATCGGGCAGCTGCAACGGAGCCGCCGCCAACCCCTGGGCCGCGGCGTCCGCGCTCGACAGTGTCACGAACCCGTCGATGAGCGGACCGGGCCACTGTTGTGCCAGGGCCGGCAGGCGTACGGAGGCAATTTGACCGCTCGGTAGATCGGCCTCGGGCACGTGTTCTTCAGTGGGCAGCAGTACGCCGACCTGCCGGACCGGGCCAACCGGAGGCGGCGGAGCGGTTGGTTCGGGGACCACGCCGCGTACCACCGCCACCACACTGCCGTCGGACTGCCGCAGCGCGCTGAGCACCCGGAACTGCTCTGCTCCATCCTCCGCAGGCACTAACAACTGCAGGGCCGGATCGTAGGTGCCCTCAAACGACACCGACCGTCCGTACCCGTCCTTCACCGCTGCTCCCGGACGCACCACCGAGCTCAGCGGCACGGGCGGTGCCGCCACGCGCCGCGCAGCGGCCGCGGCCCCCTGGCGGTGGTAGACCTCCAGCTGCCAAAAGCCGAGTACCACCATGGCAGTCGCCAGCCCGATGCCAAGGGCGATGACCAGGGCCTGCTTGATCCGGGTCATCGAGTGAGTTCCCCTCAGTTCGCCGCCAAGGAAATCGTCCTGGCGCGGCCTCCCCGAGCTGCCGCCGCATGCACCAGATCGGCGCACATCTTTCCCAGGCTCCAGCCAGCCGTCTCGATCGCTAGCGGCACTGAGGACGTCTCGGTCATGCCCGGCGCGACGTTGACTTCGAGGAAGACCGGCTCGCCCGCTGGCGTGATGATGAGGTCGGTGCGCGATATGTCCCGCAGGCCGAGCACCGCATGCACCCGTAGTGCCACATCGGCGCACGCGTTGGCAACCTCGGGCTCGACCTCCGCCGGGCAGAGGAACCGGGTTGCGCCGGCGGTGTAGCGGGCCGCGTAGTCGTAGACCCCTGACTCCGGCCGGATCTCCACGGCAGGGAGGGCGATCGGGCCGTTACCACGATCCACCACGGCGACCGTGACCTCGGTTCCCTCGACGAAACTCTCGATCACTGCGACCGAGCCGTACGCGTACGCCCCAACCATGGCCGCCGGGAGCTCGGTTGCCCGCGTGACCTTGCTGCACCCCAACGCAGATCCGCAGCGGGACGGCTTGATCATCATGGGGAACCCGATCTGGTCGCCGAGGGCCTTGACGAGTACCTGAGCGCCCAGTTCCCGGAACGTCTCGTACGGCAGTGCCACTTGGGTGGGCGTCCGGATGCCCCCAGCGCGCACAACCGTCGTGGCGATCGATTTGTCGAATGCCACCCGGCAGGCGGAACCAACCGAGCCGACGAACGGCACACCGAGCAACTCGAACACCTCGCGGAGCGCACCGTCCTCGCCCGCCTCGCCGTGCAACAGCGGAAAGACCACAGCCCCTGTGAGTTCCGCGAGCCGCGGCAGCAAGGTGGAATCAACATCGGATTCCACGACCTCGATACCCCGAGAGCGCAGTGCCTGACTCACCCGGCGGCCCGAGCGCAGCGACACCTCACGTTCGTGCGACAGGCCTCCGGAGAGCACGATCACTGTCCGCAGATTTCCGTTCTCGGCCACCCAACTCCCTCTTCCATGATCAACAGATCGTGATCAACATCGATCAAGATCAACTTCCAGATTCCATGATGATCAGGTCTGATCAGGACCTGGCGCCTCACGGGGTCCGAGTGACAGGCGGCCGCTTTGAGGCTCAACGGCAGTGCCGAAGATCTCGAGCATTCTCGCCTCATACTCCAGCACTTCACCGAGCCGGCGGGTGCCTTCGATAATGCGTTCTGGCGGTGGGAAACAGTACGACAGCCGCATGTGACGGCTGCCGAAACCGTCGGCATAAAACGCGGTGCCGGGCACGTACGCGACGCGTGCAGTGACCGCACGCGGCAACATGGCGTGCGAGTCGATTCCGGGCGGCAGGGTCAGCCAGACGAAGAAGCCGCCCTCCGGATAGGTCCACGTGGTGCCAGCCGGCATGTGACTGGTCAGTCCGGTGATCATCGCATCGCGCCGCTCCCGGTACATCTCCCGGAAGATCTTGATCTGGCCACGCCAGTCGTGGTTCGCCAGATATGAGCCGACGGCAAACTGCGAGAAGACCGGCGGGCACAGGGTTGCCGCCTCCTGAGCGAGCACCAGCTTTTCCCGCACCGCATGTGGAGCCAGCACCCAGCCGACTCGGAAGCCGGGTGCGAAAGTCTTGGAGAAAGAGCCGAGGTAGATCACTTGATCGGCTTTCAGCGACCGCAGAGCCGGGATGGGCTCCCCGTTGAAGCCGAGCAGCCCGTATGGGTTGTCCTCGACTACCAACAGATCCGCGCGCTCGGCGAGATGTAGGAGTTCCAGCCGACGATCGAGCGATTGGGTGACGCCCGCGGGATTGTGGTAATTCGGGATGGTGTAGAGGAACTTGACCGTACGACCCGCGCGGCGCAGCGCCTTGAGCGCATCGGCGAGCGCGGTCGGATTTAGGCCCTGCTCATCCATTGCGACATGGACTACCTCGCACTGATAAGAGCGGAAGACCCCGAGCGCGCCGACATAACTAGGTGCCTCACAAACAACCACATCGCCCGGGTTGCAGAAGATGCGGGTGAGCAGATCAAGACCCTGTTGCGATCCAACGGAGATCATCACATCGTCCGGGTGAGCAGAGATGTCCTCCAGACGCATTACCTCGCAGATCGCTTCTCGGATCGCAGGCTCACCCTGACCGGAGCCGTATTGCATGGCCCGCCGGCCCTCGGTCAGCACCAGCTCGTTGAGGACCGAACCAACCACATCGAGCGGAAGATCGGTGATGTTGGGCATGCCGCCGGCAAGTGAGACGACCTCTGGGCGGTTGGCCACGGCGAAGAGAGCCCGGATAGCCGATGCCGTCATGCCGTGCGCGCGCGCGGCGTACCGGTCGATGTAGTGGTCGAGGCGCGTGTCTTGGCGCCGCAGCCGCTCCGGCACCGGCTCGTCCGGCTGGTTTGGGGAAGTCTCACTCACGGCAACTAGCCTGCCTTATTGCCCTGAGGCATTGCATCTTCGCCCGATTTTCAGCCCGCGGTGCCCTTCGCACTACGATGAATCCATGGCCAAGCCCAATGGCACACGTCCGGTGCGGTGGTTGCTCTGGCTCGCCGCCGGAGTGCTGTTTGGTCTGGCCCTTGGTTTCGTTTTCGGACTGGCCAGACCCCGCCCGAGGAACTAGCTCCCATGGGATCCCGCCGTCTGCGTCCGATGACCGCCGCCGACCTGCCGCTGCTGCCGGGATCTTGTGCGCGGTGCATCTTTTACGAAGCAAGCCTCAGAGACCTGGCTGCGCCGGAGTGGGCCGAGGCAGTAACCCGGCATTGGGGCTACTGCGGAGTCATGGCGTTCAACGGCGACCGGCCGATCGGGCACCTCACGCTGGCACCGGCTATGTATGTGCCGCCGCTGGGAGCGTTCGCGACCACCCCGGTTGGGGCCGACGCTGCAGTTGTGATGTCGGCCCACGTCGTCGCCGAGCTGCGCGGCAAAGGCCTCGGCAAGCAGTTGGTGCACACCGCCGCCGGACTGGTGGCGCGGCGTGACATCCGGGCCCTGGAAGCGGTCGGTACCTACAATGACGGAGCGTCATGCATGCTGCCGATCGGCTTCCTGGAGGCGGTTGGCTTCCAGGTGGTACGTCCTCATCCGATCACCCCGCGGTTGCGGATGGACCTGCAGAACGCGGTGCGCTGGCGGCCCGGTCTTAGCGCAGCCTGGAACCGTCTCACCGGCTTGGTACGGCAACCTGAATCTCCCGAGCCTGCCACCTATACCCACCGGGAAGCCGGCTAGCAGCAACGCCTCCCACACCGAGTTGTCAGCGTCTCAGCGGCCTATAGCACGCTGAGACGCTGACAAGTCTGGGAGAGTTGGCGGCATGACTAGTGATTCGCACCGTTCGATTCAACTCTCGCGGCTTGGGCGGCATCATTTCCAGGCCACCAACTCCCGCGGCGGCACCCTGTCGTTCGGTAACCCCAGGTGGGGCGAGTTCACGCCAGTCGAGCTGCTGCTGGTCGCAATCAGCGGGTGCACCGCGATGGACGTCGACGCGATCACGGTCAAACGATCCGAGCCTGCCCGCTTCCAGGTCACGTGCTCTGGCCACTACACAAGGAGCGTGCACGGTAACCACATCACTGATATCAAGGTCGACTTCGATGTCGCGTTTCCCGACACGGAGGGCGGACACGCGGCACTGGAGGTGCTCGAGACAGCGATTCGGAAGTCTCATGATCGGCTGTGCACCGTGACCCGTACGGTCGAGTTGGGGACACCAGTCGACGCCCAGCTGTACGGCGAGTCGCTGCTGGCGACAAGTTCACCGGCCTGATGCCTGGCGCAAAGGTGCAGCGTTCGGGGATCCGAGGCGGGACCGCACCGCACCTGGCTCAGCGGGACCTGGTTTATGTCACACCCGAGCGAACCGAGGAATTCTTCGCAGCGGTGGTGCGCGGCTTCCATGACGACTATGTCGCCGAAACTTGGGAACCCCATCGCAAGGTCTTTGAACCCGAACGCAGCTTCGGCTTCCAGGTCGACGGCCGCTGGATCTCCACCTGCGGGGCGTACAGCCGCATCCTGACGGTTCCGGGCGGATCGGTTCCCGTTGCGGCGGTCACAGTTGTCACCGTGCAGCCGTCCTACCGCCGGCGCGGCTTGCTGACTGAGATGATGAGGCACCAGCTGCACGACATTCAGCAGCGCGGCAACGAACCGATTGCGCTGCTCTGGGCCTCGGAGGCTGCGATATACGGCCGGTACGGCTATGGCCAGGCCAGCCCGCGGCTGCATCTGTCAGGCAAGACCAAGACGACTGCCTTTCGCTCGGATGTTGATCTTGGTCCAGGTTCGGTCGGTGAGGTAGAGCGTGATCAAGCGATTCCGGTGATCAAGCAACTTCATCAGCGCCTGCTGCCGGACCGGGTGGGCGCGTTGAATCGGGACGACAACTGGTGGGTCGTCAAGTGGCACGATCCGGAACGGTGGCGGCACGGCAGGTCGGCGTATCGATTCGCTTTGCATTACGAGCGCCACGGCCGTCCAGACGGTTACCTGGCCTTCCGCGTCAAGATGAATTGGGAAGAATCGAGCCCTGGTGCTGAGGTGATCATTGACGAACTTGATGCCGCCGATGCGCAGGCGCGCGCTGCTCTGTGGCGGTATGTTCTCGATCTTGACCTGGTGCGTAGTTTCAGAGTGGACGGGGCGCCGGTTGATGAGCCGCTGCGTTACCTGGTCAGCGATCTTCGATCGGTTAAGGCCGAGCTCCAGGACGGAACCTACGCGCGTCTCATCGATGTACCGCGGGCCCTCGAGGCCCGTCGCTACCTCAGCGAACTCGACGTGATCATCGGAGTTGATGATCCGCTGCTGACCGGCAACGCCGGTTCGATCCGGCTGCGGGCCGGTTCCGATGGCGCGTCGGCCACCCGCACTCGCCGCAAGCCTGATCTGATCATGAACGTACGCGAGCTCAGCGCCATCTATCTCGGCGGGACTCCGCTGGCCGCTCTTGTCCGGGCCGGCATAGTCGAGGAACGAACGAAAGGCGCCGCGCTGGCCACGGCCGCTGCGTTCAGCTGGCCCCAGCCACCCTTCTGCCCCGACTTCTTCTAGTTGGCTTGGCCGTTTGAGTCAGATGTTGCGCTGCGGACAAGAGGGCCCCGATGCTCTACGCACCCCGGGAGCGCTGAGAGATAACGATCGATCTGGGTCGGTGACCACCCGTGGGCCTCGCGTAGGCCTGTTGCCATCGCCGCCAGGTAATATGCGGCTGGCGCCACCAGCTTTGAGGCGCTACGCCGATCGCGAGTGAATGTCACCAGGGGCACGCCGCGACGCTCACCGACCCGGACCAGGATCGAGTAGCCGCCCAGACCGTTGCTGTAGCGGTCACCCCGCAGCGCTGGGGTGAGGTCAATGGCGATCCCGGGTGACCGCAGGGTCTCCTGCGCGAGGACGTCGACGAACTGCTCGGCGGTGATCAGGTACGCCCTGGCAGCCACCTCACCGGGGGCCTCCGGATCGTAGAATGCGATCCCAGCCCGCCAACCCGAGGAGCGACCGGCGAAGTAGACGCCGCCCGGGATCAGCAAGCCAAAGCTGTCCATCGGGTCGCTGGCGTCGCGGCACCCGGGGTAGTCGCGATCACTGCCGTCGGGTCGGCCGCCCTGGAGGTAATAGCAGAACCTTTCCCAACTGAGGTTCGAGCCGTAGGCGACGTACCAAATGTGCTGCACGAATCCTTCCTACACCGGCAGACTACTTTCCACCCGGGCCGCCGCCGCCTCGGCGAAGAGTACCTTTTGGGCGTCCTCGTAGATGCGCATTGCCTCCTCAGGCGATTGCCCGACCGCTGTCAGTCCGATTCGCCCGTGCTCGGTGAGCGAGCTGATCATGTGAAAGACGACTCCGGCCTGCCGTGATTGGTCGAAGTGCAGCCCGTGCCGAGCCACGATGTCGAACAGGTCGTCCACCGCCAGCGCCCGCAGTTCGTCGCTCTCGAAATGATCAGTTGCGACCAGATGCCGCTGCTCGCCGCCGGGTAGTAGGAACCGGCCGGACGCACCGTCGTACGACCCGTCGGTCAGGAACTGCAATGTGAGAAACGGGTGGGTAGTGCCGCCTTTACGCAGATTCAGTTCAATGGCGTACGCCGACCAGCGGCCGGCGGCGTCCCGTTTCACGACGAAGTCAATGGCGAACCGACCGAGGGCGCCCTCCCTGGCAAGCCGCTCACCGATAGTAATGGCAGGCGCGCTGATCAATCGCGAGTAGGCCGGGTCGGCCGGAAAGATGCAGCCGAGGTAACTCTGTCCGCTTGCGCCGCCGAGAAGCTGATCATGAGTTGACAGCAGCTCCACGCTCCGGTCGGGCATTACTCGGAGCTGGACGCTCGGGCTAAGGAGCTCCACGCCAACGATCCGCTCCTCGACGACGCCGCCGTTCTGCTCGAACTTCGCCTCGTACGCAGCCATCGGCGTGGTGGGTGACTCCAGCTGCATCGAGCGGACCCGTTGCGCTATCTCAGAGCGACGATCCGAGTCAGCCACCTCAGCGAGACCCCGCAGATCCACCAGAGCGTTGCCCGCACCTGACACACCGTCGTTCAGCTTGACGATCACCTGGTCGATGCTCGGCCGCTGCTCGAGCATCGACATGATCGCATCGGTTACGTTCTCGAAGCTGTGCAGATCCTCCACTCCGAGCGGATGCTGCACACCCTCCTCCGCGAACAGCCGTCGGCCGCCTGTCTTGCTTCCTAGCTCCGCGAGCCGCGGGTCTGAGGCGAACATGGGGATGCCAAGGGTCAGCGCAATGTCGCGTTCCAGTCGGGTGGTGCTGTACGGAATGAGGTGGCAGCGCTGCCGGTTCGGGATCAAGGCGGCAATCTTCGAGAGCATTCGCGGGCGGTCCAGCAACTTGGCACTCAGTGGCAGCGGCGATGAGTCGCCCAAGGGCAACAAGGTCAGCCGGGCCAGGGCGTGGCTCGGGATTATTCCAGGCAGCAACGCGAGGTAATACTCGAGGATGCTCGGCTTGATCGGCATCGAGGTGACATAGATCATGCGCAACCACGGCTGGCGCAATAACAGGAGCAAGAACAACAACCGCTCCTCGAACGCCTGCGACAGGCTTCCTGCGCCGGGAACTGCTGGGTCCAGAGTCACCGACGGCACCACGACGACCGACTCATCCTCCAGGCCGAGTCTTATGGCATCCCACACTGCCGGCATCCGCTCCTGCAATCCGGCGAAGAGACGGTTTCGCTCTGACTCGTCCAAGTCCGACAGGCGCGGCGCCGGCCTCTGAGTATCGGGCTCCAGCTCGGTCACGAAGGCACCTCCGCTGAGCTGTTGATCATGCGAGACACTTCGAACGCGCGGATCGGTCTGCTGAACCCTTTCAGCTTCAGAGCGCCGACGGACTGACCGACGGCGACGTCGTCCACCGCGCTAAAGACTCGCTGCGATACCAGCACCTGTCCGGCATCCGCCTCGCCGCATAACCGGGCCGCGAGGTTGGTGACAGTGCCGATCGCTGCGTAGTCGAAACGGCCCTCGTAGCCAATGCGGCCCAGGGTCGCGAAGCCCTGAGCGATGCCGACGGCGAACCCGAGATCATGGCCGAGCCGGCTCCAGCTCCCAACCAGCGTCGCAACCCGATCACGCATGGCCAGCGCCATCTCGACCGCACGTTGGGCGGGGTCGTCCAGGGGAATCGGGTCGTTGAAGAACACCATCAACCCATCGCCGGTGAAGCGCTCCAGAGTGCCCTCGTAACGAAAGATCAGCTCGCCGAGCGCTGTGTGGTACTCCCGCAGCACCCCCATCACCTCTTCGGGCTCACTCGACTCAGCGAACGCCGTGAAGCCCCGCAGATCACAGAAGACCACGACGATCTCGCGACGGTGACTGCCCAGGACGGAGTCGTCGCCGGAGTTGATCACCAGTTCGGCGACTTGAGGAGAGAGGAACCGCCGCAGCCGGTTCATTCGTTGCAGCTCCTCTAACTGCGTGTTCACCCGGGCCTCGAGCTCAGCGTTCCATCGGGCCAGCTCAGCCGCCTGCCCGGTAATGGTGTCGTGATATCGCTTGATGCGAGCCAGCGAAGCCACACGGGCTAGCAGCTCGCTCTGATCGAACGGCTTGCTGACGAAGTCGTCGGCGCCAGCTTCGATGGCTCGGGCCTTCTCCTGGTTTCCGCTCGCAGTGATCATCACCACCGGAAGAAACGCAGTCTCAGGCGCGCGGCGGATCCGCCGGCACACTTCGTACCCGTCGATACCGGGCATAACGATGTCGAGGAGGACCAGGTCGGCACCCGATGAGGGCAACAGCTCGAGTGCCTCCTCGCCGGAGGAGGCCATGATCACTCTGTACCCCCTCGGGGAAAGGACAGCCTCTAGCAAACGCAAGTTCGGTGGCTGGTCGTCCACCGCCAGTACAGTCACTTGATCAGTCATCGGCGTCCCGCTCGGGCAACAACTCGGCGATCTGGCGAGGGAGATCACGAACGCTGATGGGCTTGCTCAGGTAGCCGTCGAAGCCGTTGCGAAGCGCCCGGTCACGGTCTTCCGACATCGCGAACGCGGTCAGCGCGACGATCGGTATGCCAGATCCGCTTGGACTTGCCTTTATCGTGCGCATTGCCTGAGTGCCGTCTACGCCGGGCAGCTGCAGATCCATCAAGATCACGTCCGGCTGGCTGTCCTGGGCCCGCGCCACCCCATCCTCCCCGGTGCGTGCCTCGATCACGTCGAAACCGGCCTTCAGTAGGACGTCTCGTACGAGCTTGAGGTTGAGCGGGTTGTCCTCCACGATCAGGACCCGCGCCGAGCTCATGCGCTCAACACCTTCACATTGCGGAGGGCCTCGATCAGGTCGTCCCGGCTCACCGGCTTGGTCAGGTAGCTTGCCGCACCGAGAGCGAGCCCACGCGACTTCTCATCCAAGATCGAAACGATGATCACCGGCAGGTCTCGGGTGGTCTCGTCGCTGCGCAGCGCATCGAGCACGGCCCACCCATCGATGCCCGGCAGCCGAATATCCAGCACCACGGCCACGGGCCGCCGCCGGCGGATCTCTTCGAGGCCCTCGATTCCGTCACGTGCGCGGACAACCTGCACGCCGGTCCCGACCAGGTAAGCCGTCAGCAGCTCCAGCGTTGCCCGGTCGTCATCAATGATCACTACCACGGATCGGCGACCGTCCACATGCTCGCCCTCGCCGGTACTGACTGCGGCGACGGTCCGCTCCAACGGCAGGCCCACGTGGAAGGCGCTGCCCACCCCGACCTCGGACTCGAGCCAGATTCGTCCACCCAGTAAGGTCATGATCTTGCGGCACAGCGTCAGTCCGAGCCCGGTCCCCTCCTCGCGCGGGGGGCCGCGACGACCTTGCTGGAACGACTCGAAGATCGGTTCCCAGTCTTCTCGGGCAATGCCTGGACCGTTGTCGCGGACTGTGATCACCAGCTCGTTGCCGACCGGCTCAGCACTGACGTCGACCCGCCCACCGTCGGGGCTGAACTTGACTGCGTTGCTCAGCAGGTTCACCAGGACCTGACGCAGTCGCAGCTCGTCGGACTCAATCCGGTCGATGGTCTCCTCGACCGAGGAGTTGATCGTGATCCGGTGCTGGGCTGCCCGCTCGCGCACCATCGAGATCGCGTGCTCGATCGCCGCCGGCACCGAGACCGTGGAAATCTCAAGCTCCATTCGACCTGCTTCAACCTTCGACAGGTCGAGGATCTCGTTGAGCAGGGCGAGTAGGTGCTTGCCCGAACTCAGGATGTCACGCAGGTATTCGTCCTGCCGGTCGTTCAGCTCACCGAAGAGGCGTTCCAGCAGCACCTCCGAGAATCCGATCACCGCATTCAGTGGGGTCCGCAGCTCGTGCGACATGCTGGCCAGGAAATCGGACTTGTGCTGGCTCATCACCTGCAGCTCGGCGCTCTTCTGCTGCAGCTCCCGGAACAGCTGGGCGTTGCCGACCGCCATCGCCGACTGGCTTGCAAAGGTCTCAAGGAATTCCGACGTCTCCTCGGAAAACTCTCCCGGCGTTCTACGGCGAACCACGAGAGCACCGATAATGCGGCCATCGCGAAGGACCGGGACGGCGAGCACGGACCGCCAGCCGTCGTCGTACAAAACCTGGAGGTGAGGATCGAGGTTGACCAGGTCCAGGTTGGGGACGGCGATCGGGTGGCCTTCCAGCGCTGCTCGGCCAACCAGGGTGTTATCCAGCTCGATCCGGGTGGTGCGCAATCGCGCCAGCAGCTCGGGACTGCTCGCGTAAGCGCTGCGAACTGAGAAGCACCGCTCTTCCTCGACGTACTCCATGATCGAGCCGCTGTCGCAGCCGGAGAAGCGAACCGCGTTCTTGATGATGTTGGACAGCACCTCGTCGAGCACCAGGCTGGAGCCGACCATCTGGCCGACGTCACTCAAGGCCTCCAGCTGCTCCACCCGCCGCGCCAGCTCCGCACTTCGCTCCTCCAACGCCCTCATCAGGTGGACATTGCGGACCACGACGGCGGCCTGCGCGGCGAAGACCTCCAGTAGCGCCTCCTCCCGGTCGTCGAAGGGGTCGACCTCGGTGCGGAATATTGAAAGGCCTCCAACGACCTCGCCGTCAAGCAGCAGCGGGGCCGACATCGAGCTTCGGATGCCGCCCGTCTGCTGCACATCGCTGCGCGCGTATTCGGTGTCGGTGAGCACGTCGCTGACCTTCTGGACCCGGCGTTCTACAGCCGCCCGTCCGATGACGGTGCCACGGTTCACCTCCATCGGGAAGTCGGTCACGTTGCGGACGAACTCCTGCGACAGACCGGCGGAGGACGCCAACCGGAACATGCCGCCCTCAATCAGGTAGATCGCGGCAGTGTGGCCTCGGCAGAGCCGCCGAGCGCTTTCGACGACGGTGTCGAGCACCGCGTCGGGGTCGGAGGTCGACCGGCCGAGTGCGGCGAGCACCTCATTAGTGGCCCTGAACTGCTCGGTCGCGTCGGCATAATCGCGCAGCAGCCTGCTGTGGTCCTCAGCGCTCGGCGTCGTAGCGGGCAAGGACACCCTCCTGAGCGAGCGATGTCCGAAATAACTCAGGCTCAGTCTGGTCGACCTGACCGCGAGAGCGCAAGGGAAGCCGCTCGGGGTACGCGGCCAAGCGGCAGCCATAGGCTGGTCAGGTCGACCAAGCGCCTGGATGGAGATTGGAGTGTCTGAGACCGAGTTGCGCACGCGTGACGGACAGCCCACCACCCTCTCAGAGCAGGCCGTCACGGCTCTGGCGGAGGCGTTGCGAGGGAGGTTGGTGCAGCCCTCGGACACGGACTATGACGGCGCCCGTGCCGTCTGGAACGGGATGGTCGACAAACACCCAGCGCTTATCGTCCAATGTGCAGGCGTCGCCGACGTCGTCACATCGGTGAACTTCGCCAAGGAGCACGAGCTGCTCGTTGCTGTACGAGGTGGGGGCCACAATGCTGCTGGAAATGCGGTATGTGATGACGGGCTGGTGGTTGACCTATCCCTGATGAAGGGTGTTCGAGTCGATCCTCTGGCCCAGACGGTCCGGGCAGAAGGCGGCGTGACCATCGGTGAGCTTGACCACGAGTCGCAGCTGTTCGGGCTGGCCGTACCCATGGGCGTCGTCACCGAGACCGGAATCGCTGGTTTGACACTGGCCGGGGGCATCGGTTGGCTCCGCCGCAAATACGGACTTAGCTGTGACAATCTCATCTCCGCCGATGTCGTAACTGCTGACGGCGAACTCGTCACAGCAAGCAGCGAAAACAACCCCGACTTGTTATGGGCGTTGCAGGGTGGGGGCGGCAACTTCGGTGTAGTGACCTCATTTGAGTTCCGCGCCTATCCCGTCGGCCTGAACGTGTTCTTCGCTTTCGTCATTCATCCGGGCACGGGAATGGACGCTCAAGCAGCACTGCATTTCTATCGCGAATGGAGCGAAGCAGCATCCGATGACATCAGCTCCTTCGCCATCCTCTGGCATGCGCCAGAGATTTCCGAGATTCCGGCCGAGCACCACGGCGCACCGATTGTCGTTTACCTCGCGATGTATGCCGGTGACGCGGGGGAGGGTGAAGCCGCGTTGCAGTCGTTGCGGGACTATGGCTCACCAATAGCTGATCTGAGCGAAGCGACTCCCTACCTTGAGGTGCAACGTTTCTTCGACGCCGACTACCCGGCCCATGAGATGCGCTACTACTGGAAATCCAGGTATCTCAACGAACTGTCTGCGGAAGCGATGGACACCCTCGTCAGGTTCAACGAAGCCAGTCCGTCACACCACTCCACCTTGGATGTTTGGCAACTCGGAGGGGCCTTCAGCCGCGTACCACCGCAGAACACAGCCTTCGGTGATCGTTCCGCACCGTACCTCATTGGAATCGAGGCCAACTGGGAAAACCCGGAGGATGACGCAGCATGCATCGAATGGGGAAGGGAGGTCTTTCGTGCGCTCGAGCCATTCTCTAGTGATCGCGAATACTTCAACTTCCCCGGACTGTATGAGGACGGAGTCCAGTCCGTCAGGGATACGTTTGGTGCGAACCTAGGACGCCTGCAGTCGGTGAAGCGGAAGTACGACCCGGACAACTTCTTCCGGCTCAATCACAACATTCCGCCAGCTGAGCACGCGAGCTAAGCCACTGTTAGTCCGCCGCATCGAAGCGGAAGCGCGTCGCGTCCGCATACAGCTGAGTCCATGCCAATACCTTGGCAGGTTGCAGCCGCCACACGCCTGTCAGATACTCGGCGGCCGACTGAGGATAGCCGTACTTTGACTCGGCTGCGGCCGCAAGGCGGCGTGCCACCGTCTGGGACGGCGTCACCCACTCGGCTGTGCCTTCGACGATGACCGCTGACTCGCCGTCCTCCAGGTGCAGCGTCGCGCGGCCATCGCGGCGCAGGTTCCGGATGTGTACGGTCGCCGGGTCGCCGCCGAAGTAGCAGCCGCCATCAAGCCACATCCCATCCACCGGCACCACATGGGGCCTGCCGTCATGGCAGATGGTGGCGAGCCAGTAATGGGGGGACTCGATCAGCCGCTGCTCAACCGACCCCCACTCGAGGAGCTTGTTGGGAGACCCGTATGTGCTGGGAAGCGGCATCTGCTCACTAATGGGGGCCATGGCACTGGCGCTTACAGATATTCCTCAATCGCCCCGAGCAGCACTGACTTCGACTTCGCGCCTTTGAACGCCTTCACGAGCTCCCCGCCGACGTAAACCTGAATCGTCGGCAGGCCCAGCACATAGTTGTTGGCCGGGGTCACCGGATTGGTGTTGGTATCCATCTTGACGAACCGCACCTTGTCGCCGTGCGCCCTTGCCAGTTCCTCGATGATCGGCGACACCTGCTTGCACGGTCCGCACCAATCGGCCCAGAAATCCACCATGACCGGCTTGTCCGACTTCAGGACCATCTCGTTAAACGTGGCGTCGGTCACCTCAGTTACTGCACCCATGGAATCTCCTCTCTGCGCATCAGTCTGCAGGCGCCCCCTGACAAAACGGCGACGCGAGCGGATTAGCTGGCCGCAGTACTCAGCAGGGCTTCGTCGCTGGCGGCAGGGTGGTCGGCGTGGTGGAGTGCTGTCAAGTACCGCTCTGCGTCCAGGGCGGCCGCGCAGCCGGTGCCGGCAGCCGTAACCGCTTGCCGGTAGGTGTGGTCGACCAGGTCCCCGGAAGCGAACACTCCGGCCAGGTTGGTCTTGGTCGTCGTGCCGTGGCAGATCACATAACCTTCAGGATCCAGATCAACCTGGCCTTTCACCAGCTCCGATCGCGGATCGTGGCCAATCGCAATGAACAGCCCGGTGACCGGCAGCTCACGCTTCTCACCGGTGATGGTGTCTTGCAAAGTGAGCCCGCTCAGTGTCTTGCCGCCATGAATCTCGGTAACCACAGAATTCCAAGCGAAACTGATCTTGGGATTCTTGAAGGCCCGGGCGGCCATGATCTTGCTGGCCCGCAGCTCGTCACGCCGGTGCACGATGGTTACCGATTTGGCGAATCGAGTGAGGAAGATGGCCTCCTCCATCGCGGAGTCGCCACCGCCGATCACCGCGATGTCCTTGTCACGGAAGAAGAATCCATCACATGTGGCGCACCAGGAGACACCATGCCCGGACAGCCGATCTTCACCCTCCAGACCCAGCTTGCGGTAACCAGAGCCCATGGCCAAGATCACCGTACGCGCGTAAAAGGTATTGCCGTAGCCGTCTTTGACGATCTTGATGTCGCCGGTCAGGTCCATCTCGACAACGTCCTCGGTAACAATCTCGGCACCGAATCGCTCGGCCTGGGCACGCATCTTCTCCATCAGGTCGGGCCCCATGATGCCGTCAGGGAAGCCTGGAAAGTTCTCCACATCCGTGGTGGTCATCAAGGCGCCGCCAGCGTCGATCTCACCCTCGAACACCAGCGGTTTCAGATCCGCCCGGGCGGCGTAGATGGCGGCGGTATAGCCGGCCGGCCCGCTCCCGACGATGATGACATCCCTTACGGATTCGCTGCTCATTGTGTCCTTCGTGAATGGCTACTCGGGGTGTAAACCCTACCTCCGCGAAACGGCCTTGGCAGACAACCTATTCCGAGGCTATGTGTCCTAGAGTCCGCAACCGAGCCACGGTCTTGAGAGTGGCCTTGTCAAGCTCCGCCTGCGGTGCACGAGTCAATATCCAGGTTAAGAAGGCCGAATGGCCGCCGCGCAAAAGGGCCACCGGAGCGACTACTCGGCCCGCGCTCCCGTCGGGCCGGCGTACGGTCAGCCGGTAGCAGGGCCCGTTCGGCGTCTGGAACTCCTGAACCGCAACCACATCAGCAGCCTCAATGGTGTGGAACGTCCGGTAGCGCCGAACGGTGAGCCGCGACCCGTCCACCATCAGATAGGCCCTGGTCCGCAGGTAGATGAGCCCGATCACTAGCGCCCACAGGCCGACCACGACCAGCAGCGCGGGCAGCCACCCGTTCACCCGACCGCGCAGCAGTATTGCTATGCAGATCGCGGCGGCGAGGCTGGCGAAGGTCACGGGGGTCCGCCAGTTATAGGACACCTCGAGCGGATTCGGCATTTTATGAAACCTAGGACTCGCGTCCGTCACCGCGATACCTCGACCTCGTAAATGCCGCCGCGGTAGCCTGTCCCCTCCTTCGGCAGCGAGGTCAGATACACCAGGACATACCGGGTAGTCACGCCCTGCTCGGCGGTCAGGGTCGCCGATCCGCCTGCGTTCGACTCGGCGGCCACCGTACGCCACAGCTTGTCCGAACTCATCGGCGGACCCGCGGTCTGAGCCGGATCAGACTCCGGGACCCGGAACTGGACGCTCGTACCGGTGCCGCTCAGGGTTAGCTGGACCGAGCGCACCGGCTGCGGCGTCTCAAGATCAAGAACGAGGCCGACGCCGCGCTTCAGATTGCCCAGTTTGGGATTTCCGAAGTACTGCACGGTACGCCAGCGGGTACTCGGATCACCGTCGTAGGCGAACTGCACCTCATCAGGATTCTCGGTCTGGTCATCACCCTGCGGATCGAAGTCCCGCGCAGCTTTAATGGTCAACTTTGCCGGCTGAGTGCGCTGCGATGTGGTGCTTGATTGATCGTTGGAGGTGTTCGGCTCGGGTGCGGTCGAGATGCGCCGGTCCAAGATCAGCGCAGAGATGATCCCCGCCGCGATCAACAGCACCGCCAGCACCAGCAGCAGACCGATCCAGCGGCGCGGGCGTCGTTGCGGGGTGACGGGCCGCTGGCCCACAGGTCTGGTTTGCGCACCACGGGTTCCGGTTGCTGGTCCGGACGGGCGCCCGCCAGGTCGCAGCGGCCTGTGTGCGGTCGTCGGCGGTGCATTGGCCGCCGGAATTGTCCGCGTGGATATGGCCTGTTCGCGGGCGGTCGTGTCCAACAGCGAAGAGACAGGCTGGGTGCTGGCTGCCGCCTCAACCGGTTCGGTTCCACCCACGCTCGGGATCGGCTGCCGCAGCCGTCGCTCCAGGTCAGGTGCGGCGTCCGCGCTCCCCAGAACTTTGGTCAGCGCGGTCACAAAGCCGCTGGCTGTGAGGATGTGAGGCGCATGATGCCGCGGCGGATCGCCGAGAATTTGATCACACACGTTGTCCAGGGCCGGTGACACACCCGCCCGCACCTGCCGTGGCGTCATCCAGCGCCGCCCCACCTTCGGGGCAGCCGGCAGGCCGAAGGCCGGGCCGCCGGGCCAGCGGCACACCAGCATTGCATAAAGCAGCCGGCCGAGGTCTGTCACA
>JBKPAB010000211.1:0-6081 GCA_046726195.1 Actinomycetota bacterium
TGCGGAAGGCCCGTACGCCATCGACTGCTCATCTACCGGCGGCTTCGTGTTGCGAATGAAGAAGGCCAACGCCAGAGCAGCAATGCTGATCAGTGCAGCGACCCCGAAGGCGGTCTGGATACCCCCGTTCAGAGCGGTCAGTTCCGGCAGACCCGCTTCGCTCAATGTGACAGTTCGGCCAGCCATGATGGCCACCAGCAGCGCAGCGCCCGCCGCGCCGGCCACCTGCTGCAGTGTGCCCAAGAGTGCACTGCCGTGCGAATAGAGATACGGCGGCAGCGGGTTCAGACCGGCAGTGAATGAAGGCGTGAACAGGCAGGCGAGTCCCAGCATCAGCAGCATGTGCAAGCCGATGAGCATCCAGATCGGCGTGCTGGAATTCGCGCTGCTGAATCGCCAAAGCGTGAAGGTCAGTAGAGCCCCGCCCGGGACGGCTAGCACGCGCGGCCCATACCGGTCAACGATCCTGCCAACGGTTGGTCCGGACAGGCCCATCAGGAGGCCGCCCGGCAACAGCATGAGCCCGGTGGCAAGCGATCCGATGCCCCGGACCGTCTGCAGATAAATCGGTAGCAAGATCACCATGCCGAACAGCGCCAGCATCGCGAGGCAGAGCAGCGCAAGGCTCAGGCTGAACATCCGGTAGCCGAACGGGCGCAGGTCCAGCAGTGGGCTACGACCGCTGTGGGCCAGCCGCAACTGCCGCCAGCCGAAGATCAGCATGAGCACCAGGCCGAACGCCATGAATCCGAGTGCTACGTCTGGTCCAGAGGCACCACGACCCAGTTGGCTGAGCCCGTAGACCAGGCCGCCGAAGGCTGGGATCGAGAGCAGCACCGAGGGCACGTCGAGCTTCTGATTGCCCGCCTGACCGATGTTCACCAGCCGGCGCGAGCCGTAAATCAAGGAAGCCAGTGCGATCGGCAGCACCAGCACGAACATGAACCGCCAGGACAGGAACTGCAGGATCAGCCCAGACAGCGTTGGACCAATTGCCGGCGCGACTGAGATCGCTATCGTGAGGTTCCCCATCACCGCGCCGCGGCGCTGCACCGGGACCAGCGTCAGCACGGTCGTCATCAGCAGCGGGATCATCACCGCTGTGCCCGAGGCCTGGATAATCCGGGCAAGCAGCAGCAGCCAGAACCCCGGCGAGACCGCCGCAAGCAAGGTTCCGGCTGAGAACAGGCCCATGGCCAGCATGAAGACGGTCCGGGTTGAGATTCGCTGCAGCAGAAAGCCCGTGGTTGGAATGACCACAGCCATGGTCAGCATGAACGCCGTGGTCAGCCACTGCACCGTACGAGCAGAGATATCAAGATCGAGCATCAGGTGCGGCAACGCCACACTCATGATCGTTTCGTTCAAAATCACGACGAATGCTGCGATCAGCAAAATCCCAATGACCTGGCGGTCTCTCGCTGGAAGCCGCGCTTGCGAGGCCGCTTTGCCCTGAGGATTAGCCGCCTCTTGACTGGTTGTGGTTGACACCAGACCCGTCCTTACTGTGTCGTCGCGCCGGACACGGAATGTACGGCGCCAGTGCCGTACACAAACATCAGACTCACGGCCGCGGCCAAACTCATCGCCACCGCAGACGCCGGGCCCCCTTCGACAGGCTCAGGGCGCAACGACGCCAGTCAGATTCGACAACGCTACGGCGAGCCGCTGACATTCCCCAACGCCTTTTCTGTTCGCCGCACTACTGTCGGGCCCATGGCGAAGAAGCAACAGAAACCGCCAAAAGTCTCCAACAAGGTGTACGAGGCGGAGATCTTCCGGCTGCAAACCGAGCTGGTGAAGCTCCAAGAATGGACGCGTCAAACCGGAGCCCGCATTCTGGTGATCTTCGAGGGGAGGGACGCGGCCGGCAAGGGTGGCGCGATCAAGCGGATCACCGAGTATCTGAGCCCCCGCATCGCCCGGATTGTCGCGTTGCCCACCCCGACTGAACGGGAGCGCGGCCAGTGGTATTACCAGCGCTACATCGCCCACCTGCCAAGCAAAGGTGAGATCGTGCTTTTCGACCGCTCCTGGTACAACCGGGCCGGCGTGGAGAAGGTGATGGGTTTTTGTACGCAGGAGGAGTACGACCGCTTCCTGCAGCAAACGCCGATCTTTGAGCAGATGCTCATTGATGACGGCGTCCTGCTTCGCAAGTACTGGTTTTCGGTCTCCGACAGCGAGCAGCTACGGCGCTTCCGGTCCCGGCATCGCGATCCCGTACGCCGCTGGAAGCTGAGCCCCATGGACGTGGAGTCGATCAACCGCTGGGAGGACTACTCTCGCGCCAAAGGACGAGATGATGGCCCACACCGATACGCCGACCAGCCCTTGGTTTGTGGTGGAGTCTGACATCAAGAAGCACGCTCGGCTCAATGTGGCCGCCCACCTGCTGTCGAGCATCCCCTACATCGACGTACCGGCCCCTGACGTGGAGCTGCCTAAGCAACTCACGACCAGCTCGGGCTACCAGAGGCCGCCTCGGGAGAAGTTCAACTACGTACCCGACTACGCATCCACGTTGCTTGGGGACCGTGAGGCCGCAAGCTAATCAGCTACTGCGCCTGCTGATCGTGTTCTTCCGGGATGGAACCTGGAATCTGGCTGTCGGCTCGTAAGCCGTCTTGAGACGGCTAACGAGTGTTCTCTAACCCAATTTGACCCTCGCCAACCGTCTCAAGACGGCAAACGGCGGCGCACACTGCCACGGCAGTGAAGCCAGGTCGCGGCTCGAATGGCGCCGCCGGAACGCTTCTCCGCATAGGGACACGAATAACGTCCCAATCCAATCGCCCGTTCGCGTTCGCGGCCTTGACTCGAAAGTCCCCAACGACACTCCGCTGATGACGCAACTAAGTGGTCGATAACGACAGGAAATCGGCATCGGCGCATGTCGTACGCGACCACTCTTGGTGCGTACCAAGCCGCGAAACGCAGCTCTCACCCGGGGCTCCGCGAGCGGAGCCGCTCCCGCAATACCGACGCGAGCTGCCGCTGCGCGCGTACGGTGTGCGTGGCCAGCCTCACCAGCGGGATCCGGCCACCTGCCGCCAAGGACAGGTCCTGCGGGACCAGGATCACGCTGCGAGTGCCCACTCGCTGCCCGAGGGCTCGCAGCTGCGGGCCGATCCGGTGCCGCCCGAACACCCCGACTGCCACGACCAGTACCCGACGCAGCTGACTAACACCATGCCGGGAGACGATCTCATCCAGCACGCGGTCGGCGGCAGCGCAGCCATGGGGAGTCGCCGCCGTGACGAGCAGCACCACTGCCTGAGGATCCGCCAGCCGCTCCACGGCCGCGGCGGCGTGGGCACCAGAGTCGTGCAGCGCCAGACCCGGATTCACCAACCGTACGTCGTCACCTTCGGGCAGCCGCAGGCCGAGCTCACCTGCCGCGTGATCATAAAGCTGCGGCGCCCCAAGTACCTCCTGGCTGAGTGCCGGGAAAAGCAGCGCCGCCGCAGTCGTCGTGCCGACGCCGCCCCCAGTGCCAGCGACGTGGACTGTCGTGATATGCGGCGCCGGCGGTGCGGCTTGATTGCTCCGCTCGCTTTGCTCGCTCCGCGCGGATCGCGCCGTGTAGCCGCCTACTTCGTCGTCACTCGGGGACGAAAAGCGTGTCCCCTCCTTCCTCCTCAGCACGGCGGCGCGCGCTCCGATGCTGATCATGTTCCGTCCTCGAGGAGGAGCTGACCGCCGAGTACGCGGGCGATGCCGGCCACGACCTCGACACCAGGTTCACCCTCAGCGCCCCACGGCACGACAGCCTCCGTCCACCACATCTCGGTATCACGAAAGCCCAGACGAGATGTCACCGCAGCGGCGTCGATAGTGTCCTGCAACAGCCGAGAGTTCTCGATGGTCAAGACCGCGACCTCGGCGTCGTCCACCAGCTGCAGCGCCGCACCGCCATACAGCGCGCGCACTCCCAATTGATCATCAACGACGGCCGCGGCCGCGACCAAGGCTTCGATGCTCACCGGAGACTGCGTCACGAGATACAGCTCACGCGGCATCTTGACCACCTTCGAAGTTGGCGACCTGAACGATACGTGGACGCTCGCCGCGGCGTACGAAGCGGCCCCGACCGGGCACCATCTGCTCGGCGTACACCTGCGGCAGGATCTGGCCTTCGCTGCGCTCGCCGGAAAGGATGAGCGAGCTGCCGCCGGTGTCGCGGAGCGTTTGCAGCGCCACGTCGTACATCGCGCGGGAGGAGCCTGCGACGGGCCGGGTCAGCAGCACATGCAGCCGAAGATCGCGGGCCGAAGGCAGGTACGGCAGCAGCGGCTTCAGCGGTTCGGTGCCGCCGGAGGCCAAGATGTCGTAGTCGTCGGCGATGACCACGATCCGGGGTCCGGCCAGCTTGGCCGCAGGATCGACGGTCCGCTTCTGCAGCTCCGCGGCGATCGCGCCCGACAGGGCACGCGCCTCCGCGGCCCTGGTGGCGTGGCCGCCGAGGTACTCATCCGGAATTTCGCGCACGATGTCGCCGCGGATATCCATCACGGCGAGCACCAGCTCTTCCGGGCTGTATCGCTCCAGCAGGCTGCGCGCAATGCCGCGCAGCAGCGTGGTCTTGCCTGACCTGGTGTCGCCGAACGCCACCAGGTGCTGGTCGCGTACGCCCAGTTCCAGGAAGGCCGGCTCCATCGTGTCTTGTCGCAGCCCGAATGGCAGCATCTCGGGTTCGTCCAGTGCATCAGGCAGTTCGTCCGGGGAGAGGTCGGTGGGCAGAAGTCGGATCGGCGCCGCCGCGGGCCCTTGCCAGCTGGCGGCCGTACGCGCCGCGAGGGCCTCGATCGCCTCAGCCATCGACTCGTCGTCGGTGTCATCCAGCACCGGCAGCGCGACTTGTGCAAACAGGCTGTCCTCGGTCAGCAGCCGCCCCGGCTGATCGGCGCGGATGGTGGCGGCCAGCTTGCGCCCGATCAGCGAGTCGGCCGGATCGTTCAGCCGGAGCTCCAGGCGGGTGCCGATCAGCGGCTGATGCGCCATCCGCAGCTCATTCCAGCGGGTCATGGCCAGCACGACGTGAATGCCGAAGCTGCCGCCACGCTGCAGCAGCGTGACCAAGCTGTCCTCTAATTCCTCGAAGTCGGTTCGCAGCTGGGCGAACCCATCGACCAGCAAGATCACGTCTGGCGACACCAGCTCGGGAATCCGACCAGCAGCATGTATGGCGCGCAGCGCAGCGAGCGAGTCGATGCCGTGCTCGGCAAACACCCGTTCCCGCAGCGCCAGCATGCCCAGCAGCTCCTCCAGCAAGCGCAGCAGTCGGTCGCGATGGGAGCGAGTGGCAACCCCACCGACCTGGGGAAAACCTTCGATCCGCAGCAGCCCGCCACCGCTCAAATCCATGCCGTAGATGCTGAGCTGACGCGGCGTGTAGGTCAGCGCCACAGACGCCGCCAGGGTGCGCAGGAAGGTGCTGCGGCCCGACTGGGGTGCGCCCAGCACGGCAATATGGCCGCCGCCTTTGTTCAGGTCCAGTAACCAGGGCTGCTGTCGCTGCTTCGCCGGTTCATCCAACAAGCCCATGGGAACCCCTAGCGCAGCCTCTTCGCGCGGTCCGGCGTCGCTGAGTACGCGGGACAGCGCGAGTCGGGAGGGCAACGGGGGCAACCAAACCGGCTTCACCTCGCGATTCGCGGCCCTGAGCCGGTCGACGCACTCAGCCACCAGCGGCCTGCCGAGCTCCGGCCGGGTCAGCTCCTGCTCGGCATCATCGGTCTGCTCCGGCTTGGCAAGGCCATTGAACGTTGGCAGCAGCAGCGGTTGGGGCTGGGCGTCGGCGTCCAGCGTTGGTGCTGCGCTCCGGGTCACCGGTCCCGACACGTAGCCGGAGCGGAAGCGGCGGTATACCGAGGTGTCGACCTTGAGGTAGCCGTAGCCGGGAATTGCCGGCAGGTGAAAGGCATCGGGACTGTCGAGCACCACCGAGCTCTCCGACTCAGAGAAAGTTCGTAGTCCGATCCGGTACGACAGGTAACTATCCAGGCCCCGCAACTTGCCTGCCTCAATGCGTTGACTCGATAGCAGCAAATGGACCCCGATCGACCGACCGATGCGACC
>JBKPAB010000212.1:0-5927 GCA_046726195.1 Actinomycetota bacterium
AGCCCCAAACCTGGCGACATCACGAGGTCGTGGCACGTCATCGATGCCAATGATGTTGTGCTGGGCAGGCTTGCGGTGACCGCTGCCACGCTGTTACGCGGCAAGCACAAGCCGACGTACGCGCCGCACGTGGATGGCGGCGACTTCGTGGTTGTCGTGAATGCATCAAAGATCGCGCTCACCGGCAATAAGCGGGCCGACAAGCTTGCCCGTCGACACTCCGGCCGGCCCGGCAGTCTGAAGTCGGTGCCGTACGGCGAGCTGCTCGACCGTGACCCGCGCAAGGCCGTCGAGCTCGCGGTCTGGGGCATGCTCCCGAAGAACAAGCTCAGCCGCAGGCTGATCAGGAAGCTCAAGGTGTACGCCGGGCCGGAGCACCCTCACAGCGCTCAGCAGCCAAAGCCTTACCAGATCAGCAAGATCGCCCAGTAGCGTTCCATCCACCACAACGCACGTAATTAAGGAAAACATTGCAGTGACTGACACCGGCACCGAGACGGTCGACGAGGACGCGATCACGCCGTTCCTCGAGGAGGACCGCGAGATTGCCTACCGTTCGGAAGCGACGCCGCAGGTTTCGCACGGCCCCGCAGGGCGACCGGCGGTCGTTGCGCCGGGCGCGGCAACCGGCCGACGTAAGGAAGCCGTTGCGCGGGTCCGTATCGTCCCGGGCAGCGGGCAATGGATGATCAACGGTCGCAGTCTCGACGACTACTTCCCCAACAAGGTGCACCAGCAGCTGGTATCCGAGCCTTTCGCCGCGGCCGCGGTAAGTGGCTCTTACGACGTCATTGCCCGAATTCACGGCGGTGGCGTGACCGGCCAAGCCGGCGCCCTGCGCCTTGGTATCGCACGCGCGCTCAACGCCGTAGACGCGGAAGCCAGCCGTCCGGCACTCAAGAAGGCCGGCCTGCTGACCCGTGACGCACGGATCAAGGAACGTAAGAAGGCGGGTCTGAAGAAGGCCCGGAAGGCCCCCCAGTACAGCAAGAGGTAGGCGCGCGGGTAAAGATCAGTGGGGCGACTCTTCGGAACCGACGGCGTACGCGGCAAGGCCAACGAGGCACTCACCGCGGAACTAGCGCTGAGCCTTTCTGTTGCGACCGCGCACGTACTTGCCGAGGCTGGGCAGTTCCTCGGCGAGCCACCCTTCGCGCTGGTGGGCCGCGATCCACGCGCCTCCGGCGAGTTTCTGGAGGCAGCCGTTGTCGCTGGCTTAGCGAGCGCTGGTGTCAACGTGATACGCCTTGGTGTGCTGCCAACTCCTGGGATTGCTTACCTCACCGAGGCCTGCGATGCCGACCTCGGTGTGATGCTGTCGGCCAGCCACAACCCGATGCCCGACAACGGCATCAAGTTCTTTGCGCGCGGCGGCTACAAGTTGGACGACGCGCTCGAGGACACCATCGAGTCGCGGCTTAACGAGGAATGGGCCCGGCCCATCGGTGCGGCCGTCGGCCGGGTGAAGGTCGATAAGTCGCTCGTCGAGACTTATGTAAAACACCTGGTCAACAGTCTCGGAAACGCGGTCAGCCTCAACGGCATCAAGGTGGTCGTCGATTGCGCCAATGGGGCTGCATTTGAAGTGGCACCGGCGGCCTTTGAGGCCCAGGGGGCTGAAGTCCACCGCATCCATGCACAACCAGACGGCATCAATATCAACGACAATTGCGGCTCCACTCACATGGACTCGCTGCGATCAGCGGTGCTGGAGCAGCATGCAGACATTGGAATCGCCCTCGATGGAGATGCCGATCGGTGCATGGCGGTCGACACATTCGGCCGAATCGTCGATGGCGATCAGATTCTGGCGATCTTGGCGCTCGCCCTCCGGGAGCAGCGCCGGCTCAAGAAGGACACTGTGGTAGCCACAGTGATGAGCAACCTGGGCTTCGTCAACGCGATGCGCAGCGTCGGGATTACGGTGCAGCAGACCAAAGTCGGCGACCGGTACGTACTGGAGGCCATGAAGGCTGGCGGTTTCATCCTGGGCGGGGAGCAGTCAGGGCACATCGTGATGTTGGAGCATGCCACCACCGGTGACGGCACACTTACTGCCCTGCACCTGATGAACCAGATGGCGACGTCAGGTCAGTCCCTCGCCCAGTTAGCTTCAGTGATGACCAGGCTGCCTCAGGTGTTGATCAATGTGCCCGATGTCGACAAAAGCCGGGCGGCGACCGACCCGCAGCTCTCGGCGGCGGTGGTCCAGGCCGAAGCTGAACTGGGGGATTCAGGCCGCGTCCTGTTGCGGCCGTCCGGTACGGAGTCCCTGGTCCGGGTCATGGTGGAGGCCGAGAGTTATGAGGCGGCTAACGGCGTCGCCCATCGCCTTGCGGATGCGGTCAAGACGTCACTAGCTCTCTGAGCTGCGAATCTTCGTTTCGCGCGCCGTAGTCAGCGAGCGAGGCTGGCGCGCAACTAGCGGAAACGAACGTGTACGTTCGCTCCTTGCGCCTTACCCACGTTGCAACGTGTGCATCGCATCAGGAACGAACGTGTACGTGCGTTCCTGCAGAGAGGTACTAAAGACCGGTTCCCACTGGCAGGAGATTGTCGATGTTGAACACGCCTGAGGCGGCCAGAAGGACTGCGGCAAAGCCCAAGACCACGGACAAGATCAGGTAGAACAAGAAGACCCCGAAGGCTGCGAAGAAGCCAAACTTGAGTGCTGTGCCGGCTCCAATCCGGACCTTCTCTGAGGTCGCGTAGTACTGGGTCATGTGCCGACCGTACCGTCGTGAGCTCCAGCGGCCGAGGCGACGCTCCCAGCAAGCCGCGACGCGTCCCTAGTTTCGTTAGCGACCAAGGATGAATGCACTGGCAGCGGCCATCGCCTAGACCTTTCGGATCCGTACCCACTGCACCGAATGATCACGGTCCTTCCGCAGGATCGCCGTGGCCCGGCCTCTTGTGGGCAGAATGTTCTCCATCAGGTTGGGGCCGTTGATTGTGTCCCACAGGTACCGCGCCTGGCGTACCGCCTCGCTGGTTGTCAAGTCGGCGTAGCGCGTGAAGTACGAGCGCGGATCACGAAATGCCGTGTCGCGCAGCGAGAGGAAGCGGCTCACGTACCAGTCCCGCACATCCTCGGCATCCGCATCGACGTACACCGAAAAGTCAAAGAAGTCACTGACAGCAAGCCCTGTTGTGCCATCGAGTCGCGGCCGCGCCGGCTGCAGCACGTTGAGACCCTCCAAGATCAAGATGTCGGGTCGCTGCACCCTGACCTGGGCATCCGGGACGATGTCGTATGTCAGATGGCTGTACACCGGTGCCAGCACCTCGTCCTGGCCGGACTTGACGTCGATCACAAAGTGCAGCAAGGCGCGCCGATCGTAGGACTCGGGGAAGCCCTTACGATGCAGCAGGCCGCGACGTTCGAGTTCAGCGTTGGGCAGCAGGAAGCCGTCGGTTGTCACAAGGCTGACCCTTGGGTGTTCTGGCCAGACGGCGAGCAGCTCGCGAAGCAGCCGAGCCGTCGTTGACTTCCCGACCGCGACGGATCCCGCGATTCCGATCACGAACGGCGTCCGTTGCACCGATAACTGAAGGAACTCGTTTGTTGATTTGTGCAGCTCGCTGGTGTGCAGGAAATACCGGCTGAGCAGCCGAGTCAGCGGAAGATAGACCTCACGGACGTCCAGCATGCTGGTTGGATCGCCGAGCCCGCGCACCTTCTCCAGCGTCGTCTCGTCGAGCGGAGTGGGCATATGTTCAGCAAGCTCAGCCCAATCTGCCCGACTGCGCTCCACGTACGCCTCGAGGAGCTCCAGGTCGTCCGGCATATGCAGAAATCTAGTGTCGTACCACGAATCGGCTGACATCGCGGCCAAGTATCGCTGGCGCACCGGCCGGAAGGGCCTAAAAAGGTACAGTTCCGCCTATGTGTGGAATCGTCGGGTATGTCGGGGGCAAGTCGGCGCTGGACGTCGTAGTGGAGGGTTTGCGGCGTTTGGAATACCGCGGCTATGACTCGGCAGGTGTTGCAATCGTTGCCGATGGGACGCTGTGTGTCGCCAAGAAGGCCGGCAAGCTCGGCAACCTGGAGAAACTGTTAGCCGAGGAGCAGCTTCCACCCACCAGTCTCGCGATCGGGCACACGCGATGGGCGACCCACGGAGCGCCCAACGATGTCAATGCACACCCGCAGACCTCCTCCGATGGCCGTATCGCGCTGGTGCACAACGGAATCATCGAGAACTACGTCACACTGCGGGATGAGTTGAAAGAGGCAGGCATCAACTGGGAGTCCGAAACCGACACCGAAATCGTTGCGCAGCTAGTGGGCCAGCAGGTTACCGCCGGACTTCCTCTTCACGAAGCCATGCGGAGGGTGTGCCGGCGGCTGCAGGGCGCGTTCACTCTGGTAGCTGTCGACAGCCATTTGCCCGGCACGGTCGTTGCCGCCCGACGCAACTCTCCTCTGGTCGTCGGCGTGGGGCAGGGTGAGAACTTTGTCGCATCCGATGTTGCGGCGTTCATCGAGCACACCCGCGATGCCATTGAGCTTGGACAAGATCAGCTGGTGCGAATCACCTCAGACGAAGTCGAGATCACCACCTTCGAAGGCGAGCCGGCGCAGGTGCGTCCTTACTACGTCGACTGGGACCTCTCAGCCGCCGAGAAGGGTGGCTACGACTGGTTCATGCGGAAGGAGATCTACGAGCAGCCGCGAGCGGTAGCGGACACGCTGCTCGGCCGGCACGACGCGAACGACCAGCTGACCTTGGACGAGATCCGGATTCCCGAAGCCGAGCTGCGCCGTGTGGACAAGATCATCGTCGTGGCTTGCGGTACGGCTTTCTACGCCGGGCTGGTGGCGAAGTACGCGATCGAGCACTGGACCCGAATCCCCTGCGAGGTCGAGCTCGCGAGTGAATTCCGCTACCGTGACCCGATCGTTGGCCCGACGACCCTCGTCGTGGCGATCAGCCAATCAGGGGAGACCGCCGACACATTGATGGCGATCCGGCATGCACGAGAGCAGCAAGCCCGGGTGCTAGCGATCTGCAACACCAACGGTTCGACCATTCCGCGGGAGTCGGATGCGGTGATCTACACCCACGCCGGCCCGGAGATTGGCGTGGCGTCGACCAAAGGGTTCTTGACTCAGCTGGTCGCCTGCTACCTGCTTGGCCTTTACCTGGCACAGGTACGCGGAAAAAAGTACGGCGCTGGTGCGATCGGCGAGACCCTGCAGGAGCTGGCAACCATGCCGGACGCCATTGCACACGTGCTCGACGACCTGGAGCCAGTGATGAGACTCGCGGCAGAGTTCGCCGACGAGCCGTCGGTGCTTTTCCTGGGTCGGCACGTTGGTTATCCGGTCGCACTCGAAGGCGCTCTGAAGCTGAAGGAGCTGGCTTATATCCATGCCGAAGGTTTTGCTGCGGGTGAGCTAAAGCACGGCCCGATCGCGCTGATCGAAAACCAATTGCCGGTGTTCGTCGTCGTTCCGCCGCGCGGCCGGGACCTGCTGCATGACAAGGTGGTCTCGAACCTGCAGGAGGTACGCGCCCGGGGTGCCAAGACCATCGTTCTGGCGGAAGAAGATGACGAGGTGGTGAGCCCGTACGCCGATATCCTGATCAGGTTGCCGAAAGTGTCGACGTTGCTGCAGCCTCTAGTAGCAACAGTGCCGCTGCAGATGTTCGCTTGTGAACTCGCCACCAGGAAGGGTCACGACGTCGATCAGCCGCGCAACCTGGCCAAATCTGTCACTGTCGAGTAGCGCCGATGATCGCATGCCCCCTGAGCTTGTCGAGGGTGCCGTCGTGGGCTTCGACAAGCTCAGCCCACATAGAGCCCATCGAATGCGCCCTGAGCTCGTCGAAGGGTGGAGTCGTGGGGGTAGACAAGCACAGCCCACAAATAGACAAAGAAATCGCCCAGAGCGCGTGGAATGGTGCAGCTATATTTGGGCT
>JBKPAB010000213.1:0-10232 GCA_046726195.1 Actinomycetota bacterium
GATCATCGGAGTGAATGGGCTGAGCAGTGTCACCATTGCCGCGATGGCTTGTTGCGCCGGGCTGATCTTGCTCGAAAGCCGCTGACCGGCAGCACGATTGCCAATCTGATCATGGTTGTCGGAGCAAACCACCAGTCGCCAGGTCGGGGTCCGCCAGGTATCAATCGGATGTCCATGAGTCCGGCCACGGAAGCTGGAGCGAGTGCCGGTATGGAAGAAGCCGCTCTCGAACACTTTGCCGAGCGCCGCGAGGGAGTCGAAGTCGGCGTAGTAACCGCTGGTATCACCGGTCAGGCTGACGTAAAGGGCGTGGTGGAAATCGTCGCTCCACTGGGCGGTCAGGCCGTAGCCGCCGCCCTCTCGCGCGGTAATCAGCCGGGGATCGTTCAGGTCGGATTCGGCGATGAGCGGCATTGGTCGGCGGAGGAACGTGCTGCGCGCGGATACGTCGATGTTCAGCTCCTCGAGCAGATGCGTTGCACGGGTGTCGTGCAGCGCGTGCACAGCGTCGAGGCGGAGCCCGTCCACGTGATAGTCGGTGAGGAACATCAAGGCGTTGTCGATGATGAAGCGGCGGACTTCGTCAGACTCCTCGCCGTCCAGGTTCGGCTCGTCCCCCCAGATGGTGGGACCGGCGTCGCTCCGCAAGTAGGGCCCGAATTGTGGCAGGTAGTTACCACTGGGGCCCAGATGGTTGTAGACGACATCCTGAATGACCGCCAGACCAGCCTGGTGGCAGGCATCGACGAACTGCATGTAGCCGAGCGGGCCTCCGTACCCTTCATGAACGGCGTACCAGAGCACCCCGTCGTAGCCCCAGTTGTACGGGCCGTTGAAGGCATTAACCGGCATCAGCTCGACGAAGTCGATCCCGAGTTCGACGAGATGGTCGAGTCGATCGATCGCCGCTGTCAAGGTCCCTTCGGACGTGAAGGTACCGACATGCAGCTCGTAGATGATGCCGCCAGCGAGCTGGCGACCGGTCCATTTCTGGTCCGACCAGATGAACTCTTCAGGATCGAATGTCCGCGACCAGCCATGGACACCGTAGGGCTGTCGTCGGGAGCGTGGATCTGGAAACACGGTGTCGGAGCCATCGAGGCTGAAACCGTAATCGAACTCGCCGATTCCCCCATCCCCCGATCCAGCACCGTACGGTAGTGCCTCGGCTGGCCACCACCATCCTCCGTCGTCGCGTTCCATGGCCACTCTGACCGGCGCATCTTCGCCAACCTTCTTGATCAACAAGGTGACCGACGACCGCCTCGGTGCCCAGACGACAAACCGCGACAAACTCACAACTCACACCCCACAAGGACCGGTTCAGGCACCAGCTCGATACCAAACTTCGCAGCTACTCTTGCTCGGATTTCCCGTGCCAAGCTCAGCAGATCCGCAGCTGTGGCTCCGCCCCGGTTGGTCAAGGCGAGCGAGTGTTTGCTCGACAACCGGGCGGCCCCGTGCCCGTACCCCTTGGCAAAGCCGGCTCGCTCGATCAGCCAGGCGGCGCTCGTCTTGACCCTGCCATCGGGCTGGTCAAAGCGTGGAGCATCAGCAGGAAGCGTCAGCGCCTTCGCCGGACTGAGGAGTGGGTTGGTGAAGAACGACCCCGCACTCCAGGTGTCATGATCATCTTCTGCCAACACCATGCCCTTGGCTGTGCGTAACGCCAGCACGGCCTGCCGAACCTCGGCTGCGGGCGCACGCTCCCCGACGTCGACGCCCAGGGCTTGCGCCAGTTCGGGATAACGAACTGGTTGGGACATCGAGCCAAGCGGGAGCTGGAAAGTCACCGAGAGCACCAGAAAACGTCCCGGATCGGACTTGAACCGCGATGTCCGATACCCGAACCTGCACTCCACGGGGAACAGCGTCTTGAGTTGCCCCGTCGATCGATCGAGCGTGCGCACCATCGAGATCAATTCACTGACTTCGGCCCCGTACGCGCCGATGTTCTGGATAGGTGTCGCACCAACTAGGCCTGGGATGCCAGACATGGCTTCCAGGCCGCTCCAGCCGCGCTCGATGGCATAGCTCACCACCGGATCCCACAGTTCCCCAGCCGCCACGGTAATCACTGCACCCGAGCATGCTGCGGTGTCCTCGTCGATACCGCGCGTGGTGATCTTGACAACCGTGCCGTCGAAGCCGGCGTCACCGATCAGCACGTTTGAGCCGGACCCCAGAACAAGCACCGGCTCTGAAGAAGCATCGAGATCTCGAACGGCCTCTACCAGCTCCGCCTCGGTCTCGATATCGATCATCCGGCGTGCCGGGCCGCCAACTCGGAGGGTGGTGTGACGAGCCAACGGCTCGACGGCAGTCTTAGCCTTCATGATCACGATGCGGCACCCGTACACCAAGATCGACTTCCGCGCGCGCAGCGCCCAGCACCTTCTGCCCCTGACTGATCGCTTCAATGCTGACAGTCACCAGGGAGCCCTCGATCGCGGAGACATGGGCGCTGAATTCCACCGCAATGCCATCCGCATCGTCGGGTACCACCACTGGCCTGGTGAACCGCGCAGCGTACGAGGTGACCCGGCCCGGATCGCCAACCCAGTTGGTGACCACGCGAAGTGCTGCTCCCATGGTGAGCATCCCGTGTGCAATGACACCTGGCAGTCCAGCCTGAGTCGCGAAGTACTCGGAGTAGTGGATCGGGTTGAAATCGGTCGAGGCACCGGCATAGCGGGCCAGCCGTTCCCTGGTGAAGCGGACAGTCAGCGAAGGCAGGTTGGTACCGATCTCGAGGCCGTCCACGACCGTGGCCTTCATGCCGCTGCCTCCCGGACGTGATAGAAGGTCGCTTGCGCGGTACAGATGGGCTCAGTGTCACGGCCTGTGATCTCCACGGTTGCTGAGATGAGCTCCGAACCTGCCCGGATCCGAACCTTGTCGATCATCGCCGTCGCGATCACCACATCTCCGGCGCGGAGCGGTCGGAAGAAGGTGAAGCGCTGGTCGCCATGCACAACCCGTTCCAGTGCCAGCTCCAACTCTGGGTCGGCAAACATCTGATTCCAGGCCTGCGCGGAGATAACCGCGGCAAACGTGGGCGGCGCGACCGGCGACTCGCCGCGATATCGAGGGTTGTCATCACCCAAGGCAGTCGCGAACTCGGCAATCTTCGCCGCCGACACGTGATACGGATGGCTCAACGAATAGCGGCGGCCTGCGTGCGCCTCGGTGATGGCCATAAACGCAACGCTAACGGACTCGGCTAGCTGCCAGTGCCGTGTCATAACGGTGCAGTACCAGGTCAGCTGCACGTTCGCCCAAAGGCTCCATCATCTGCCAGCCCTCCCGGGAAGCAAGTTCGCGTACGGGTGCCAGCAGCAGGCCTTCGGCGAGGAACAGCGGCAGCACCGCGATCGGCTCGGGCAACCCATCGAGCACATCGGCTACGCGTGGGGCGCACGTGCCAAAACATGCCCGTACCGGGCGCCCTCGACCCTTAGCGAGCCGAGCGGCAAGATCAAAGACCGCTTCGTTGGCGCCCGCCCGCGACGACCCGACACCAAAAAGCAGCAAGGAGCTGTGCTCGTCGATGCTGGTTGCGACCATGCACTCTCGGAGCAGGTCTGCGACGTCATCCCCGGTTCCCAAGATGTCGGCAACGACGAGTTGCAGCGGCAGCGACGCGGCGACGTCGCGCACAACCTCAGGGACATCAATGGTGGCGTGATACGCCTCGGTGAACAGCAACGGGACGACAACTGCGGTGGCATGGCCGGCGTCGGCGAGTTGCCGTCCAGCCGCGCTGAGGTCGGGCTGTGCAAGGTCAAGGTAGGCCGCCACCGTAGGAATCTTGGCCTGCTCGGCCACCGCGGCCATGAGCCGCGCGATGCCGAGGCTGCCCTTGGGGTGTCGGCTGCCGTGGGCGAGGCCGATCAGCGGAGGGTCTGGGTGGCTCAGCTTGTTCAGCGGGTCTCGCGGTGTGGTGTGTGAGTCCTGCACCATGGGCAGAACTTCTTCAGCTCGAGGCGATCCGGGTCGTTGCGCCGGTTCTTCTTGGTGATGTAGTTCCGCCTCTTACACTGCGTGCAGGCAAGCGTGATCTTTGGCCGTACGTCAACGGTCCTTGCCATGTCGTCCTCATATCCTGTCGGTACTCGTGTGCCGGTAGCGGGAGCGGGACTCGAACCCGCGACACAGCGATTATGAGCCGCTTGCTCTACCGCCTGAGCTATCCCGCCTTCCGAGCCCCCATGCGGAATCGAACCGCAGACCTTCTCCTTACCATGGAGACGCTCTGCCTGCTGAGCTATAGGGGCGCGTCGATGCCACTCGGTGGCGGCACCAACCGACCAACATACACACTGGGCGGCGGGCAGGGCGAATCTCACGCGATGACCGAACGGCTCAAAATTCGCGGGACATTGGTCACTTCCCCAGCTGCTGAAACGATCGATATCTAAACGAGGCCGCCCACAGCTACACCATCGGATTGGTGCTGCTGACGATCACCGCCAGCGGCGCACTCCTGTTCACGCTGTTCGGGATCCGGCGAAAGACTCCTGCACCGGCCTAGTTGCTCAGGCCTGGGGCTTCACCAGCGGGAACAAGATCGTGTCGCGGATGCCGAGGCCCGTCAGGTTCATGACAAGCCGGTCCACGCCAAGTCCCATACCGCCGGTCGGCGGCATCCCGTACTCCAAGGCCTGCAGGAAATCCTCGTCGAGCTGCATCGCCTCGGGATCGCCCGCCGCGGCGCGAAGAGACTGCTCCACCAGCCGCTCCCGTTGCTCGAGCGGGTCAGTCAGCTCGGAGTACGCAGTGGCTAGTTCGGAGCCGAAGATCACCAGATCCCACTTCTCTGCCAGTCGCGGGTCGTCGCGGTGCTGCCGCGCAAGTGGTGAATTCTCCTTGGGGAAGTCGGTGTAGAACACCGGCGTCGTGGTACGGCTCTCGCACAGTTCGGCGTAGATCTCCTCCAGCAGATAACCCCAGCCGCCACTGGGCTCGAGCTCCAGTCCGATCGCCTGAGCGTGCTTGTGCAGCACCGAAGTCGGAGTATCCACGGTGATCTCCTCGCCCAGCGCCTCCGAGACCGCTTCGCAGACTGTCCTGACCGGCCAGTCGCCGGAGAGGTCGTACTCGGTGATCTTGTTATCGGCTTCGGTCCTGCGGGCGATCGGCGAGCCGTAGACCGCCGTCGCAGCCTCCTGGATGATCGCCTGGGTCAGCACCCGCATAGTGTTGTAGTCACCGTAGGTTTCATACACCTCCAACGAGGTGAACTCCGGATTGTGCTTGTAGTCCACACCTTCGTTGCGGAACTGCCGACCGATCTCGAACACCTTCTCCATGCCACCAACAATCAGACGCTTGAGATGCAGTTCCGTCGCGATCCGTAAGTAGAGATCAAGGTCATAGGCGTTGATATGGGTCTCGAAGGGTCGGGCGATGGCGCCCCCATGGATCAGCTGCAAGATCGGGGTCTCGACCTCGGTGAAGCCACGAGCGTGCAGTGACTCGCGGAGGCTGTGAACCACGGTGGCGCGTTCGTACACCACCTCGCGCGCCTCTGGTCTCACAATGAGGTCGACGTAGCGTGTCCGCACCCGGGCCTCCGGGTCGGTGAGGCCCTTGTGCTTTTCGGGCAGCGGCCGGATCGACTTGCTGGTGATCTTGAACGAGTCGGCCCGGACGGTCAGTTCACCACGCTTGGTGGTGATCACTTCCCCGATCACACCGACATGATCACCAAGGTCGACATCGTGCCGCCAGTGCTTGAGCAGCTCCGGTCCGACGGCGTCGAGAGCGATCATGATCTGCAGATCGCCGGTGCCGTCTCGCAGTGTGGCGAAGCAGAGCTTGCCGCCGTCCCGCTTCAGGAGCACCCGTCCAGCGACCGAAACGATCCGGCCGGTGCGCGCATCGGGCGCCAGTTCACGGGCCTCCGCTCGGGCCTGTGCCAGAGTGTGCGTACGCGGGAAGATCACCGGATAGGGATCGATGCCCTGCTCGCGCAGCCGGTCCAGCTTCTCCCGGCGTACCCGGACCTGTTCGGGCAGGCCCTCGGTTGACATGGCTTCGGCCAGGGCGTCAGGCTCTTCGGGAATGTGCGCAGTCACCTCGGCCGCATAATCCTCGCCAGCCCGTTCCAGGGCACCCGCTGTTGCTTCCTTGCCGTGCCGATGCAACATCGCCAGCGATGGGCGCGTCAGGAAACCCTCCGCGCTGCCAGCGGCTGTCCCCACACGGGGGAGATCTGAGGTGTATTCGAAGCAGATGTACCGCGGCTGCCATTCGGGCTGGTACTTAGCGTTTGACCGGTAAAGGGACTCCAGCTGCCAGTTACGGCTGGCGAGCAGCAGTGCCTGGCGCCACAGTCGGGCGATCGGTCCGGCGCCGATTTCGGCGCCACGCTCGAACGCCTCCCGGAACATCGCGAAGTTCAGCGACACCCGGCCGACACCGAAGGCTGCGGCTCGCTCAGCCAAGGAGGCCACCAGGAGCTCGATCAAACCGTTGTCAGCAGCGGGATCTCGGCGCATCAGGTCGAGCGAGAGACCATTGCGGCCCCACGGCACAAAGCTGAGGAAGGCTCGAAGGTTGCCGTCGGCATCGAGCGCCTCAACCAGCACACACTGGGAGTCCAGCGGGTCACCCAGACGGCCGAGCGCCATGGAGAAGCCTCGTTCGTCGCCGCCATCGCCCCGCCAGCGAGAGGCGGCGGTAGACAGTTCTTCGAAGTGGGCAGAGTCCACCTCACCATGACGGGCAACAGTTGTGGTGTACCCGCGGCGTTGCAGGCGGCTGACGGACTGGCGTACCGACCTCATCCCCGGGCCATTAAGCGAGAAAGCTCGCATGTCGAGGATCGCCTCGTCGCCGATCTCGAACGCAGTTAACCCAGCCTCGGTATAGGCAGCCGCACCCAGCTCGCCCGCTCCCATCACCGCAAGGGACCAACCATTGGCGCGGGCTTTGGCACGCCATTGGTGGATGGCAGGCTCCCAGTGCTCAGGATCGCCAACCGGGTTTCCGCTGGCCAGGCTTACCGAACCGATTACTCGGTAAGAAACCCCGGCCTGTGCCGTCGCCGGGTCGCCGGTATTCCACACTATGGATTTGTCTCGCCGGGTAGCGAAGTAGCCCAGTGAGTCCCAATCGCCGAACGTACGCAGCAGGGTCCGTACCCGAGCCTCATCCACCGCGCTGAGAGTTTTCGTCTCGAGTGGCGCCTTAAAGAGCAGGTACGTGGCGGTGAGGATGGTGGCCGCGCCCATCAGGTCCAACAAGATCGTGACCCAAAGCGGAGAACTGACCTCATCGGCCCTGGTAAGGCCGACCTCGCCCAGCAGATTGTCGACGACATGAAGTGCCGCCGTACCCAGATCTGGTGCGGTGCCAAACGTGCTCACCAGCCAGGTGCCGAGAACCAAGATCACCACGCCACCCAGCAGGAAACAGATGATCGCGGCGATGAGGTTACGTTGCACACCGCGCGCCACGAACTGGGCCTTGGCGCGCCAGACGATCACCAGCACGGCGCTCATGATCACTAGACCGGCAATCTGTAGCAGCGGTCCACCGGTGATGATCGAATAGATCCGTGCCAACTGGGGGATGATGATCCACCAGATGATCAACAGCCACCAGGCGGCCCGAACTCGGCGGCGCAAGGCGATCCCCATTGCGATGAGCAGTGCTGCGTAGACAAGGTTCGGCACAATCGGGATCGTCAACATCGAAACGACGTCGTGCCATTGCGCGAAGTACCGTCGCAGGGGCGGAATCAACCTCGCGACAACAACAAGCGCCGCGAATGCGAACATTGCGGTGGCAAGCCGGTCCGGCCAGCGATCATCGCGAGGCGCATGCGTGCGGGCAGGCTGATGTGCGGGCTCTGCTTCGGCGGGCGTTCGCTCCGCGGAGGCATTGACGTCAACAGCCATTTGTATGCTCGCTAGCTCAGGAAGGGTGAAATTCTCTCAGAGTGATAGGAAGTCGGTGTGCCCATCATCTTGTACGCCGAGTTCACAGCCAAGCCGAACTCTGAAGCTGTTCGATCCAGTCTGAGCTCGACTTCATCAAGACTGATGCCGGTGCAAGGTCGCAATCAGCAGTACGAGGGCGACGACCTGGGTGGCCGCGACTGCTGCAATCAGTAGCGGGAGTGATCGCTCGTAGAGGGCACCCGCCATCACTCCACCGCCGATGGCGGCTGCGCCCTGCACAGCCGCGAACACACCGTACGCGGTGGCGAGCCGCGAGGCGGGGACGAGGTCTGCGACCAGCGCCTTGATGCTGGAGTCCAGCACTCCGCCAGCCGCCCCCCAGAGCAGCGCACCGGCAACGGCGATGAGCGGGGAGCCCGCGAAGGCGAGAGCCGGCACGGCCGCAACGAGTAGGGGCAGCCCCAGCAGCACGCGGCCCTTAGTGCGATCGAAGAGCCAGCCGGACACAAGCGCGGCGAGCGCCGCAGCGGCCATGGCCGCGGCATAGATCAGCGGCACGGCCGCGACGGGTACCACACGATCTTGGGTGAGGTGGTAGGCGATAACGGCGAAAGTGACCAGCCCTGCGGTCGTCGCAGCCGAGGCGGCAGCGAACAACCAGAAGACGACCGGCAGTCGGCCATGCGACTTCGAGAGCCGCGACTGTCGAGGTTCCGGGTCGTGGCTCGCCCCTGTTTGGGCCTCTCGCCTCTCGATGGGGTCGCCCATGCTCCGCCGAATCCAAGCCAGGATCAACAACGCCAGCGCTCCTGGAACGACCAGCACCGCCATGGCTGGCCAGATCACTCCCGCCGCGGCGATGACCGCCGCCACGAGAAGTGGCCCCGCGACGGCGCCGACCTGATCGAGTGCCTTGTGTACGCCGAAGCCGCGCCCCAGTCCCACAACAGCGGCGGCGTGGGCCAGCAGCGCGGTCTTGGATGGGCTACGGATGGCTTTCCCAACCCGCTCGCCAAGGATGAGGACGCAGGCCAGCGCCAAGCCCGCGCCGGCGATGAAAGGGGTAATGGCGAGGGCCGGCACGCAGATCGCAGTCATGGCGTAGCCGACGAAAGTGAGTGACCAATAGCGGCCGCTGCGGTCTGCCCATGATCCGGAGACAATGCGCAACAGCAACGCCATAGCCTCGCCGGCGCCGCTGACCAGCCCAACAAGGACGGCGGAGGCACCGAGTGATGCCAGCAAAGGTCCGGTGACCGAGCGCGCACCCTCGTACACCATGTCCGCCGCAAGGCTCACGATGCCAAATCCGACGACGGTACGCCAGGGCGACCAGGACCGTCGGCCGGTGCCGGTGCCGACGCGGGATTGCGCGACGGCCTCCGACGCCACCGGTCGCCCGAGTTTTCTCACGCGTCCACTATGTGCTCATCTCGCCCGCTGCAGCACCGCCTCGATGGTCTTGGCGACGATCCGGGCATGCTCGCGGTTGGAGATCAATGATTCGTGGCTGGCGCCCTGGACGACCTCGAAGCTGGCGTCTTCGGTCAGATCAGCAAGCTCGCGTTGCAGGTCGGTCAGCAGCTCAGCACCAACTGGTTGTTCACTGACCGCCAGCACTGCCAACGGCAAGTCGCCGAGCGGCGCGGCGGCGTGCAGCTGCTCGCGGCTCACCGACCATGAGCGGATTTGCGCCGCCGCGGTCGCCGCGAATCCCGGCAGTGCCGCGCCAGCGCGCAACTCCGCTGCTTGCCGGGCGGGCAACCCGGCCGAAATGCTCCGCGAGAGGTTGAGCGCGCGCAACAATCCGAACCAGCCGAGCCAGCCGAGAATCCGCTGTGAGACCGCAAGGATCCGATCCGCGTACGGTGTCGGCCAGCGCACCCACTGATCAGGGTGGGACGCATCGACCAAGACCAGACCAGCGGTGAGCTCGGGATAGAGATCAGCGAAGGCGCGGACCGGCAGGCCGCCAAAAGAATGGCCGGCGAGCACGTAAGGCGGCTCGATACCGGCTTCGCGCAGGGCATCCCGCAACTCCATCGCAATCGTCTGGGCATCCCGCGGCCTACGACTGCGCCGACTCCAGCCCAGCCCGGCGCGGTCGTAGGCGACGGTCCGGACGGTGGGGGCTAGCTCCTGCTGAACCCAGTACCAGTTGGGTGAGAAGGAGCCCATTCCCGCCTCGAGCACAACCGTCGGACTCACCGTGTCCGGTCCGCGAACCTGCAGGTGCATGGGGTGGCCGTCGACATTGACCAACACCCCGGGCGCCGGATAGCGCCGACGATCCCGCACGGTCATCGCCTGTTGCGCGGCAGC
>JBKPAB010000214.1:0-6285 GCA_046726195.1 Actinomycetota bacterium
GAACGGCCGGACGAACCCGTCGCTGGATCGAGTTCCTTCAGGAAAGACGGCAACACTCCAGCCCTTGCCCAGCAACTTTGCCGCCGTAGCAGTCAGCGCACCGCCCTGCTCGATCGGGAAAGTGTTGAAGGCGATCGCCGCTGCGCTCGTCCGCACCCAGCTGTCGAAGAAAGGGCCCCCGACGATACCGACGGCAGTGCGGCGGCGGCGTGCGCTGGGCAACGTTGACAGCAAAACGGCCGTATCCAGGTGCGAGGCATGATTCGCCACGATCAATACCGGATCCATCAGCTGGCGAAGCTCGTCGAGTCCGTAGACCTCTACCGCCAGTTCGTTCCTCATCACGCTCTTGACACCGACCACCTGGACGAAGCCGCGCAGTGCCCGCACTGGAGCTGATCGTGCCCAACCCGTGCGTCTCATCGGATCGGTTTCATCTGATGTCAACCAGGACCTGTGGTGGCGCGTGCAGATAGCTAATCGAGGGCGTACGGCCGACGGTCGATGCCACAATCTCGAGGGCGTCGGCAAGAGTGGAAGCAGCACGACAACCCATCCGCGCCGTGCTCTCCCGATCCGCACCGACCCAGACAATGTCGGCGCAGTGTTGCCTGGCGGTCGCGATTTGGTACCACAGGTACATCGGATGCACACCGTGAAAAGCATGATTCGTGCGGTAAAGGTGGACCCACCACGAGTCGTTGGCGAACTTCTCCTCATAGTCCGCCGAGATTTGCTCAGGATCGGTAGTCACGGTCAGCACATCGGAGAAGAAGTCGACGTACGACGGGTGGTGCAGCGGAGAGAATTCGGCGTGCAGCGGGTGGTAAACGATCAACGCGCCGCCAGAACGTACGAACGGGGTGCCGGTATGGGAACCGAAGGTATGCGCGAGTCCGCTCCAGGCGGCGAGAATCGGATTAGTGACCGAGTCGACGCTGTACGGGGTCTGCGCGCCAACTCCGATAACACCCACGTCTGCTGGAGCCGGTACCTCAACCAGTTGCTGCGCTCTTACTTGAGCGCGACTTGCCTGCTGCACCGCCGCCGGTGAGCCGGCATTCACCTGCGTGGCGTGATAGTCAGCCTCGACACGGTTCAGCATCCGGCGCCGAGCCCGCTGCGAACTCCATTCCAGCCCACGACGTATCCCGTACCACGTGGCCCGGTCCTTGAGACTCCACTCCCATTCACGCTCCCCCAGGAAGGCCAGCGGTGCGGCGAAGACATCGTTGTCCAGCACGGCGTCAATCTCGAAGACCCGGACGGCCGAGACAACCACGCCAGCAATCTCCGCAGTTGCCGCACCGCTCCGCTGAGCGGGCAGGCCAAGCACTTGGCCGATGGTGGCGGTTGAGCCGAGTCCGGCAGCGATATCGGCCGCACCATCCGCGCGCGGCGATTCGACCAAATGCACGAAGATCAACAAGTCCGATTCGGCGGCCCGCCTGTTTAGTGCAAGCGGTCCAGCCGCGGTGCTGCCGATGGTGGCCAGATTGTCGGCGTCCTCGGCATCGTGATTGGTCAGCAGACCGTCGGCATAGAAGGACCGGAAGACGCGCTCCCCCACGATGTGTTGTAGTTCCTCCGCGGTCATCCGGCGGTTCAGTCCGTTCGCGCCAACCAGGGCAACATCGTCCACACCCGCCGCGGCCGCCCGGGTCAGGACAGCCGCGATGACCTTGCCGCGGAGGTCGGGCCGCCGCATCTGCGGGTTGGGGGTGCCGATCTCGTCGAAGGCGATCGTCAATCGCATTGACGGCTCAAGCAGTGCTGAGAGCGGCTCGGACTCAAGCGGTGCATCGAGTGCGGCATTAATCGCCTCGCCGATGTCCGGGACTCGAGGTAGCGACTCGACCGGATAGATCACCCGTGTGCCAAGAGGGAACCTCTCAACTCGGAAGCGATCGCCGTCGGGCACCAGCAGCGGTGGAGTGCGCTCGTCGACCTCGAGGACGAATCCGGGTCGGCCCATCACCAAGCTCCTTGCGTCGGCATCGCCCAGCGCGGCGTGATCGGCTTGATCTTCCACTCCACGACCGACCACTGATTGCGGCTGGCAGCCCGCATCAGGGCGATGTCGGGACTGACCGCGACGGCGTTGCCTACAGTTTCCAGCATCGGCAGATCCGAGTGGGAGTCGGCGTAGGCGAAACTGCGTTCCAGGTCAATCTCATGCTGCGCCGCGTAGTGCTGAAGCCACGCCGCCCGCGATTCTCCCACCACGGGCGGGCCGGTGAGGAAGCCGGTGCAGCGGCCATCCTCGTCGACTGCTAGATCAGCAGCCACGATGACGTCGAAGAGCGGCTGGATCGGTCGAGTGAGCGGTCGCACCACCCCGGTGATGAGGATCGTGGTGTGGCCGGCAGCGCGGTGCTCCCTGATCCTGCGGGCCGCCTCTGGCGAGAGCCGGTTCAAGATGTGCGATGCCATCGTCGTGTCGGCGAAATGCTCCAGCGCAGCCAGATCGGCCCCTCGGTAGCGGCGGTAGACGGCACGCAGGAAGGTACCCCGATCCCGTCGCTCGGCGCGCAGATAAGAAGGAAGGCGTCGGATGACCTGACCAACCTCGGCAAGCTGCTGGGTATGTGAAAGCTCCGGCAATCGAGCCCAGAGGTATTGCTCGATCACATTAGTGGACATGATCGTGCCGTCGAGGTCGAAGATCGCCAGCGCCGCCGCGCCTGCGGTGTCCTTGTCCAGGTCCTTCATCGTTGTCGGCCGGTTGCCACGCTTGCTCCGGATCGCATCCATCCGGCGCACCGGGGCCGTGATCGACGGGCAGTGCACATCTTGGACATAGGTCTTCCAGTCGAAAACGGAGGTATCGAAGGCGAAGGCCGCTTGGTCGTCAGGATGCAGCGCCCGAGTGAGGGCAAGGGTGTTGTCGTCGACAAAGTGCAGCTCAGATTGCGCGTACTCCTTGTAGAGCGAGTGATAGCGGCGCAAATAATCCAGGCGTACCCGGGTGCGATCCAGGTCCTTGGCGATCTTTCGTGTCCGGTCCGAGCGGGGCGCCTGAGCCAATACCCGTTCCGCCAGCTTGTGGGCACGCTCTGAGGTGGAAAGCAGGCGCTCAATTGAGGATGCGCCCGGGAACGTCCACTGCGGCAACCGCGCAGCACCACGCGGGCCACCCTCGAAGGGATGGTCGAGAAAGTAGGCGCGCGTATAGGCATAGAGCTGGTTGAAGGTCAAAGGGTTACGGGCGCCGGAGTTGACGTGGTAGTACTCCGGCTTGCCGATCTGCGGCTGCGTCGCGCACACCGCGAGGATGGCGTTGACCACGTGGTCACACGGCACGATGTCGACGATTACTTCGGGAGACGCCGGGAACTCTGGAAGCTCACCCCGTCCGTACGCCAAGATCAGCGGCTCCGCCATCTTGAACCCTTCAATCCATCCCGGATATGGATGCAACCAGGAAGATTCGACGATCGCCGGCCGGACGATCGAGACGTGTACGTCCCGGCCCACGTCGGCGACTACCCGCTCGCCTAGAGCTTTGGTGAAGGTGTAGACATCGGTCCAGCCGAGGGAGCGGGCACGCTCGGTACCAGCTTTCACGAGTTCGGCTTCGACCCATTCCATGCGGCGGCGCTCGGTGTCGGCGGCAGTCGTCAAGAAACCGGCCTGCCGATGCTCGCGTTCAGCTTCCTTGCGGAGTTTTGCGAGCTGCACAGATGTGCGTGACTCCTCCTCGATCAGGTCTCGCATTGCAATGCCAGCGGCGGCTTCGGCGTCGTAATCGATGTTGTGCACATGTGGCGCCTCGGGGATGGCGCCCCGCCGGCGGCCAGCGGTGTACGCCGTGGAGATGTGCACGTAGTGCGGAACCTTGCGCCGCTGGCCGTTGTCATCGGTGACCGCGTCCAGCATGCTGTCCATCAATGCTTTGGTACCGATTACGTTTGTCGTAAAGGCCTGGTCAATCGGCGGATCGAATGAGACATCGCCGGCGCAGTGCACCACGATGTCGAGATCATCGGGCAGTTGCGGCACGTTTGGCAGGTCGCCCTCGATGACCTCAATCCTGGTGTCGAGCAACTCCGCGGCTCCTCCGGCCGCTTCCCGAAGCTTCTTGAAGATCGGCTTCTTGGCGAGGGCGATCATCCGGTCCCGGGCACCGGCGGAGCCTTTACGCCGGACCAGCACCGACGGCGTGGTTTCGGGGAGCTCGGTGAGGATCTTCCAGAGCAGCAGCTCGCCGATGAAACCGGTCACCCCGGTCATCACGATCTTCTTGCCAGCCAGGAGGTCCCGCAGCCGGCCGTCGAGCCGCTGAACGGAACGGTCCGCGGACGCGTCGGTCATGTGTCGTTGCTCCCTGTGGTGCTGCCCATCTGGGCCGCGGCGAGAGCCTCCTCGATAGTGAAGCGGCCAACGTAGAGCGCCGTGCCAATAATGGCACCCTCCACTCCGACCGGGACCATGTCCCTGAGGGCCAAGATGTCTTCGATGGTGGCGATGCCGCCGCTGGCGATGACCGGACGGTCGGTCTCCTCGCACACCCGGTGGAGCAGCCCGAGATTGGGGCCGCGCAGCATGCCGTCGGCGGACACGTCGGTGATGACGAAGCGGGCACAGCCCGCGCGATCCAGCCGATGCAGCGTCTCGAGGAGCTCGCCGCCCTCGCGGGTCCAGCCCCGAGCGGCGAGCTTGCTGCCTCGTACATCTAATCCGACCGCGATCCGGTCCCCATGGCGATCAACTATTTCCTCGCACCACTCGGGCCGCTCCAGTGCGGCCGTGCCGATGTTCACTCGTGCGCACCCGGTTTCGAGTGCGCGTTCCAGCGATTCATCGTCCCGGATGCCGCCAGAAAGCTCGACGTTGAGCCGCAGGTGGGAGGTCAGCTCGGTGATGATTTCGGCATTGCTGCCGCGTCCGAACGCGGCGTCGAGGTCGACCAGGTGGATCCACTCGGCACCGGCATCCTGCCAGCGTTGCGCCGCCGCCCGCGGGTCGCCGAACCGCTTCTCCGAGCCCGCACGGCCTTGGACCAGTTGCACGGCTTGGCCTTCTGCAATGTCGACCGCTGGCAACAAGACGAGCCGGTCGGCACGGGCCACAGCATCTGAGGGGCTAGGCGAATGCACCAGATGACCCTAGCTACGCCGGACGCTTGGACTTGGGCAGCTTCGCCACGACCAGGTCGTAGGAGGTGTCGATCAAGTCCTGAATCTCGTCGGGCGGGATCGTCCCGTTTAGCTGAAACGTATTCCACCCACTCTTGCCGATATAGGCCATCTTGGAGGAGGCACCCTGATAGCGGTCGAGCACTAGATCGGCGGTTTCGCGGTCGCCACACTTCAAGCCGATCGCCGACCCGTCACCGAGGAACGCAAAGATCTTGTCCCCGACTTTGACGACGACATCACCTTCCCACGGCTCGTCTTGCCACGCGCCCGGCTTGGCGAGGCAGTAGTCGAGCCACCGCGTCTGGTTACCCATTTGATTGCCAGCATTTCACAGCGTTGCTACCCAGTTACGAATCAGCCGAGCGCCGGCATCGCCGGACTTCTCCGGATGAAACTGGGTCGACCAGATCGGACCCTCCTCGACAGCCGCAACGAACCGGTCCCCGCCATGTTCAGCCCAGGTGATCCGCCGCTCCGGCGCCTCCGCCAGCGCGCGTACGCCGTAGCTGTGCACGAAGTAGAACCGTTCCGACTCGATCCCTGCAAATAGCAGGCTACCGTCGGCTGCCTCGATGGTGTTCCATCCCATGTGCGGCAGCCGCTCGGCGTGCAGCCGCTCCACCAGCCCAGGCCAGATACCGCACCCCTCGGTGCGTACGTCATGCTCGATGCCGGCCTGGAACAGCACCTGGTGACCCACGCAGATGGCGAGCGTCGGGCGCCCTGCGGTACGGCGTGCAGCGATGATCTCTGGTCCCCCCACGGCAACCAGGCCCGCCATGCAGGCCGCAAATGCACCGACGCCCGGCACCACCAAGCCGTCGGCTGCCGCAGCGAGACGTGCGTCGCTGGTCACGGTGACCTGGGCACCGGCGCGCGCGATTGCCCGTTCGGCCGAGCGGATATTGCCAGAACCGTAGTCGAGTACGACCGCCGCGGTCACAAGGCTCCTTTAGTGCTCGGTATGCGGTCCATGCGTGGATCGAAGACAATCGCGTCTCTCAGTGCGCGGGCCAGGGCCTTGTACTGGCATTCGACAATATGGTGCGGGTCGCGGCCGGAGATCACCGTCAGGTGCAGGCAGATGTGGGCATGGAAGGCAAGCGTCTCCATCACGTGCCGAGTCAGTGAGCCGGTATAAGGA
>JBKPAB010000215.1:0-6562 GCA_046726195.1 Actinomycetota bacterium
ATCTCTCCTTCACACCCTCCACCTTTCGGATCGCCCTGGACAGACGGACCGAAACTAGAGGGAAATAGGTGGTCGAGGGTGGGGCCACACCAAGCCAGCACTAGCCCTCCAAATGGGGCCAAATCAGACTGGCACACTCACCTGGCTTCCCGGGGTTTCCCGATCCCGTCGCCGGCGGTGATCAACCGTATCGGCGAGGGTTTTCGGCGGTCGGTTCGTTGCTTCGCCGACACTAATCAGATCCGGTTCATCAAGTTCAAGAAGGGTGAGCGGAAGCTGGACCGGATGCGCCGCTATTTGGCCCGGCAACAAAACAGCTGCCGGTCCGGGGTGGCCGGGATCGGGTGGGCGCAGGAGTTCCAGCAGGTCGCGATCTGCACGATCACCGCGGCCCGCAACGGCGGGGCGCCGCATTTCGGTTGGGCCCGGGCTGAGCGGCGGGTCACCTGCTACTACTTCTACGTCTGGGATGAGGAGTTCGGTCCGGGATTTATCAAGATCTGTGCCTATTTCCCGTATCCGATCAAGGTATGGCTGAACGGACATGAGTGGGCGAAACGGCAAGCCGGCAAGGCCGGAATCGGATGGAGCGCGCTCGGCAACGGCTTTGCCTGCTGCGACGACCCGGCCCGGTTGCAACAAATCTGCGATCGGCTTGGCCCTGCCCAGATCCAAGCCTTCTTCGACCGCTGGATGGCCCGGCTGCCGTTGCCTTTGACTCAGCGGGATCGGGCGGCGGGGTATTGGTGGGAGTTGTCGATGCGGCAGATCGAGGTGGCCCGCACTGTGGTGTTCGATGTTCCTCGCAACGGACGGGCGTTCTTCGAAGCGCTGGTCGCCGACAACCTCGATTTGGGCCGGCCAGAACAGATCGAATTAAATCTTCGGCAGGCAGATCCTGCCGTCGACACCTGGCGTCTTTGCTACCCGGGTCGTCACCCGCGGGGTCGATGTCTGCCTCAACGTCGGCTACAAACACTCCCGCAGCAAGCAGTACTTCAAGGAGGGCCGGGCGCTGCGGATCGAAACCGTGGTTAATGACCCGGCCGATCTCGGCGTGCTGCGCCGCCTGGTCCATCTGCCCGAACTCCAGCGCAAGGCCCGTGACGTCAACCGCCGACTGTTAGATCATGAGCATGTCGGTCAGGGCTGCGTCCTTGCGAGTCCAGCCTTTGAGCGGATCGCGACCGTCCCAGGTGGATGGTCGGAGGGCCCCAGCCCTAAGGTTCGGCGACCCTCGGGTCCAAGCCCTGGCCGGCGCCCTCGCGATCACTGCACACCTGGTCGGCGGATTCAGCAACAAGACTCTCCGCCCACTCGTCGCCGGGCTGCTCGGCGAGCCCTACAGCCAGGCCCGCTGCTGCTACGACCTGCGCCGCTTGAGAATGAAGGGGCTCATCATTCGGCTGGAGCACTCCAACACCTATGTGCTTACCAACGACGGGCAGCGCTTCGCGATCTTCTACACCAAACTCCACAACCGGCTGCTCCGGCCGCTGCTCGCCGCCAACCAGCCGCCCGCACCCCTACCTGTCCGGCAAGCGTTAAAGGTGCTCGACCACGCCATCACCGACTACATCCACAACGCCCGAATCGCGGCTTGAAACTGGGCTCAAGTGTCAACGCCCTAGCGACAAAGGGTCGCTAGGGTTGGCCTTGCTGATCTTGGTAGTCGTGGGCCTGGCAGAGGACTTACCGTAAAGAACCGACAAGCGTAGATGGTGCAGATCGAGATCGCTTTGATCGTGCCGAGCAACCCGGCCGGCACAAATCGGACATGCCGCGGCGGCGAGTGTCTAGAACCAACCGCGGCGCTTGAAGAAGGTCATCAGGATCGCGACGGCCACGATCTCAGTCCCGATGCCGAGCCCGACGAACGCGGGCCAGCCGCCGATGTTCCGCACGAGCCAGCCAAAGTTTTGGCCGAAGAAGCCGGTGATGAACGTAAGCGGCAAAAAGATGGTCGCAATCACCGCCAGCTGCTTCATTACGACGTTGAGTCGGTTGGAAACAGTCGAGAGGAAGACGTCCATGGAGCTCGTGAGCAGGTCGCGATAAGTGTCGATGAGATCGCTGATCCGGATCAGGTGGTCATAGATGTCACGGAAGTGGCGCTCCGCCTCGGTTGTCATCCCGGGCAGCTCGGCGACACCGCCCATCAGACTGGCAAACAGATCCCGCTCGGGGGTCACCGCCTTCCGCATGCCTACGAGCAGCCGCTTCATGGCGAAGATCTCCTGCAGCTGCTCGTCGCTGGCGTGCAGGAAGGTCTGGTTCTCGAGCTCGTCGATCCGGTCGTCGAAGTCAGCAAGGATCGGAAAGAAGCTGTCCACCAAGGCGTCGATGATCCGGTAGAGCAGCAGCGCGGGGTCGTCGATCGGCGCCCTGCGCTTCTGGTAGCGATACTGCACCTCGGTAAACGCCGGCGCCTCATCCCGGTGGACGGTAATGAGGAAGCGTTCGGAATAGAAGCAGTGCACCTCGACCAGCCGGTCCTCGTCGGGGACGGCGCCGTAGACGACAAGGAAGACGAAGTCGTCGTAGTCGTCGAGCTTCGCTCGCTGGCCGAAGTGCTCCGAATCCTCGAGAGCGAGCCGATGGAACTGGAAGACATCGCGCAGCACGGCGAAGTCCTCCGTCCTCGGCTGGGGTAGGTCTATCCAAAAGAAACTGCCGCTCGCGAGCAGACGATTGACATTGTCGCGGCTGAGATCCAGCTCGCCCACCTGTTCTTCATGAACAACATGACAGATAGAGGCATCAGGAACCGACTGATCGCCCATCCCATCGTTCGGGCTTTCACCAGTCCCGGTAACGCCGCGAATACCCATTGTCGAGTCGTCGGCCATAACGGCACGATCGCATGACAGATCGTCTTAGTCGACTCGCTTGCACAAGCGCCGCCGGATGGCTAGGCGCCGCCGCGCGCGACGCAGTTGGGCCGGTAGGTGCGTAACATCCGCGCGAGGCCTGCCGAGGCGGGCAGCCCGGCCGTCGGCCCAGTTAGGCGCCGTCTGGGTTCCCCGGGTTCTCTGCGACGGTGTGTCGGTGTCAAGGCTCGTGTTGCTCCCGCCCTGCGTCCAGTTCATGTCGCACCGTCGCGGGATTGGAAGGTGCGGAACGCTGGCGCAGGCCGTGCTGTTCCGCTCGAATGGAGGAGTGCAGTGGATCAGTAGGTGCACCTTGCGTTTCACGGTCGCCCTTGGCCTCGCCATCTTGACGATGCTCGTCGCGCTCCTTGTGATAGGAACGCCGGCCCTTATGAAGGGGGCTTCGCGGATAGCTGAGCTTGACGTCAACCAAGTCGCCCAGCGTACGGGGAGTCAGCCGTCACCAACCGAGCAACTCGAGGCGCTCGACGGTATACGTGGCCGAATGATCCAGCTGGCGGCAGCGATTGGAGCAATTGGCACGCTGGCATTGACCGGTTTGAGCTATCGGCTTTCCGTCAAGAGCCATGTCACGGACCGTTTCGGCCAGGCGGTTGCCCAGCTGCACGCATCAACAGCGGCAGAACAGAACGGTGGCATTCATGAGCTTGTGCTCCGGGTGAGGCGCGGCACAGGATTCCGACTGGGTAAAATGGCAATTGACAAGGAACTTTGCTGTTATTGCGCTTTTGTCACTCGCCGGCGACGGACTGGGGCCGGACCCGACTTCCAGATGTTGACGATGCCGGTCGCCAAGTGCAGCGACTCGGTCGTGTCCAGCAGTTCCTCCGCCGCGCGAAGATCCGAGCCCGGCGACCCACCCTGCCAGATCGTACCGAAACCCAACTCCTCAATGGTCCTTGCCATGGCCGGGTCGAGATCGTTTACCCCGCGCCAGACGCCGACCGCGGGGCGAGACGGTTACTCCAGGTCATGCTCGTTCTCCCCGATTCTCAGGAGCCGCAGTTCTGCGCCAGCCCGGGGCCGTTCGTCGCCGGCCCATCCATTCACTCAGGCAAGAGGTTGTGAATTCGACCGCCGACCCAGCCGACCCAACCTACGATACGACGGCGCGCAACCGACAGAGTCGCCGCCGGAAGCCGCCGGTTCGACATCGCCACCCAAACGCTCGCAATAACGACCGACGCCCTATCGCCGCCAGAAGCCACGCGACCGACCAGCTGGCTGGGCATTTGAGTCAACCCGGTTGGCTGACAGCCAAACTGCCGCCCAATCGGCGTGCGCTCGCCCGCTCACGCAGGACACCAACGCATGCGAGACGATCAAGATCGTCGAAACCGGGAGCCAATCTGGGAGCCAGATCGCACGGCCGACCTCATCCGACCATGGACGCGCACTGAGCACAGACTGCGGTTCTGCGCGTGCAGGCCGACCCGCCGGACCAGCCCGGACGCTTGGTCGAGACCTATCGATCAGTCGAGACCTATCGATCAGTTGGCTCACCGCCGGGGGCAGGTTCACTTTCCGGCCCTAGGCGCAGCTCGCAAGACCGAAGACGCGGTAAGCGGCGGGTTCGCCGCGATGGTCCAAGCGTTGTTCGAGGCAACGGTGTCGCCATTGGCGGGGTGGCTTCGGCCTTATGCCGTGAGCGTCGGCGTAGTTGGCGGTGGGCATCTTGATCAACTGCTCGGGCCCCGCGGGCCCCGACTCCTTCACAAAGACCACCAGCTTGGCCACCAAACGGTTACGTCTGACGCTGAAACCGCAAGCTGATTAGTGGGCGCACCAGCTCCCAAGCTGAGAATGGCGGCTGCGGCAAGCTGTGGCCCACTTCCACATGGTTCGCTAAGCCCGTGATCACACGTGAGGATGTCCTCTCTGCTCAGAGACGGATCGAGGGGTATGTGCGCCGTACGCCGTTGCTGCGAGCCAAGACGCCGTCAGGGCCGCTTTGGTTGAAGTGTGAGTTCTTGCAGCACACCGGCGTTTTCAAGGTGCGAGGAGCATTCAACCGTCTGCTGGCCGCTCGGGCTCGCGGAGAGCTCGACCCCATGGTTGGGGTCGTTATCGCTTCCGGCGGCAACGCCGGACTGGCCAACGCGTACGCTGCGGCGACCCTCGGAGTCAGAGCCACGGTGTTTGTTCCCGAAACGGCACCATCGGTCAAGATCGAGCGGATCCGTGCGTACGGCGCCGATGTGAAGGAGGTTGGCTCTGAGTATGCCGAGGCATCCGATGCGGCGGCTGATTACGCGAACATGCAAGGCGCTCTGTTATCCCAGGCCTATGACGACCCTGAGATCGCAGCAGGTGCTGGCACCCTCGCCGAGGAGATGTTTGAAGACGAGCCAACCATCGACACCATCGTGGTCGCCGTCGGAGGTGGTGGGCTCTACGCCGGCATAGCAGCCGCCGCCGAGGGCAGGTCGAGAGTCGTCACGGTCGAACCGTTCACCTGCCCGACGCTGCATGCAGCGCTCGATGCTGGCCGTCCCGTCGATGTGTCGGTATCCGGCGTTGCCGCGGACTCTCTTGGGGCACGCAGAGTCGGTGAAATCGCGTTCAGCGTCGCTTCCCGAGTCGTCCCGACCTCGGTTCTGGTGGACGATGACGACATCGTGGCGGCGCGTTTGCTGCTGTGGCGGGAATACCGTATTCCCGCGGAGCACGGAGCGGCGGCGGCTTTTGCGGCGCTCAAGTCTGGTGCTTACCAGCCCGCCGCGGGCGAGCGCGTCGCCGTCGTGGTCTGCGGAGCAAACACCGACGTGCGCACGCTAGAACCAGAATGACAACCGATGATCTGAATCGCCCGTGGTCGGCCGAAAACAGCAGAGTGGTTGCTCTGTGCCAACGAAACAGAATTTCTTCACCAAACGGCCACGTTCTGAGCCCGAAAGAACGACCTGATTAGCCGGGCACCGGCTTCCCAACCTGAGAATGGCGGCTCTAGTCGACTCGGTCGCCATTCGAGGCTTGGGGGACGAACTGAGGAGCTACGCGGCTGACGAGAGGTGGCGGCTCCTACACGTCGCTGCACTCGATCACGCTCACGGACCCGTCGGCGGCGCTTCACAGGTCACCACGGCATGGAAGAGTCAGCCTGCGGATTGCGTACAGCATCGAATACAGCAACGTCATCGCTGGCTCCCATGTCATCGTTGGTTCGCAGGCATACGCGTCGGCGAAAAAAGACTTCATGCGCAACTTCCGCGGAATCTGGGACGAGGCAGCTGAGTGACCAACTGGGTGACTACCGGGTCGACGACCCGTAGATCCAGGCACATCTCCACGGACCGAGTTCGAGCTTAGCTCCCGACCTCGGCGACTCACCGACCGTGCTTCGGGACCAAGAGGTCGAGCTTCGGGGGCCTATGTTCACCCAGGCCTGAGGGCTGTCGCTGCGCGATGCTTCGCACGCGCATCGGCCAGCGCCGGACAGCCGTCAGGTGCCCTTTCCTCGCGCGATTCGGTCGAGCGCGTCCAGGTTCTTCCAGTCGGCGTCAGGCAACGCGTGAAGGTACTTCTGGGTTGTCTGGATTTGGTGGTGACCCATCCGGTCCATTACTGACCTGAGGTCCGATCCACCCGCCAGCAGCCAGGAGGCATGTGCATGGCGGAGGTCGTGGATGCGGACGCTGAAGTCGACTCCGCTTGCCCTCACCGTGGGGAGC
>JBKPAB010000216.1:0-4381 GCA_046726195.1 Actinomycetota bacterium
GTAGCCAAACGGGTGCGCTTCTGTGGCCTCCCGCTGGGCGCGCCGACCACCGACCAGTAGCAACACCTGGTTGCCAGCGTCTGCGACCGAGTGAATTGCCTCGGCCAAGATGGAGGAGGCGCCGGTGAGAATCCAAGCGCCAAACTTGGTCAGCGCGATAAAGCAATTCGCGACCAAAGCCGCTATGACCGCCTTGGTTCCGCCTTCGGCACTCACAGATGAAATCCTGCCAGAAGGGCCGCCAACTGTGTCAGCGCTGAAGGCTGCGACCGAGCCCGACGGACAGGTAGACGGCAGCGAACATCCCGGTCTGCAGCAGTGTTGCATAACGCTCGACGTCCGAACCTGCCCAGTGTGCGATCGTGCAGACGCGTACGTCGTGGCGTTCGGCAGTTGAAGCCAGGCGCTGATGATCGGTACGGATCAAGCTCTCATTGTTTCCGTCATCAAGTAGCAACAGAGTTGGCCGTCGATCCACTGATATCTGATCCTCGAACGGGTCCGCAAAAGGGTCGCGCGGGGCGGTGGACTCCAAGATCGGCAACAGTGCGTCGGCATCGGCCGCGAGTGCAGCGCGACCGCTGGCAGCTCGGAGCGCCTCAGCGATCCGGCGACTGGCACGTGCCGCGAGTACCGAGCCACCCCAGACCAGCGGCTGGGCGTCGGCGAGCCCCATAGCAAGATCTTTGGCGGGATTCTCGGCGACGTCCGCATAAGGCGAACAGTCTTCAGCCACCTGGTCCATGGCGTCGGCTACCAAGTCGGGACGTACCTCGGGCCCGAGCTGCATCTTGTGCAATCCATGCAGCACAACGATCGCTGCAGCGAGCGGATCGGCGGTGGCGGTCGGCAACACGATGGTAGATCGGGAGGCCGCATGCTCGGCGATCATCGATGGCCGGGGACAAGCGATCAAGAGCTGGCTACCTCGGCGTACCGCCTCATGGACGGTGGCGATCAGGCCAGCAGACGCGCTCTCACTGGCCATCACGACCACGAGGTCGAGCGCACCAACCCAGCCGGGAAGACCATGGGTGGGCCATGCCACGAACGGAACCGGGCAGACCGGTTCCAGCATCGCCCGGATGAAACGCGCCTCGGTCCCGGCAGCGATCACGGCGCGGGGGCGGGGCAGTCCTAGCAGCTGATTGATCGGCTCGGCTGAGTCGGCCGTCTCTCTGCGTATCCGGGCGCCCGCTTCGGCTAGTCGGCGCAGGATTGAATCAGCCCCAGCCAGCGCTTTTTGATCATCCAGCCAGGAGTCGTTGAAGATTGACATCACTGACCGGGTGACCTGCCTGGGGGGTCAACGCGCGAGTCGGGGCGGCGCGCCTCGTCGATGAGCAGTACCGGAATCTGTTGCCGTACCGGATAAGCCAGGCCACACTCAGCCGCCAGGCATACCAGCTCGTCCCGTTCATGATCAACAGCGAGCGCGCCGTGACAGTTGGGGCAGGCCAGAATCTCCAGAAGCTCCGGTGCCAGGTCGACTGCCATGCTCATCCCCTCCTTGAGGTCCGCTGCAGCTACGCGCGGATCAAACGTAGCGTCTCGTCACGCAAGGCCTCCATAGCTTCGGAGTTGGCGGCTTCGACGTTTAGCCTCAGCAACGGCTCGGTGTTGCTGGGCCGTACATTCACCCACCAGTCCTGGCCGGAGATGGTCAGCCCATCGAGTCGATCTTGCTCACCGCGCCCTGCGAAAGCGGCCGCGACTCGGTTGATGATCATCTGCTGGTCCTCGACCAGGCTGTTGATCTCCCCTGAGGCCGCGTACCGGTCGAAGCGAGCCACCAGCCCCGAAAGCGGCCGGTTGGAATGCCCAACCGCGGCCAGCACATGCAGCGCCGCGAGCATCCCGGTGTCCGCTCCCCAGAAGTCGCGGAAGTAGTAGTGCGCCGAGTGCTCACCGCCGAAGATCGCATCATGCTCCGCCATGGCGGCCTTGACAAATGTGTGACCAACTCGGGTGACGATGATCTTGCCACCCTCGGCCTGCACGACCTCCGAGACGACCCGCGAGGTGATCTTGTTGCATACGATGGTGGCGCCTGGCTCTCGGGCCAGCTCTTGCGTCGCGATCATCGCCGTTACGACCGACGGATTGATCACCTTGCCGCGTTCATCGATGATGAAGCAACGATCCGCGTCGCCGTCGAAGACCAGAGCAAGATCAGCTGCATGCTCGCGAACCGCGGCTTGCGCGTCGCGGAGGTTCGCGGGCTCGAGCGGATTCGGCGGGTGATTCGGGAAACTGCCATCCAGCTCGGTAAACAGGCCGATCAGCTCAAGATCATCACCGCCAAGCACCGCGGGCAGGGTAAGTCCGGCCATGCCGTTGCCGGCGTCCGCCACTACCCGCAACTCGCGAATGCCCCGCAGGTCGACAAGGGTGTGCAGGTGTTCCGCGTACGCGGTCAGCACATCGCGCTCGGTGCGCTTCCCTGGTGCCACACCCGGCGTGGCAGCAGGCGCGCTCGCACGATCGGCAACCTCGGTAAGGCTCGCTGAGGTGATCGGTTTGGCGCCTGCTAGGCAAAATTTGATCCCGTTGTAATCGGCAGGATTGTGGCTAGCGGTAAACATTGCACCCGGAAGGCTCAGCCAGCCCGAGGCGAACCACAACTGATCGGTGCTCGATAGGCCGATGTCGATCACGTCGACACCTTGGCTCAACACACCGTCGATGAAGGCACCCGCCATCCGCGGACCGCTGGTCCGCATGTCGCGGCCGACCACTAACGCGCCGGGGCCCGCACGGAGATCAAGCACATCCACCACGGCGACACCGATCGAGTACGCCCCAGCGGCGTCCCACTCCGGGTCAGGGCCCTCGGTGATTCCGCGAATGTCGTTGGCTTTGAAGATCCTCCGCTTGATCATCGAATGAGAATCCTAGCTGTCAGGCGACTCCCGGATCGCGCGCGCCGCTGTCTGTACGAAACGAGTGAGCAGACACGTTCTTCGTCTGCGAACGAGTGAGGAAGGCAGCGGCTTACAACGCGCGATCCGCGCGGAGCGAACGTAGTGAGCGCAGCAATCAAAATGGTGAATGGCGTCAGTCTGCGCCAGGATCTGCGAGAACTGTGAGATGGCCGCGACGCGCCAGCTCGACCATACCGCCACGCCGCGGCACCGGATCCCCTATCGGTCCGGGCGGAGAATCGTAGGAGAGGCCCGCATCACGAACCGCATCGGCAAGAGCCAGCAGATCGTCGGTGCTGGGTTTGGGCTCCTCCTCGACCGCGAGCCTGATCACTTCCCAACCTCGCGGCGCTGACAGAGTCTGCGCATGCGACTGGCAAAGGTCGTAACAATGTGGCTCGACCTGGTTCGCCAGCGGGCCGAGGACTGCGGTGGAATCTCGATAGGCGTACGTCAGGGTGGAGGTTGCGGGATACGGGCAGCCAGCTCGAGAACATCGGCGCGACCTCACCTGTCTGACGCTACTCCGCAGGGCGGTTTGATCGTGGGAAGCGCCGCCGTGTCCGATCCGCGCGGAGCGGGCGATGTACACGGCGTGTGGGGATGCTCCTACGAGGGATCCGCCGCGGAACCGAACGTGTACGTTCGTTCCCCTCACTTCACACACTCTGCAACGTGTGTATCGCGTCAGGAGCGAACGTGTACGTGCGTTCCTGCGGAGATGGGGATCGCGCCCCGCGCCGTGCTGAGGAGGAGTGAGCGGACACGCTTTTCGTCCGCGAACAACGACGAAGTAGGCGCGTTCAAGGCGCGATCCGCGCGGAGCGAGCGCAGCGAGCGGAGCAATCAAACTCGACTACAGTGCTCACGTGTCCAGTCACCGTCGTGACCGTCACGGCCGCGGACTCCGCGGGCCCCTGGCACTTCCCAACTCGCTAACCAGGCGTCGCGCGCAGCCGCCACATCCGGCCAGCAGGGCAGACTTCTTCACTGACGCCGTGCAAGATGCTGTCGATCGCGTGGGATTGCAGTGTCCAGACGTGCTCGTCGGAATCACCTTCGGTATTGAGGATGTCCCGCATTTCGACATCGCCTGGTCGGGCGATCAGGTGCCTCTCGCCGCCGCTCTCGAGGGGACAGCAGACCAGCCAGGACAGGTTGTGGTTTACCGCAGGCCGCTGGAGCACCGCGCGGTTAGCCGCCGCGGCCTCCGCATCCTGGTCTACCGCACGATCGTGGAACAACTCGCCGCGCTCACCGGCCGTAGCGTTGAGGAGATCGACCCGGACGGCGCTGGCGGCGAGGACGACTAGACAGCCTGTGGTGCCCTTCGACAGGCTCAGGGCACATAACGAGGCACTGTTGGCTCAGGGCACATAACGACGCACTGTATGCGCGCTGAGCCTGTCGAAGCGTGCCCGAGGCGGCTCAGGGGACATAACGAGGCACTGTATGGC
>JBKPAB010000217.1:0-17755 GCA_046726195.1 Actinomycetota bacterium
TTGCCGGAGAAGTAGGACTCGAAGGGTTCCTTCTCGTAGATCCCGACTTGTTGCAGCGCGCCGCGCTCGATCAACGCGATGAACGGATCACCCGCGATCTGCTCGGAGAATCTGGTGCAGCGGGCGCACAGCACACAACGCTCGCGGTCCAGCAAGACGTTGGCCGAGACGCTGATCGGCTTGGGAAAAGTGCGCTTTGCGTCAGTGAAGCGGCTCTCCGTGTACCCGTGCGAGAGTGCCTGGTTTTGCAGCGGGCACTCACCGCCTTTATCGCAGATCGGGCAGTCGAGCGGATGGTTGATCAGCAGGAACTCCATGTTTCCGCGTTGTGCCTTGTCCGCGATCGGAGAGGTGAGCTGCGTCTTGATCTTCATGCCGGGCGCAACCTCGAGCGTGCAGGATGCCTGCGGCTTGGGGATAGGCCGCCCGGTTCCTGCGTCGGGTACCTCGACCAGGCACTGCCGGCACGCGCCGACGGGATCGAGCAGTGGATGATCACAGAACCGTGGTATCTCGACTCCGATGAGCTCGGCGGCGCGGATGACGAGGGTGCCCTTGGGGACCGACACATCGATGTCGTCAATGGTGAGGGTGACCAGATCCTCGCGCTGCTCGACGGCCGAGTCTGGACGGTTGGCCATAACGGTCATGTGCTCGCTCCTGCGGGCTCTCGGACGAAGATCGCACTGCGTTGGTACGGGAACAGCTCCCAAGCCGGGGTGTGCATGGCAGCCTCGAATTCATCTCGGAAGTACTGGATAGCTGAGGTGATGGGGGAGGTTGCGCCGTCGCCCAGAGCGCAGAAGGAGCGGCCGAGAATGTTGTCGCACAGGTCGAGCAGCTTCTCGATGTCATCTGGCTCGCCGCGGCCGGCCTCCATCCGCTTCAGAATCTGCACCAGCCACCAGGTGCCCTCCCGGCACGGCGTGCACTTACCGCAGGACTCGTGTTTGTAGAACTCGGTCCACCGCAGCACGGTCCGGACGACCGACGTCGTCTCATCGAAGCATTGCAGCGCCTTGGTTCCGAGCATCGACTTCGCCCCGGCGATGGCCTCGTAATCCAGCGGGACATCGAGGTGGGCGTCGGTCAACATCGGTGTGGAAGAACCACCCGGTGTCCAAAACTTCAGCCGATGCCCCTCACGCATGCCACCAGCAAGATCAAGAAGCTGGCGCAGCGTGATGCCCAGCGGCGCTTCGAACTGTCCTGGGTTGGCGACATGACCGGACAGCGAGTAGATCGTCATTCCCTTGGATTTTTCGGTTCCCATCGAAGAGAACCAGACGTCGCCGTTGCTGATGATCGATGGCACCGAAGCGATCGACTCGACGTTGTTGATCACTGTCGGACAGGCGTAGAGGCCCGCGACTGCCGGGAACGGGGGCCGCAGCCGCGGCTGACCCCGGCGACCTTCCAGCGAGTCGAGCAGTGCTGTCTCCTCACCGCAGATGTATGCCCCGGCACCTGCATGCACGATGATCTCCAGGTCATACCCGGTGCCCAGGATGTTCTTGCCGGCGTACCCAGCCGAGTAGGCCTCGCGAACGGCCTGTTGCAGGCGGCGTACCACATGCAGCACTTCGCCCCGGACGTAGATGAAGGCATGGTGGGCGTGGATCGCGTACGCCGAGATGATCACTCCCTCCACCAGGGTGTGCGGAGAGGCCATCATCAGCGGGATGTCCTTGCAGGTTCCCGGCTCGGATTCGTCGGCATTAACCACCAGGTACTTGGGCTTTGGGTTGTCTTGTGGGATGAAGCTCCACTTCATCCCGGTGGGAAAACCCGCACCGCCGCGGCCTCGCAAGCCGGAGTCCTTGACGATTGTGACGATGTCTGCCGGTGCCATCTGCAGCGCCGACCGCAGGGCGCTGTATCCGCCGCGGCGTTCGTAGTTTGTCAGCTTCCAGGCGCGCTCGTCTCCCCAGTTCGCCGTGAGCACCGGGGTCAAGACACCGTGACTGCGTCCTGAGCCTGTCGAAGGACTGCGTCCTGAGCCTGTCGAAGGACTGCGTCCTGAGCCTGTCGAAGGACTCGTCACCGCCCCTCCTCGCTGAGTCGAGCCTTGATCTGCGCCGGATCCGGAGCTTTCCAACCACGCTCGTGGGCAATTCGCAATCCGAGCAGCGACGGACCAGACGCCGTGGGCCCTTCGTCAGCTCGCCCGTCCGGGAAACCGGCGAGCACCCGCTCGGCCTCTTTCCAGGTGCAGACCCGGGCACCACGGGTGGATTGCACGTCCGCCCCGGCCCGCAACTGATCTACCACCTCGATCGCCTTCTCCGGTGTGGTGTTGTCGAAGAACTCCCAGTTGATCATCATCACCGGCGCGAAATCGCAAGCGGCGTTGCACTCCACATGCTCCAGGGTGATCTTGCCGTCCGCTGTGGTCTCGTCATTGCCAATTCCTAGATGATCTTGGAGCGTCGCATACACCTCATCGCCGCCCATGATCGCGCACAGCGCGGTGGTGCAGACGCCGACGTGGTACTCCCCCACCGGGCGCCGCTTGTACATCGTGTAGAAGGTGGCGACGCCACTGACCTCGGCTGTGCTCAAGTCCAAGATCTCGGCGCAGGCTTCGATGCCGGCGGGGGTTACCCGTCCCTCGACGCTCTGCACGAGGTGCAGCATCGGCAGTAACGCCGATCGAGCCTGTGGATAGCGCGCTGCGATCGAGCGCATTTCCTGCAGCGTAGTCTCGGTGATCTTGGTCTCCGAAACGCTGTAGTCCAGGCTCGGCTCATCGAAGTGGGTCACGAAATGCCCGTGCCCGACAAGCTCCTCCGATGCAACGTCTCCGCCGGGGTGCCCGTTCGGCGAGGGCGGTGGCGGCTCGAGCGGAGTGCTCACCGATCGACACCACCCATCACCGGATCCAGGCTCGCAACTGCGACGATCACATCGGAGACCATGCCGCCTTCGCACATGGCAGGCATCGCCTGCAGGTTTGTGAAGCTCGGGTCGCGGAAATGCGCACGGAAGGGCCTGGTTCCACCGTCGGAGACCACATGAGCACCCAGCTCGCCGCGAGGGCTCTCGATCGGCACGTACGCCTGACCCGGCGGCACCCGAAATCCCTCAGTGACCAGCTTGAAATGATGGATCAGCGCCTCCATCGACTCAGCCATGATGTGTTTGAGGTATTCGTTGGAGTTGCCCATGCCGTCCGATCCGATGGACAGCTGCGCGGGCCAGGCGATCTTTTTGTCGGCGATCATGATCGGCGCCCCCCGCATCTTCTCGAGCCGCTCGACACATTGCTCGATGATCTTGAGGCTTTCCCACATTTCGTTCAGCCGGATCCGGAACCGCCCGTACGCATCCATGGTGTCCCATGTCTGCACCTCGAAGTCGTAGGTCTCGTACCCGCAGTAAGGCTGCTTTTTGCGCAGATCCCAGTCGTAGCCGGTTGCCCGCAGCGGCGGCCCGGTGATGCCCAACGCGATGCAGCCAGCAAGATCGAGATAGCCGATGCCGGAGAGTCGGGCCTTGAAGATCGGATTCTCGTTGCAGAAGGCGGCGTACTCCGGCAGGTGCTTGCGCATCCACACCACCAGATCCTTGAGGTAATCCAGCGCGCTGTCCGGCAGATCCTGGGCGACGCCACCGGGCCGGATGTAGGCATGGTTCATTCGCAATCCGGTGATCAACTCGAAGGCATCGAGCACCTTCTCCCGCTCGCGGAATCCGATGGTCATCACGGTCAGCGCGCCGATCTCCATGCCGCCGGTGGCGATGCACACCAGGTGGGAGGAGATGCGATTCAGCTCCATCATCAGGACTCGAAGGACGTTAGCCTTTTCCGGGATCTCGGCCTCGATATCGAGCAGTCGCTCCACACCCAGGCAGTACGTGGTCTCCTCGTGGAGCGGTGAGAGGTAGTCCATCCGGGTGCAGAAGGTGACGCCTTGGGTCCAGTTACGGAACTCCATGTTCTTTTCGATGCCGGTATGCAGGTAGCCGATGCCACAGCGGGCTTCGGTGACCGTCTCCCCGTCCAGTTCCAAGATCAACCGGAGTACCCCGTGGGTGGAGGGGTGCTGCGGCCCCATGTTGACCACGATTCGCTCGTCCCCGCGCTCGGCCTGATCTGAGACGAGGGAATCCCAGTCCTGCCCGGTAACGGTGTAGACGCGGCCTTCAGCTGCATCGCCGCCGACACCGAACGGATCCTGCTCTGACTCTGCAGAAGGGGGTGTGATTCGCTCGTCGGTCGTGCTCACGAGTACGACCTCCTCTCATCCGGGGGTGGGATGGTTGCGCCCTTGTACTCCACCGGGATGCCACCCAATGGATAGTCCTTGCGCTGCGGATGGCCTGGCCAGTCGTCAGGCATCAGGATCCGAGTCAAGGCTGGGTGACCATCGAAGACGATGCCGAACATGTCGTACGTCTCGCGCTCGTGCCAGTCGGCTGTCGGGTACGTCGCCACCACCGATGGAATGTGCGGGTCACCGTCTGGTGCGGAGACTTCAAGCCGAATTCGCCTGTTGTGGGTCATCGACTGCAACTGATAGACCGCGTGCAGCTCGCGACCCTTGTCCGCCGGATAATGCACGCCCGAGACGCTGCTGCAGAACTCGAAACGCAGGTGAGCGTCATCTCGCAGGTACCGGACCAATTCAGGCAGGTGCTCCCGGGCGACGTGGAAGGTGATCTCCCCGCGGTGGATGACGACTTTGGTGATCACGTCGCTGAAGTTGGGAATCAAGGCTCCGATCCGCTCATACACCTGGTCCCACCAGCCGCCGAACGGCGGGGTGGCCGCAGCCGGGAATTCCACGACGCGGGTGAGGCCGCCGTACCCAGACGTGTCGCCGCTGCCCTTAACCCCAAACAGGCCCTTGCGGACCTGAAGCACCTCAGCGGTCGGTTCCGCGGTAACGAGTTGAGCTTCGTCCTCTTCAGCCTGGGTTGCTGCAGAGTCGATCGAAGGTGCTTCCCCAGTGAGGGACTCCGGCTTGGTTTCGGCATCCGGCTGGGATTCGCCCTCCGGCATCGCCCCCTTGATCGGCGCCTTCTCGTCGGACTCTTTATGGATTGATTCGACAGGCTCAGGTGAAACCTGCTCAGGCTCCGGCGCGGGCGCCTTGCGAGTTCTTTTCCGCGGCGTCTTTGGAGCCTCAGAAGGGGTAGTGTCGGTTCGCTCAGCCGCGGCATTCTGGGGCTTCGGCGTCGCGGCTTTACGCGTCCTCTTCCGCGGAGGCCTGCGAGGCGGGGTGCCTTCCGTCATCGGAGCAGACCCTTCTGCTCGATCAGCGCCGGCGCCTCTAGCTGCCGCCTCTCCTGCTCTTGTGCGGCCTCGATCGCGTCGATGCCGATCGGGGTGTGCCGCACTTTGTCACGCAACTTGAACATCGCGTCGACCAACATCTCCGGGCGCGGTGGGCACCCGGGCAGGTACATGTCAACCGGAACGATATGGTCCACTCCTTGCACAATCGCGTAGTTGTTGAACATTCCCCCGGTGCTGGCGCACACGCCCATGGCGAGAACCCACTTCGGATTCGGCATCTGGTCATAGATCTGGCGCAGCACCGGCCCCATCTTCTGGCTCACCCGGCCAGCAACAATCATTAGATCGGCTTGGCGGGGCGAGGCACGGAATACTTCCTGTCCCCAGCGGCCCGAGTCGTACCGTGGGGCGCCGTAGGTCATCATTTCGATGGCGCAGCAGGCCAGGCCGAATGTGGCCGGCCAGAACGCCGCGCTCCGCATGTAGCCGAACAGGTTCTCAACGGTGGTCAGCAGCACACCGCTGGGAAGCTTTTCCTCCAGGCCCATCTCAGCCCACGCTCCTGATTGTTTGCATTGTCAATCCCAATCCAGCCCGCCCCGTCGCAACACGTAGAAGTAGGCGACGAAGACCGCGCCGATAAACAAGATCATCTCGACCAGCGCGAAGAGACCCATCTGGTCGAACGCCACCGCCCAGGGATAGAGAAAGACGATCTCGATGTCGAAGACGATGAAGAGCATGGCAGTGATGTAGTACTTCACCGGGAATCGGCCGCCGCCGACCGGCTGCGGCGTCGGCTCGATGCCACACTCGTACGAGTCGTACTTGGCACGGTTGTACCGCCCAGGACCAACCAGCACGCTCGTCAGGATGGTCAGCCCGACGAAACCTGAGGCGATCGCGAGCAAGATCACGATTCCGACGTACGGACTCACCAGCCAGCTTCCCTTCTCTCGGAATTGATCATGCGGCGGGCACAATCCGGGACAATGAGTTGATCAACTTATCCATCGCGTCACCATCTTTGGCGTCGGTGAGGTTGGCAAGCAGCTTGAGGGTGAAGCGCATCAAAGTCCGCCGGGGCAGCCCGTACGTGGTACAGACGCGCATCACCTGCGGATGGCCGATCAGCTTCACGAAGGCGCGGCCCAATGTGTAGTACCCACCGAGCGCTGCCTTCAGCTTGATCGGGTAGGCCTGCAGCGCCCGCTCCGCGCCAGGTGTTCCGACCCCGCGCTGGTGCGCCTCGGCCATAGCGGCCGCCGCGATCTCGGCAGACTCCATCGCGTAGGCGATGCCCTCGCCGTTGAACGGGTTGATCATGCCGCCAGCATCACCGACCAGCAGCAGACCCCGGCCGTAGTGTGGCTGGCGGTTGAAGCCCATCGGCAACGCCGCACCGCGCACCGGACTGATCATGTTCTCACTGCGGAAGCCCCAGTCCTCGGGTGTGTTGTCCAGCCAGCGCCGGAGCAGATCTTTGTAGTCGGTCTTGCCGAAGGCAGACGAGGTGTTCAAGATGCCCAGCCCGACATTGCAGGTGCCGTCGCCCATGCCGAAGATCCAGCCATAGCCCGGCAGCAGCGCGCTTTTGTCTGGTTTGCCCTCCCACAGTTCCAGCCACGATTCCAGATAGTCATCGCGGTGCCGCGGACTGGAGTAGTAGGTGCGAACCGCGACCCCCATTGGCCGGTCAACGCGCCGGCCAAGGCCCATGGCAAGACTGAGCCGGGTCGAGTTTCCATCCGCAGCCACGACCATCGGGGCAGTGAAACGGCGGCCATCCTTGGTACGGACTCCCACGATGCGCTCGCTGCGGGCGTCGATGATCGGCTCCACAACGTTGCTGAGCTCGTACAGCGATGCCCCTGCCGCCACGGCATGGCGCGCCAGCAACTGATCAAGATCGGCGCGCGGCCTGACGAGACCATAAGGCGGGAAGTCAGCAAGATCAGGCCACTCCAGCTCAAAGGGACGCGCGCCGCCGTAGATCCGCAAACCTTTGTTGTGGAGCCAGCCAGCTTCTCCAGAGGTGTCAACGCCGAGCCGGATCAGTTGCCTGGTGCCGCGTGGCGTGAGGCCGTCACCGCAGACCTTCTCCCGCGGGAACCGGCTCTTCTCCAGCAGTGAGACCCGGAGTCCATGGCGTGCCAGATGGGTAGCCGTGGCCGATCCCGCTGGACCAGCGCCGACAACGACAACGTCGGCATCAATGATGCGCGCACCGCCTTCGACTGGCCCGGGGCGCATCTGCCAATGCACCGACATCGCGTCTCCTGAAAGTGTCCCCAAGGACTTAGTGAAAAACTTCACTAAGTCTTCACGCAGAGTCTACGACTTCCAACAGACGGTCCGTCGAGTTGGGTGCATGCGGCGCCAAAAAGGGCCAGATCTCAACCGTGCAAGGGTTGCGACGCGCGTTTGATTGCACTTCGCGTTAGTTCCCTGCACTTCGCGTCACTTCCCAACTAACGCGAAGTGGGGGTAGCTAACGCGAAGTGCAGGAACCGATGCAGGTCCGCCCGCGCAGCGACTCGAGCAAGCGACCGAACCCCTCTATGCATCACCGCAAGGTGTGCTCATCCAACTGAAGGTCGAAGCTCGACGGAGGACGGACAGCAGCAAAGTAGTGCGCTTCGCCGCGCTCCCAGAACGCCACCCAATCCGGATCGTTCTCTCGCTCGGCGTAGCGACGTGCCCGCGTATGGGGATCGATGCCGAGGTAAACCGCAGCATCCACAAGGTCGGCCAGTTCCGGCCGCGCGGCGTACACGCCCTCCACAATGATCAGATCGGCTGGCTGAATGGTCTTGGGCGGCGCCAGCCGACCGTCGTCGGCGTCCCAGTCGTACGGCTGATAGGTCGCCGATTCCCCGGCCCGCAGGGGCAGCAGGGCCTCGTCTCGCAGCCGCTCCCAATCGATCACGGCGTCGGCCACCGCGGCGTCTGACATCGCGGCGCGCTGTGTCGGGGTAAGCCTCGGAAGCGTGTACCTGTAGAAGTCGTCTCCATCCAGGACCGAGGCCCTGGATTGAAGTGCGACCGCGGTTGCAAGGATTGACTTGCCCGCGCAGCTGGGTCCGTCGATGGCGATCACAACGGGCCGGTCCGCGTCTGCCCGGCACTTGGCTGCGAGCTCCAAGATCGATGACACCGCTGCCGAGGACCGCAGCCGCCAGGCCAGAAGTTGATCAGCGGTATCGATGTCCCAGAGCTCGGCTCGAGTCAGCTCCTGGGTGACCAGCTCGGGTCGCAGCGCATCCAGCAGCCGACGCGCTGACACTCCGGCTGCGCCGCCCGGGCCGGCTGCTGCCACCAAAGCTCGGGCCGCGGCCGGCCGCAGAGCCAGCTGGAGCGGCTGCTCTTGGCCTACGGCATCAACCCCGACAACCGCATCTGCGGTCTGCTCCCTTTCCAGGCGGCCGAGCAGAGTACCCGCTGCTTGACCGCCAAGCGGTGCATCTGCTGGCAGCGTGACGATGGCGTCGCTCGATTTCCGCAGCGCCCGGCGCACCCCCGCCGCGAGTGCTGCGGCCGGCCCGCCACCGGCCGGCTCCTCCGAAGTGAAGATCACCGAATGGGCTACCTTGCGCGCTGCTCCGACAACAATGACCGCCGCTACCTGCTCTGGCAAGGAGGCCAGTGCTCGGTCGAGCAGCGGCTGCCCGTCCACCTGCTCAGCCAGCTTGTCCGGAGCGAAGCGCTGCGAGGAGCCACCCGCCAGAACCACCGCGGTGACCTTGGACAACGCCATCGCGCGGACGTCAGGCTCGATCGCCATCAGTCGACCATACGGTAGCTAGCCCAGCCGCATGACCGTACGCCACAGGGTTCGCGGCACTTCGCGTAGTTACCTGCACTTCGCGGTAGATGCGTCTAACGCGAAGTGGGGGTAACCAGCGCGAAGTGCAACATCTGGTCACCGCTCCTGCATAGGATTTGTCTAGATCAATTCATCGGGATTTCGAATCAGTTCATGAGCAACACTGACAGGCCGATTGGCTACTGGCTCAAGAGACTGGACCGCCTCATCGACGGGCACTTCGAACGGCAGCTCAGTGACGTCGGGCTGTCCCGTCGGCAGTGGCAGCTGCTCAACCTACTCCAAGACGGTCCGATGTCAGTGCAGGAGCTGAAAACTGCACTGGACCCTTTCCTGCAGGACAGGGACGATTTCAACGACGCCTTGTTGGGGCTCGTTTCAACCGGCTGGGCGGACTCCCAGAACGACATTGTCAGCGTAACCACCAGGGGACATGCGCAATTTGGGCTCGTGAAGACAAAGGTTGCCGAACTCCGTCAGACGTTAACGGCCGGCATATCACCGGAGGAGTACCAAGCAACCGTCGATGTTCTCGCGCGAATGACTGCGAATCTCGAGTCGGGCAGCGGCCGTCCCGACTGATGTGCCGACGCCTTGTCAGCCGAGTGAGTCCCGCATCGGAATCAGCTTGGCATTCGCCTCCGCCAGCTCCGCGGCGGCATCAGATCCCGCCACGATTCCGCAGCCAGCAAAGAGCCGGATCTGGCGTGGGTCGGTCTCGCTGAGTAGGCCGCAGCGCAGGGCGATCGCCCATTCTCCGTCGCCATGAGCGTCGATCCAGCCGACGGGGCCCGCGTAACGGTCACGATCCAGATGCTCCAGCTCAGCGATGAGTGATCGCGCACTGTCCGTGGGGGTTCCGCAGACCGCGGCGGTCGGGTGAAGTGCCGCCGCTAGTGCCAAGGAGGCCACCCCCTTGTCGGCCACGGCCGTGATGTCGGTCGCCAGGTGCAACACGTTGGGCAACTGCAGAACGTAGGGCGCATCGGGAACGTTCATGCCAGAACAGAAGGGGGCCAGCGCCCGTGCCACCGAGCGGACCGCGTACTCATGCTCCTCCAGATCTTTGCTCGACCGCGCCAGCGCAGCCGCCAGGTTGAGATCATGATCATCATCCCCGGAACGGCGGATCGTGCCTGCGAGGACACGTGAGGTAGCCAGCCCGGCTTCGCGTCTCACCAGCATCTCGGGGGTGGCGCCGACCAGACCGTCGACCGAATACGTCCAGCACTGGGCATAGGTCTCTGCCAGCCTGGCGGCGACCCACCTCAGGTCGATCTCATTCTCGGCGAAGGCAAGCAGGTCGCGGGCCAGCACGACCTTGTCGAGGTCTCCGCGGCCGATCCGGCGTACCGCCTCGACAACGGCAGCCTCCCACTCCGGCCCACTAAGACCACCGTCGCCGAAAGTGACGTTGAGCGGCCGCTCGGGTGGGGTGGGTCGGACGGGCCCAGCTCCATCGCCAGAAACGGGTCCGATCTCGGTAACCCAGGCCTGACGGTTGCGCCGTCCCACGACGGTTTGCGGCACGATGAGGCTCGATCGGCCAGCTGAGTTCGCCGGATCGAAGAGGAAGCTGCCGTACGCCATAAGACCAGCCCCCGCCGGCGGATCATCCAGCCCGGCGGTCACCTCGACCTGAGCGACCAGGTCGGCCCACCATTCGGCCGCCTCGGCGATGCTGGCCGGCTTGAGGCGCACAACCTCTCCCCAGCCGACGAGGCCATCGCCATGGCGCAACCAGATGTAGCAATCTTTCGGCGGAAGGAGGGCCAGCATTGCACCAGGATCGGGGATGGCATGGGTCTGGACATGGAGCCGCGGCGGGTCAGGTGCCGACCAGGTCACGGGCCACAGCGTAACTGTGACGCATAATCCAGCGCCGATCTGCCCGCCAGAAACGCACGTACACGTTCGCTTCAGTCACTCTGCATTCGCTGCAACGTGTGTATCGCGACTGGAACGAACGTGTACGTGCGTTCCTGCGGGTGGGTGGGGGGCCAGCCTCGTGAAGGTGGTTGGTCCTCTGTGCGGAATAACGTCGCAGCCGGGCTAGCGCTTGCGCTGCTTGGCCGCCGCAGCCGCATCGGCGCGCTGCCTCCGCTGCGCCGCCAGCTGTTTTTGTTGCTCGGCCTGGCGCGCCCGCAAAGTTTCAGCATCCATGGAGTTGAGCAAGATCGCCGCCGCAACACCCGCGATTCCCAGCGACCACCACGGCGAGAGACCAAACAGCAAGGGCGCTGTGCTCAGCAGGCAGACGTCGAAGCCGCGGAACAGGTTGGTCACCAGACCTGGCGGGAATGCCCCCGCTTGGCTGGCGATCATGGGCGCGCCGAAGTCCACGCCTTTTGCTTGGGTCCAGCGGACAGCCGCAAGCAGCCCGGCTGCTGCTGTTGCGACAGCAACCAAGGATGCGTCGGGCGCCGTACGCTGCACCGCCCCGTCGCCGAAACCCATGTACGCCGGGGTTGTCGCGATAGCCCAGATGCCAGCCAGGATCGCAGGCACAGCGATCGAGGCGAGTTTGATGCGAGCCAGCGAGAAGGGCAGGCAGCGGGCCAGCCCGCCGGTGCGGGTCAGCACCCGGAGCCCACCAAGCAGTGGGATCGTTGCGCCGAAGAGGGCGAGCGCGGCGACGACTGGAGTGAGCGTGCTCATGCCCAGCGCATCGCACGCGTACGGAATCACAATTGTCGCGGCCAGCACCAGCAGAGGCTGCGGAAACCGCCATAGCCGCTGCCATTCCCGCCAGATGATCGCCTCAAGTCCCAGTCCCCTGCCCCTTTTCGGACGTACGTGCCCGCGCTCGATGGCCCGCCGCTCGACCACGATGTCACGGGCCAGACCGATGTCCAGCGCGAAGAAAGCACCGGAAATCCCGCTTACCAGCGCCCCGCCGCTCAGCAACCTGGCCCGTCGAATCTGACCCAGGCGGAGTGCGGCCAACACCGCACTGATGGCCAGGACCAGAGCGGAGCCTGCGATCATGATCAGCCCGAGCTGGCTGCCGACATTGTCGGCAAGTCCAAGGCTGAACCAGCCGGCGGCCACACCTACCACACTGAACAGGGCGCCCACTGCCAGCACGCCGAAGATGTAGGTGAACAGGTGAGTAAGCCGGTGCCGGTCAATCCCCTGCTGTGCCGCCGCGAATGCGACGGATGCTGCCGACGATAGTGCCGTGGCGCCGGCCCACACCAGCACCTCGCGAAGTCCGGAACCGGTCAGGGCCGAGATGAGTGCGCCGATCACCGCGCCACCCAAGAATGCGGCCGCTATCGCTGCGACAAGGCGGGCGCTGAGCAGCCTGGCGCGCGAAATCGGGGCGTCCAGCAGCCAGAAACCCTCGGCAGCCGAAGCCAAGACAGGGCCAAACAGCCGGCTGGCAGCCAGCGCGACAGCGACGGCCGCAGCGAACGCCGCCCAGGGCAGGATGGCCCGCGCCGATAGACAGGTGTCGCTACTGCACTGCGCAATGGTTCGCTGCGCCTTCAAGATCACATTAACGACCATGGCGCCGATCATCACCGCAGCGAAGACGGCGACGTATGCGTCACTCATCGCCTGCAGTACGTTGCGTGTCGCCCGGCCAGCACGCCAGTGCTTGATAAGGCTCTTCAGCTCACTGGGCGTGGCCGGGGTCAGCGCTCTGGGCTCGGGTGACTTCTGGTAGCCGAAGTCATCGGCGCCCGCTTCCAGACTGCTCATCCGCGAGCTGCTCCGAGCTGGATCACCCGAGTCGCCACAGTGTCGACCAGCTCCGGCTCATGGCTGGCAAAGACAATCGCCAATCCCTTTTGCCGCTCCGATTTGAGCCGTTGCGCCAGCCAGGTCAGCCCTTCGGTGTCGAGCCGCTGCTCCGGCTCGTCCAAGATCAACAATTTGCGTGGGCGTACGAACGCCGTGGCCAGAGCCAGCCGCCGGCGCTGGCCCGAAGAGAGAGTCCCGGGCAATTGGCCGGATTGCGGAACCAGCTGGACCTCCTCCAGCACCTCGTCAACTAACTCGTCGGGCTCGGATACACCGTGCGCCCGAGCCAACAGATCGAGATGTTCGACCACGCTCAGGTCCGGAAAGAAGTCAAGATCATCAATAACGGTTGCCACGTCGCGTCTGATCTCCGGTGAGGTCTCGGTCATGGCGTTACCACAGACCTGGACGCTGCCGTCGTCTGGGCGGTCCGCCCCCACCAGGCAGCGCAGCAGTGTGGATTTCCCGGCGCCGTTCCGTCCAGTGAGCGCAATCGCCTCCCCGGTACGAACCTCCAGATTGAATTTGTCGAAGATGGTGTTCGGCCCAAAGGCCCGGCGCAAGCCGGAAACCTTGAGGATCATCGCGCGTTTGGCCATGGAGGCGATTCTGCCCCTTCCGACAAGCGATCCGGCCCTGTTGTCCGGGATGGCTTGCGCCTCCCGCTCAGCTGACGGGCCGACGACACAGCGAGTGTCGGTGGGGCATGGAAGGCTGTGGGTGTGCCTGACGCTGACTCTGCCGGTCATGAGGGGGCCGGACCTGCCCGCGCCACGCTCGATAAGCGACGCGGAGACATTGCCGCCATGTTCGATCGCGTGGCCGCGCGTTATGACCTGGCCAACGATGTGCTTTCGCTCGGCCAGGATCGGGCTTGGCGTAGACAGGTGGCCCAGGCCGTAGCGCCGCGACAGGGGCAGCTGATCTTGGATGTGGCAGCTGGCACAGGCACCTCGAGTGAGCCGATCGCCCGGGCCGGGGCAACCGTCATTGCCACCGATCTCTCATTGGGCATGTTGATGGTCGGCAAGCGACGCCGGCCTGATCTGAGCTTTGTCGCCGCCGACGCGCTGCAACTGCCGTACGCCGACGCGAGCTTCGACGCGGTCACCATTTCCTTCGGGCTGCGTAACGTCGAGGACACAGTGGCCGCCCTGAACGAGATGCGGCGGGTCATCAAGCCGGGCGGCACCCTCGTCGTCTGCGAGTTCTCCACACCCACCTGGAGGCCTTTCCGCGCCCTCTACTCCAACTACCTCGTCGCCGCCCTGCCACGAATCGCGTCGCTAGTTTCCTCCAACCCCGCCGCGTACGAATACCTGGCCGAGTCGATTCAAGCCTGGCCCGACCAGCAAGGTCTGGCCACCTTGATCGAAGAGTGCGGCTGGCACGAGGTTCAATGGCGGAATCTGTCGGGCGGCATTGTCGCGTTGCATCGGGCCCGAGCATGATCGAAGCATCGACCGTCAAGGCACCGCCGGGAATGGTCCTGCTCGGCGCGTACGCCGCACGCAGTTGTCCAGTCAAGACTCAGAATGCCTTTGACCCGACGGTGACCGTCGACACTCCGGCCGAGACGAACGACGGACTCGCCGAGCTGTTCGACGGTGGTGCGCCATTCAAAGCAGCCGTCTTCGAGCAGCTGATCAATTCTTGCCGGGGAAGGGTTGTTGATCTTCGACCGCTTTCAGCGGACACCCGTGAGGTGCAAATCGATGCCTGCGTTCGGGCGATGGCCTCCGGAGCTCAAGTGATCATCGAGGGGTGCTTGCCTGTTGATCTTTCCGGTCATCGGGTCGGCATTCCCGATCTGCTGATCCGGGGGTCCGACACGTCTGGTGGCTCCCCGAGCTACCACCCGGTCGATGTGAAGTGGCACAAGATCATCTTGGGTCCGCGACCGCCGGAGGGTGGTGACGCCGAGGAACCGCCAGTGCTGCGTTACTCGACCTTGACCGACCCGACCCCTGATGCCTCGGTCGAAGTTTCCGGGTACGCGCTACGGCTCGCGAGCCGGGAAGGCGACTTCCTTCAGCTGGCGCACTATCACCGCATGCTCCAGGCCTGCGGATTTGCCGCCGAGCGCCCGCTCGCTGGCGTCATCGGGACCGATGACCTCCTTGACGCACCAGTAGTAGCCTGGGCCGACTTGGGCCAGCCGCAGGTGCGAACCTTCTCGCGCAGCAGCCCGGAAGGTTGGCGGCTCCGCAGCCTGCTCGAGCGTTATGACCACGAACATGCCTTCCGGCTCAAGATCGCTGCCGTCGCTCAACAGCAGACCGGCCGGCCGGACTCCGATCCTGAGCTGCTGGTGCGGCCGATCGTCAACAAGGAATGCCCGCGCTGCCAGTGGTGGGAGCACTGCCTGCCCCGCCTCGACCCGGACGATGTCAGCCTGCGCCTTGACAAGACGCCCCTCGACATGCGAGAAATCGCGACCCTGCGCCGCCACGGCATCACGACCATCACCGATCTGGCCGATGCTGAGCTCTCCCAACTCCTGGAGTGGTACCTACCCGAGGTGGTCCATCGCAGCGGTGCCGAAGGGCGCATCAGGGTGGCGGCACGCCGTGCCAGGATGCTGCTCGAAGGCATCAGCTTTGACCGCGAAACCACCGGTCCAATCGAGATTCCGCAGGCCGAGGTGGAGATCGATCTGGACATCGAAAGCTCCGCGGACGGCCGGATTTACCTGTGGGGTTTCCTCGTCCAGCACGCCGGTGACGGCGCCGCCGTCTATCAGGAGTTCAGCCGCTTCGATGATCTTGATGACCAGAGTGAGGCAGCGCTCGCGGTGGAGGCATTCACTTGGTTGCGCGGCGTCGTCGACTCCACACCGTCGGTGACTGTCTTCCATTACAGCGGGTACGAAGTTGCCAAGATCATCGAGCTGGCCCGCCGGGCACAGGATGAGTTGTTGGATTGGGCCGCGGCGTACGCCGAGGAGCACTTCGTCGACCTGTTGGAGATCGTCAAGGCACACTACTTCGGTGTCAGCGGGCTCGGCCTCAAGTTGATGGCACAGCATGTGGGGTTCCGCTGGCGCGATGACGATCCCGGTGGACTCAACTCACAGCTGTGGTTTGCCGAGGCGGTGCACGGGGAAAGCGCTGAGGTACGCACGCGGGCGCGCCGCCGCGTACTGGAATACAACGAGGATGACGTGACTGCGACCAGTCAGGTCAGAGCGTGGCTCCGAGCGCAGTAATCTCGCGATCCAGGGTGCGCCGGTGTGCTCGGTCGATCACGGCCTCGACGAGCTGCACCCCGACCGGCGGCACCGCCAGAATCTCAGCTAGCTCGCCCGCGGTAGCCGCCCGTCGGTAGCCAATACCCGCGGCCGCCGCCAAAGCATCGAAGTGCAGCCCTTGCGGTGTGCCGAAGAGTCGCTCGAACGCGCCCATGTGCGCAGGCTCGCCTTGCTCCAATGTGGCGAAGAGACTGCCACCGTCATCGTTGGCCACGACCAGCCTGAGATCCGGCTGCGGCTCGGACCGTCCGATAACCAGGCCGGTCGCGTCGTGCAGCGCTGTTAGATCACCAATCAGGGCGTGGGTTGGGCGTTCTAAAGCGAGCGCGATTCCTGCGACGGTGGAGACGTTCCCGTCGATCCCGGAAAGTCCACGGTTGGCATAAACCAGCGGGGACGCGCTCTGGATGGGCGCGAGGTCCAAGTCGCGGATCGGGCTGGACGAACCGGCGAACAATACGTCGCCTTCACCGAGCGCGTCCCAGACCGTAGCTGCCAATGCCGGCCCTGTGAAATAAGGCTGTGTCGCTAGGAGCGCATCGAGACGTCTGCGCACCGTCGAGTCCGCCTCTTGCCAGGCTTCGAACCACCCCCGATCTCCGACATCGGGCAGCCGCACCGCATCTGTCACTAGTGAGGCGGCGCGTCCCGGGTCAATCCAATCGGCGTACGCCGACACCACGACCAGCTCAAGATCGTCGCGGGCCAGCAGCTTGCCAACCGGGCGGGAGAGCGTTGGTCGGCCGAAGACCACCACCCGCTCAATCTCCTCGGCCAGCGTTGAGGTCAACAGGAGCCGGTAGGTGGACAGCGCTGCCTCGCCAAAGCGGGCATTGCTCGACGGCTCGGCCATCAGGGGAACACCAGCTTGCACGGCCAGCTCGGCAACAGTGCCACCGAGCTCCGGCGGGCAGTCGCCGGCGACGATCACGGTTTGGGCTCCGTCGGGAAGTGTGCTGGGTCTCGGCGAGTTCTTGGCTGCCGTGATCACGAGTTCGGGAGCCGGCGGCGGCCAGGCAAACTCAGCCGGCAGCAACGGTTCGCTGAACTCGACGTTCAGCTGCACCGGTCCGGGCATCCGGGTCCTGAGCCCGGTGGCCGCGGTCATGATCCTGGCCGTCTCAAAACGCCAGGTCCGATGATCAAGGACCGCATCCGATAGCCCGGCGTAGGCTCGCACGTGACGGCCGAACAGCTGATCTTGGTCGGCGGTCTGGTTGGAACCGCTGTTGATCAAGGACCGGGGCCGACTGGCGGTGATCACTAGCAGTGGCACGTGGGAGTGCCACGCCTCCAGAACTGCCGGGTGCAGGTTGGCGGCCGCGGTGCCCGATGTTGTCAGGACGGCTGCCGGCGCACCTGAACCCTTGGCAATGCCGAGGCCCAGAAACCCGGCGGTGCGTTCATCGACGCGGACGTGTAAGCGCAGCAGCCCGATGCGGTCGGCCTCGAAGCACTCGTACGCCAGCGGCGCACTCCGCGCACCAGGCGCGAGCACCACGTCCCGGATGCCGCGAGTGATCAACTCCTCCATGATCACCCGCGCACATGCGGTGGCGTTACCCGTCATGTGCCCTGAGCCTGTCGCAGGGCGCGTCCTGAGCCTGTCGAAGGGCGCCGTCCTGAGCCTGTCGAAGGGCGCCGTCCTGAGCCTGTCGAAGGGCGCCGTCCTGAGCCTGTCGAAGGG
>JBKPAB010000218.1:0-10503 GCA_046726195.1 Actinomycetota bacterium
GCCCGTGGAATTGGAAGTTGATCTTCATTCCGCGACCAGGTACGCCGAGGGCGAACGGCAACGGCTCGGCGACCGTCCCAGCGCCTATCCGAGTGCGCCGTTCAACTTCATTCGCAAGATGGCATGCAGCTTTGGCTGGGATTGGGGGCCCGACCTCCGCACTGTGGGTCTATGGAAGCCGGTGCGACTCGAGCGCTGGAGCGTTGCCCGGTTGGCTCAGGTGAGGCCCATCGTGACCCTCGATCCTGCCGGCACCGGCCGGGTTGAGCTGCGGATCGAGTTGGAGCGCCTCGATTCCGAGGTGCCGCTGACGCTGGCTGCCGAGATCCTCGGGCAGCGAACTGAGAGCGCCATGGATGCTGGCGAAACCAGTGCGACACTTGTCGTCGACGTTCCCGATGCACCTGTCTGGTGGCCTGTCGGCTACGGCCCAGTGCGCGCTTCGACGAGCTCAGTGCACATTCAGGCGCTGGCGGACCTCACTCTCACCTTGTCGTCTGCTGGACAGGAACTCGACCGGTGGCAGCGCAGGATCGGTTTCCGCACTGTCGAACTGGACACTTCACCCGATGAAATCGGCACCCGGTTCACGATCTCTGTCAACGGTGAGCCGGTCTTTATCAAAGGGGTCAACTGGATCCCTGATGATCACTTTCTGACTCGAATCACCGCTGAGCGACTGGCACGTCGGCTCGACCAGGCGCTCGCAGCGAATGTGAACCTGATTCGGGTTTGGGGCGGCGGAATCTTCGAGAGCGAGGACTTTTATCGAGCATGTGATGAGCGAGGGCTGCTGGTGTGGCAGGACTTCCTGCTGGCGTGCGCGGCCTACCCGGAAGAGTCTCCGTTATGGGAGGAGATGGAAGCCGAGGCGCGTGAGAACGTCGTCCGGCTGATGGCCCATCCATCACTCGTGCTGTTCAACGGCGGCAACGAAAACCTCTGGGGTTATCAGGACTGGGGTTGGAAGGAACAGCTCAACGGCCGCACCTGGGGAGCCCGTTATGCGTATGAAATGTTTCCCAAGATCGTTGCCGAGCTGGATCCGACTCGCCCATACTGCAGCAACAGCCCGTACTCCCCGGGTGCGGATCCTGAGGTCGTCCATCCCAACGATCCGGACCACGGCACGCACCACCAGTGGGAGGTGTGGAACCGTATCGACTACGCCGCGTACCGCAGCGAAATTCCGAGGTTCTGCTCCGAGTTCGGCTTCCAGGCTCCACCTGCCTGGCGCACCTTGATCGACTGGGTGCACGCCGTCGACGGCGGTCCCCTCGATGCGGCCAACGATCCCAAAAACGACGCGAACTTCCTGCTACACCAGAAGGCCGATGACGGTAACGGCAAGCTGGACCGTGGCCTGACGCCCCACCTCGGCGTACCGGACAACTTCGCCGATTGGCACTGGGCAACCCAGCTCAACCAGGCCCGAGCAGTCACCTTTGCCATCGACCACTACCGCCGATGGTGGCCGCGTACGGCGGGCGCGATCGTCTGGCAGCTCAACGACTGCTGGCCGGTCACCTCCTGGGCCGCGGTCGACTCCGAGGAACGGCCCAAACCGCTGTGGTACGCGTTGCGGCGCGCCTTCGCGCCACGGAACCTGGTTTTCGCTTCAGAGGACGGCCTGATCTCGGCGGTTGTGCTCAACGACACCGGTCAGCCCTGGCGGGGCGAACTTCAGCTGAGTCGCGAGCAGCTCGATGGTCACGTGCTGGCGAATGCCACGGCCCAGGTCAGCGTCGAGCCCAGAACCTCAACGCCGGTCGCCCTGCCGCCGGAGTTGCTCCAAGTTGCCGACCCCACCTCGGAGATTGTGGTGGCCCGCCTCGGCAACCTCACCGCAGTGCACACCTTCGTGCCGGACGTTGATCTTGCTCTGGACGCAGATCCGATCGATGTCGAGGTTATGCGGAGCGAAGACGGGTTCACCGTGAAAGTCACAGCCCGCTCGTTTGCCCGCGATGTCACGTTGCTGGCTGATCAAGCCGCACCCGATGCCACGGTCGATGACGCTCTGGTCACCTTGCCGGCAGGGCAGAGCACGACTTTCCGGATCCGGACCAAGGCTCGCGATCTTGAGCAGGCCTTGGATAGGCCACCCGTGCTTCGGACCGCCAACGAACTCCAGCACACGTCTCATGCGCGCTGAGCCCTTCGACAAGCTTGTCGAAGCGCGTGCCCTTCGACAAGCTCAGGGCACATAGCGCCGTGTTGGGGGAATCTGAGATTGTCGTGCCGGGCGAATTGGCCGAATTGCACGAAAAGTACACGGGCGAGGATGGCCGGCGCTGGATCGCTGGTTTGCCGGCGATGGCCGCCCTCTATATGGATCGATGGCAGTTGGCGTTAGACGGGCCGGTTGCCGCTGGCGCAGTTGCACTGATCATTCCGGTCAGCCGCGACGGAACCAAGGCGGTGCTCAAGCTGCAGCCGGTTGACGATGAGACCGGTGGTGAACCTGCGGCACTCCAGGCGTGGGCAGGACGCGGAGCAGTGCGGCTGCTTGAGCACGATCCCGATTCAGGCGCCATGCTGCTCGAGCGGCTCGATGCGTCACGAGACCTGAACACGATGACAGATGATCTTGCTGCGGCCCAGGTCATCGCCGAGCTGTTGGTTGAACTCAACGCTGTGCCCGCGCCAGCAGGCATGAGAGAGCTATCCGATGTTGCAGCGGCGACGCTTTGTGGGACGCCCGAGGCCATTCGGCTGGCGGACGACCCCGACGAGCGTCGGCTCCTGATCAACTGTGCCGACCGGTTTCAAGAGTTGATCACAGATTCAGTCGATAATCGGTTGTTGCACTGGGATCTGCACTACTTCAACACACTTTCCACACTGGATGGGGCTGAGTGGAAGGCAATTGATCCGAAACCGCTCAGCGGTGATTCAGGGTTCGAGTTGTTGCCGGCCTTGTGGAACCGCTGGGACGATCTCGTCTCGACGGGCGACGCGCCACGGGCCCTACTACGTCGCTTCGACCTGATGACAGAGGTGATGGGTCTGGACCGATCACGCGCGGCCGGCTGGACCATGGGTCGAGTACTCCAGAATGCCGTCTGGGATCTGGTCAGGTTCTCCGAAGGCCGCATCTGGCCGTCGCACCGCACCATCGCCGAAGTGCTTTTAGATGCATACGCGGGCTGAGCATCATGGATGATGACGAGCTGGCCCCGGGCGTACGCCGAATGCTTGCTGAGGCTGAGCAGCGAGGGTTGGCCATCGAGCTAAGGCGCCGGCCTGCCGCGCGCAGTCTGGAGGAGGCTGCGGAGCTCCTTGGCATTGGCCCATCGGATATGGCGAAGACCATCGTCGTCCGCCGGTCGAGCGGGAACTACCTCTTCGCGCTCATCCCGGGTGGCATGCAGATTGCCTGGCCCAGGCTGCGGTCGCTGCTCGGAGTGAGCAGAATGAAACTCCCTGATGCAGCTGAGGCTCTCGCGGCGACCGGCTACGAGCGTGGCACCATCACCCCGATCGGCAGTGCCCCGAGCTGGCCCGTGATCGTTGATCAGCGGCTGGTTGGCCGCCGGGCGGCTCTTGGCGCCGGTGGCCATGGTTACAGCGCGTTCGTCGAGATCGATGATCTTGTTCGGGCGTACCAAGCAACGGTCGCTGATATCGCCGACTAGTGACAGCTAGCATCAGCGTCGTGCGTTTCCTCCGTGGAGGAGGATGCTCTCGCGTTCGACCAGCTGGGTACCTAGACCCGACGCCTAAACTCTGGCCATGAGGCAGCCGGGAGCGCTCAGCCGAACCGTGCTGGCTCTCCTCTGGTTGCTGCTAGGTATGGCCATGATCGCGGTGCCGACTTGGCTTGGCTGGACGCGTTGGCCGGCCATCTTGAACGGTCATCCAGCGATGTTGTTTGCTGGCATCGCCTGCGGCCTGCTTGGCTTCATCGCTGTTGCGTGGTCGATTGCCACTCTCGCGATCGGAGGCAGGCTGGATCGAGAGGGTGATCCAGAGCATCCGGCGCACCGTACATCCCAGCAAGTCTTACGGCGCGCGCGGCGGCGGATCATTTTCGCGGTTCCGTGTCTCGTCATGTCGTTTCTTCTTGTGGTTGTGCTGGCCTACGCGCGCCCTTTCGTGGCGACGCCGGCCGCTGCCGCCGCGCTGCGCTCAGAGAATGACGTGCGGCTTTCCGACCGGCTCGGCTGGTATGAACTGATCCCCGCCCATCAAGATTCAGCGGGTGAGGACATTGGGCCGACGACCGGGTTTGTGTTCGTGCCGGGGGCTCGCATCGACTCTCGCGCCTATGCGCCTGTCCTTCGTCCACTGGCTGAAGCCGGCTATCTGGTCGTGGTCCTGAAAGAGCCGTTCGGCTTCGCCGTGATAGACCGTGACCACGGCAAAAAGGTTCTCGACCTTCATCCCGAGATAAGCCACTGGGTCGTAGGCGGGCACTCGCTCGGCGGTACCGTGGCAGCCTCCCTGGCCGATCAATATGAACTCATCGAGGGCCTGGTGCTGTTTGCCTCCTACCCCGCCGACCCGATCATCCGGAACGATCTCAAGATCGTCTCCATCTCGGGCAGTGCGGATGGATTCACCACACCGCAGGACATCGAAGCCTCCCAGGCAGAACTTCCGCCAGGCACCGACTTTGTCGTGATCAACGGTGCAGTGCACAGCTCGTTCGGCGATTACGGCCAACAGCCGGGCGACGGGACACCGACCATAGATCCGTCGATAGCCCGGACTGAGATCAGCCAGGCGACTCTCGCGCTCATGGCAGCGGTGGCTCCTCCGCCGCCACCCAAGAGGGAATAGTCGGCACGCCCGAGGGCCCAGGCGGTCTCTGCTCCCTAGGATCTGGGTATGAGCGAGATGGGTCTGAAGCTTGCCCAGGAGAAGATGGCCGCCGCTGGAGTCCACCAGCAGGCCCTCGATGTTTTCACCTATTACTACCGCCAACTTGAAGAAGGTGTGAGCGGCTTCATCCCCGAAGACACCATCGAACCTCTCACTGATCCCCCTATGTTGAGCGATCTCACGGTGAGCGAGCCGGATGCGGCGACAGCCCTCGAGCACACCGTGATCATCAAACTCAATGGTGGTCTGGGCACCTCGATGGGTATGGACAGAGCCAAGTCCTTGCTGCCGGTACGCAAGCACAAGACATTCCTGGACATCATTGTTGATCAAGTACGCCACGCGCGGGCCGCCCACCGAATCCAGCTACCGCTGCTCTTTATGAACAGCTTCCGCACTCACCAGGACACGCTGGCGGCTCTAGCGCCTTACGATGATCTTCCGGTGGCCGGACTTGATCTTGGCTTTGTGCAGAACCAGGAGCCGAAGCTCAGAACTGACGGCTTGACACCGGTGGAATGGCCGACCGACCCGAGCTTGGAATGGTGCCCGCCCGGCCATGGTGATCTCTACACCGCGATCGCGTCCTCCGGGCTCATGGATCGCCTGCTGTCGTTGGGGTATCACTACGCCTCGGTGTCCAACTCTGACAATCTCGGTGCAGCACCCAACGCCACCATCGCCGGGTGGTTCGCCGCCAGCGGCGCTCCCTATGCTGCGGAAGTCTGCCGCCGCACGGCTGCCGATCGTAAAGGTGGACATCTGGCCATCCGCAAGTCTGACCGACGGCTGATCTTGCGCGATACTGCACAGACTCCGAAAGCAGAGATGCATTTCTTCACCGATGAGTTCCGGCATCCCTTCTTCCACTGCAACAATCTCTGGTTCGATCTGGAGGTGCTCGACCGCACCTTGCGTGAGCGGAAGTCTGTGCTGGGGCTTCCGTTGATCAAGAACGAGAAGACTGTCGATCCGGCAGATCCGTCCTCGCCAAAGGTGATCCAGATAGAGACCGCAATGGGCGCAGCCGTCGAAGTCTTCGAGGGCGCGACCGCCATCGGCGTCGGTCGCGATCGGTTCCTACCGGTCAAGACCACCAGTGATCTACTGGTGGTGCGCTCCGACGCGTACCAGCTGGAAGCAAGCGGCCAGCTGGCCAAGGTTGCCGATGCAACGCCAGTGGTCGACCTCGATGACAAGTACTACAAGATCATCAATGACTTTGATCAGCGATTCCCCGCTGGCCCGCCCTCGCTCAGGGCGGCGCGCTACCTCGGCGTGAAGGGCGACTGGACGTTCGAGGCTGGCGTTCGTGTCGTAGGTGAGGTGACCCTCGAAGACCGCGAGGCCCCACAGATCATCGCGGCCGGCTCCACCCTTGCCAGCGAAGTGGAGCCCCGGCTTACCGCCAGATGATCGTGAGCGTTGCGGATGTGGCCGCTCTCGCTACGACCGTCGCCGTGTGGCTATCGACATCGATGAGTACCAGAGCACCTTCGGGGCCCGGGCCTGCGCGGTCGTTTGGTGTTTGAGGGACCGTAACCACCCGCGCGCCCGCTGCGACGACTGCTGCTTGCTCGGCGTCCGGGTCGGCCGCGATGACGTCGACTACATCGCCAGGTCGCAGCAAATCGGCCAATGTCGAGTCGGTGAGTCTCAGCGGCGCGAGCACATGTCCAGGCGAGACACTGGTGCGCGCCACGGTCGTGGTCAGCAGCGTCATCATCTGGTTTTCCGCGACCGGTGCCGCGAGCCTCTTGCCGATGAGGGCGTTGGGGTCGGTCAGTACTCCTTCGGGCACATCTGAGGCGACAACCCGGTCGAGCACCAGATCTGCTGCAGTGATAACCGTGCCTCCGGGCAGGTGGGACTTCGCCTTGACCACGGCCATCGTGGGCGGGTCCTCTGGTGCAGCGGCAGAGATGCCAGTGAGTACTGCGGCGACGGCAGCCACCACGGCAAGTTTCCTGCGATGCCATGATGCGGCGCGAGCAAGTCCGTGTAAGAGCCGGAGCGGGTGATTGGTCACGCATGCACGCTAAAGACGCGCGGCCGTATCGTGCGCACCGTCCACAAGCTAGCTCGCGGCCGCCTTTTCGCCTGTGGATGCTCCACTGGAGGCTGGCTGCTTGCCATTGCCAGAGCTGCCCGATGTTGCTGATCCAGCGCTCACAGGCTCTTTACCTGCCGGCTTGGTGTCCGAATCCGCGCGGTCGCCGCTCTTGGAGCCGTTTCGGCTATCGGTGCGGTAGAAACCGGAGCCCTTGAAGACCACGCCAACGGCGTTGAAGACCTTGCGCAAGTGACCGCCACAGGTTGGGCAGATTGTGAGAGGCGCGTCGCTGAACTTCTGGACCGCCTCAAGATCTTCTCCGCATTGGGTGCAGCGGTACTGATACGTGGGCATCGGTGTTTTTCTCTCCTCGAGAAGCAGTCTCGCCTCGAAGGGTTAACCGCAACTTAGCACTCAAGCATAACGACTGCTAACAGCTTGACGAGGAAACGCAAGTTCACCTTCGCCTGCTCCGACTCGTGACGCCCGACAGCCGCGCCGCCTCGCCAGAACGAATGTGCACGTGCGTTCCCCTCGCCGCGCCTGTCGGCAACCTACGTTAACCCAGGTTTCGAGCGGTCTGCACAGGTTGCAACGTGTGCAGACCGCTCGAAAACTACGTGAACGTAGGTTGCGTCACGCGCGTGCCACGGCGAATAAGGTGAGCGCATGCCATCTGTGTGGGCCGATCCCACAGGCGTGGACATTACAGTTTGACGGTGCGTCGGATACCTCGCTGGCTGATCTTCACCGCGATCGTGCTGGTCCTCGCACTCGGCGGCCTCAGCAGCGTCGGTATCGCCACCGTACGCAAATCCTTCCCGCAGACATCCGGTCGCCTGATGGTGGCTGGGCTCAAGGGCCAGGTCGAGGTATTACGCGACTCCTATGGGGTTCCGAACATCTATGCCGACAACCCCGAAGACCTTTTTCAAGCCCAGGGATACGTGCATGCTCAAGATCGTTTCTTTGAGATGGACTTCCGCCGCCACGTTGCCGCTGGGCGGTTGTCCGAGCTCTTCGGGGAGTCCCAGGTGGAGGCTGACGCCTACCTCCGCACGCTCGGCTTGTGGCGGGTAGCCGAGCAGGAGCTAGCGCTGCTCGCACCCTCGACACGCCGCTACCTTGACGCGTACGCGGCTGGTGTGAACGCCTACCTCGGGAGCCGATCAGCCGCCGACCTGTCACTGGAGTACTCGCTGCTCGGGGTGCAAGGCCTGCGCTATACGCCCGAGCCGTGGACCGCCGCCGATTCGGTGGCCTGGCTCAAGGTGATGGCCTGGGACTTAGGAGAGAATCTCACCCAGGAGGCCGAACGGGCCATCGTCACGGCCAGGTTGGGCACCGGACTTGCGGCAAGCTTGTTTCCTCATTACCCACTGGATGATGAATTCGCACCGATCGTCAGGCGCGGAGAAGTGGTGGGAAAGTCCTTTGATCCCAAAGCCGATAAGAATTCAGCGCGACCACTTCCGGCAGGGCTCAGCGTTGATCAATTACGGCGAGCGGTAGGGGCACTCGAGAGCACGGTGAAGATCAATCAGGTGATTCGGCAAGTGCTCGGCTCAGGCTCTCTCGAAGCCGGGACTGGATCCAACTCCTGGGCCGTCGCGGGTTCCAGCACAGCCAGCGGCCAAGCGATCTTGTCCAACGATCCGCACCTGGAAACCTCCATCCCGTCACCGTTCGCCCAGGTCGGCCTACACTGCCGCACATTGTCAGCAGCCTGCCCATTTGATGTCTCCGGATTCAGCATGGCCGCGTTGCCTGGCATCGTGATCGGCAAGAACACCAAGATCGCGTGGGGCCTGACTAATAGCAATGTAGACGCGCAGGACCTGTACCTGGAGGATGTCCGCGGCGACACGGTACGCGAAGGCGACAGCTACGTGCCGCTACGGGTGATTACAGAGGAAATCCGAGTCCGAGGTGAGGACCAGCCACGGACCATTCGCATCCGCTTCTCGCGGCACGGGCCGCTGCTGTCTGACGTGGACCACCTGCTCCAAGAGGTATCGGCTAGCAGGTCCGATCCGACAGATGACGCGTACGCTGTTGCGCTGAGCTGGACCGCCCTAAAGCCGGGCCACAGCATGGACGCGCTGGTCGCGATCGGCCAAGTCCAGAACTTCGCCGATTTTCGCGCCGCCGCAGCGCTGCTGAGCGCCCCCTCGCAGAATCTCCTATATGCCGACACCAGCGGCAACATCGGCTACCAGTTGGCGGGTGCGGTTCCGCTTCGCGGCCAGGGCAACGGGACTAGGCCGTCGCTGGGATGGGAGCCCCGTCATGACTGGCGTGGCACCATTCCCTTCGCCAAGCTGCCCTACGTTTACAACCCGCCCAGCGGCTTCCTGGTGGCCGCCAATCAGCAGGTGATCGGATCCCAATACCCGTATCCGCTGGGCTCGAGCTTCTCATATGGGTGGCGCAGCCAAGAGATTATCGAGCGGTTACGGGAGACGCCGCAGCTGACAATGGACAGCGCTGAACAGATCTTTTACGACGACACCATTCGCTTTGCGGCCCACCTGGTACCGCTCCTGCTCAAGATCAAGGTTCCGGATCCGTGGGTGGTTGAGGGTCAACGAACTTTGGTCGGTTGGGACTATTCGTCGACCAGGGATTCTGCGGCAGCCGCGTACTTCAACGTCATCTGCCACAACATCTTCAAGCTCACTTTTCGCGACCAGTTGCCCGAACAGCTGTGGCCGAACGGCGGTGACCGTTGGTACGCGGTAGTGAGGATGTTGATCAAGCAAACCAAGAATCCGTGGTGGGATGACGTGAATACCCCGGACAAGATCGAAACCCGGGACGACATCCTGCTGGCATCGATGATCAACGCCCGCAAGGAGATCACCTCGCTGATGGCGCGAGACACCGACCAATGGCAGTGGGGGAAGATACACAGGGTGCAGCTGCGGAACCCGGCGCTGGGAAATAGCGGCATCAAGCTCATCGAGAGCATGTTCAATCGCGGCGGCTATCAGGTGGGCGGCGGTCCAGCCGTTGTTGACGCTATGGCCTTCGACGATCTGGAGGGGTATGCCGTGACGAATGCCCCGGCGATGCGCATGCTGGTCGATCTTGGTGATCTTGACAACTCGCGCTGGGTGAACCAGACCGGAGTATCCGGCCACGCGTTCCATCGTCACTACGACGACCAAAGCGAACTGTGGGCGAATCGGCAAATGTGGCCGTTCGTTTCGTCGCGGGCAGCGGTTGAGGCACGCAGCGAGACCCGGCAGGAGCTGATTCCGAACGGCTGAGGGGGAGCAAATTTGTGGCAATAGTTTTATGGCTACGGGAGGCATCGTGGGACACGTCAGCGTTCATGAGGCACGGAACCGTCTGTCTCAACTGATCAAACACGCTCATGCGGGGGAGGACGTCGTAATCACTAGTCACGGAAAGCCAGTCGCGCGCCTCGTCCCGGTCATGACCAGCACCGGCTCCGACATTCTGCGCTGGCTCGATGCCAATCCGCTGCCGGCCGACCAGCGCCGAACGGCCGAGGAAATCGATGCGTACCTCGCCGAAGAGTGTGCGAGCTGGGATTGATCTACCTCGACTCCTGTCTGGTGATCTACGCCCTCGAGGATCCGAAGGGGCGTGGCCGG
>JBKPAB010000219.1:0-3613 GCA_046726195.1 Actinomycetota bacterium
CTACGGACAGTCGCCGATCTTGCCGTTGCTGACCGCGACGATCTGGCCGCCTGGTTCGGGCCCACCAGCGGTCCGCGGCTCAGGGTGCTGGCCCGCGGTGGCAGTGCCCGGACGGTCACCACCGAGCCGTGGCTGGCGCGATCCAAGAGCCGCCAGGTGACCTTCCCGAGCGACCTCACCGACGCTGCGGTGATCGCCGACCAGGTCTCGGCGATGGCCCGCGAACTCACCGCGGAGGTTGGGGCAAGCGGCCGGGAGGTGACGCATGTCGGCGTCACCGTACGGACGCGATCCTTCTTCACTCAGATCAAGACCAGCAAGCTGCCGGAGACGACTACCGACCCTGACATCGTCGAGGCCGGCGCCCGCCGGGTGCTGGCGCGCTTCGAGATCAATCGGCCCGTCCGGTTGCTCGGAGTGCGGCTGGATCTGGCGCCTACATCAACCTCAAGCCCTGATCCACGCGCCTTACGGCAGATCTAGAACTGTGGACTCTTCCTGGGTCCCAAGATCGATCGGCCAGGCGTCAGGCTGACCGGCCAGCGACCACAGCTCCACCAGCTGATGCGGCCAGATCCAGTCATCGGTGTGTCGAAGATCATCATGCGTCCACCACCGGTGCCCAAGCAGGGTGAGCCGCTCGTCTGGAGTGTGTGCCGATTTATCTACCTCGAAGGGCGACACCATGGCCAAGAAGAACGACTCGTCTTGCTCGATCACCAGATCGGAATACCCGTGGACTACGTGCCGGACCGCGATGGGGCCCTGCAGTTCGCTCTCACTCAGCTGGTAGCCGGTCTCCTCGGCCACCTCACGGATCGCCGCCTGAATCTCGCTCTCCCCTTCGTCGACGCCACCTCCAGGCGTCGTCCACCAGCTGGTACCGCGGACTCCGGGGTCGCTGTCGTGGAACAACAACGTGCGGTTGTTGTCGATCATGATCACGCGCACAGTCGCCCGGGATTGGCGCGGGCGGTCCGCCGGGTCAGCGACCGGCACGTAGCTGCGCTCGGTATCAGAGGAGGACACGGGCTACACCTTACGAGCACGCTCGATAGCGATTCCGCAGCACCCCGACACTCCCTTGGGCACATATCCCTTGGACTTCAAACCCGCCAACCCGGTAACCTGACCCCTCGCCCCTCTCTCAGCCGATCCAGCATCGGAGCTGTTCGCATGCCTGAAACCGCCGTCGACGTTCTCGCCCAAGAACGACTTCATCTCAGGGAGTCCCGGGCGGCGCTGCAACGGATGCGGGAACATACGGCCGCGCTGCAGGCCTTCGGCGGGGACCACGTGTCGACCGAGCACCTCAAGCAGACGCTGTACCGCCGCATGAAGGCGCTCGAGGATGATCCGACGGTGCCGCTCTTCTTCGGTCGGCTCGACTATGACGCCAGCCTCGGCGCGGAGCGGGACGAAACCCTCCACATCGGGCGGCGCCACGTTACCGGTGAAGCGGGGGGCGAGCCCATGGTGATTGACTGGCGTGCCGCCATGTCGCGGCCGTTCTACCAGGCCAGCCCAGCCCAGCCGATGGGCGTGCGCCTGCGCCGGCGCTTCGGCTTTTCACATGGCCAGCTGACCGCGTACGAGGACGAGGACCTGACACGACCCGAAGCAGCGGCGCACTCCGACATCATGGAGTCCGAGATCGAGCGTCCTCGGACCGGGCCGATGCGCGACATCGTCGCCACCATCCAGCCGGAACAGGACAACATCGTGCGGGCGGGTCTGAACCAGTCGCTGTGTGTCCAAGGTGCGCCGGGCACGGGAAAGACCGCGATAGGCCTGCACCGCGCCGCGTATCTGCTCTACGCGCACCGCGACCAGCTGGCCCGCTCCGGCGTGTTGGTCGTCGGCCCCAACGACAGTTTCTTGTCCTACATCGCCGACGTGCTGCCAGCTCTCGGCGAGATCGATGCCGTACAGACCACGGTGACTTCACTGGCCTGCCAGGCGAATGGCGTCGCCGTCCGGGGACTCGACAGCGTCCCGGCGGCGTTGATCAAGGGCGACGCACGGATGGCGCGGGTGGTGTACCGGGCGGTCTGGAGCCACCTCGGCACTCCCACCACCCCGCTGGTGGTGCCGCGCGGGGCGTACCAATGGCGCGTCGGCGCGTACCTGACAGCCCAGGTCGTCGACGAACTGAAGCAGCGCGGTGTGCGGTATGGCGCTGGGCGTGCCATGTTGTCACAGCGGCTGGCCCACCAGGTACTACTGCGGATGGAGGCTGGCGGTGACTCCCCCGACGATCGAGTACAAGACGCGGTTGCCCGCAGCAAGCCGATCCGGGCGTACGTCGACGCGATCTGGCCCGCTCTCGACCCAGTCAAGCTGATCATGAGGTTGCTCACTGATGCGGAGTTCCTGGCAGCTGCCTCCGACGGCATCCTCGACCCTGAGGAGCAGCAGCTGATCATGATGCGCCATCCGGCTCGATCAATCGGCGCTGCTCGCTGGTCACTGGCTGACGTGATCTTGATCGATGAGGCGGCCGACCTGCTGCAGCGTACGCCGAGTCGCGGCCACGTGATCGTCGACGAAGCACAAGACCTGTCGCCGATGATGCTGCGAGCGGTCGGGCGGCGGGCCAGCACAGGTTCGGTCACTGTGCTCGGTGATCTTGCACAGGCAACAACGCCGTGGGCAACCCGCTCCTGGCCGGAGTCGCTGACACATCTCGGTCACCCCGATGCCGAGATCGAGGAGCTGGTCACCGGTTTCCGGGTGCCTGGGGCCGTGATCGATTTCGCGGCCCGGTTGTTGCCCCAGATCGCACCATCGCTCAAGCCGCCGCACTCGATCCGCCGGCACCGTGGCGAACTCGACCTGCGCTCGACCGCACGCATCGGTGAGGAACTGGGCAACGCGATCACCGAGGCGATGCGTCATGAAGGCACGCTGGGGATGATTGTCGCCGACGCTGCGGTGCCTGACGTACGGAAGATGCTAGAGCGTCGGGGTATCAGCTACGCCTTGCTCGGCGAGGATCCCGAAATCTTCGACGCCGACATGGATCTGGGGAGTTCGGATCGCGATGTCGCTCCGCATCCCAAGCCGATCCTGGTCCCCGCAACCCTGGCCAAAGGCCTGGAGTTTGATCATGTGGTGCTGCTGGAGCCTGCCGACATCGTGGCAGGTGAGCCCGATCAGGTGACAGGACTGCGTCGGCTGTACGTCTGTCTGACCCGGGCGGTCACCTCACTCGTGGTGGTGTACGCCGCAGACCTCCCAGCCGCGCTGGCGGCCTGAGCGCCATTCCTCTCTTCACGAGGCCTGGCCGCCCACCCGCCTGCAGGAACTCACGTACACGTTCGTTCCAGTCGCAATACACACGTTGCAACGAATGCAGAGTGACTGAAGCGAACGTATACGTGCGTTTCTGGCAAGGGAGGATCGGCGCTGGATTAGCTCCTACGGCTGCTTCAGCCGAACGAGGGAGGTTCGGTCAGCGGCAGCCTGACCTGGAATCGGGTATCACCAGGGCGGGACTTGACCCGCAGATCGCCGCCATGCCGCTGCGTCACTACTCGATATGAGATGTCAAGCCCCAGCCCAGTGCCTTCACCCACCGGCTTGGTGGTGAAGAACGGCTCGAAGATCTTTT
>JBKPAB010000220.1:0-5357 GCA_046726195.1 Actinomycetota bacterium
CCAGCGGGCACTTGGCCCCCGGTTGGGTCCTTGTTCGTCACCCGGATCGGTTCTGCTTATCCTTCATCGGCCAGCGCCGCTGTCGGCGCCGCCGTCTGCGCCTCCATCGGCTCCGCCGTCTGCGCCACCGTCGGCTCCGCCATCTGCGCCGCCGTCCGCGCCACCGTCAGCTCCAGCGTCGGCGCCGCCGTCCGCGCCACCATCAGCTCCAGCGTCGGCGCCGCCGTCCGCTCCGCCATCAGCGCCGCCATCCCGGATACCGGACATGCCCTCGGCACCGCCATCAGCCGGTCCCTCCATGCCGGTGACGCCCTCGCTGGGTTCCTGCATTGACTCGCTCATTTGACCTCTCCCTACGTCGATGTATGCCCGCTTCCGAGCTCAAACCAGGCGTCTCAGATGACGCTGTGGACATACTTTTCCACCCAGTCCGGAAACCCGATCGGCAGGGTCGTGCGCAAACCCTCAGGACGCGGGTCTGTGGGTACCGACGACTAAGGTGCAAGGCGTGGTGGCATCGTGGAATTCGCTTCTCAGCCATGAGGCGATCATCCAGATGGTGGGCCACGAGGCCTTCGCTAGAGCGATGGTTTATGCCAGGTCCGGCCACGTCTTCGACGTCGACTTCGATGCCGAGGCGCTCACCGTGACGGGCAGGGTCAGAGGCACCGTGCGGGACGACTACGCCGTCAAAGTGTTCCTAGCCAGCTCACGATCCGGGACCGTGAGTGTGTACCGCAGTCAGTGCACTTGTCCGGTAGCCATGGACTGCAAACATGCCGCCGCGGTTCTCATCGTCGCTCGCCAGCTCGTCGTCGGCAGAACCGTGGAACGACCGGAGTGGGAGAGGACATTCGACAAGCTGCTAGCTGCTGATCCGGTGGTGCCCCTCACCGATGCCGCCCCACTGGCACTCGAGTTCGGCGTTGAGCGTATCCCAGCCTTCCGCGGGTACCTCGGGCGGCAGGACCTGCGTATTCGCCCAGCCCGTCGCAGCCGCAGCGGCGGGTGGGTGCGTTCGGGAATCTCGTGGGATGATCTTGACTTCGTTGCGCGGTCTTACGTGCCGGAGCAACGCGAGCTGTTACTGCAGTTTCGCGGTGCCGCCGGCTCGAACGCGCGTTTCGCACTGCCGCGCAGCGCGTGGCTTTCGTTGGGGGCCGTCAGCAGCGCATTTTGGGGCCTATTGGATCAGGCCGCCGCAACTGGTCTCACCATTCTCGCGGCGAAGCCGCTGCTCGGCCCACTCCGCTCTGAACACCGGGCGACGGTGGTTCTCGACACTCGCCGCGAACCGGCTGTCGGACTCCTGGTGGGGCCGCGGGTGCTGCTCGATGATCGTGAGCTCGATCTGACCTCACTTGGCGTGCTCGGGGATCCGGCACACGGAATCTTCCATGTCGGCGACGAAGTCGGAGGCGTACAGGAGCTGATCGTGGCGCGGCTCGATCGGCTGCTGAACCGCGAGCTGAGGCAGCTTGTCGTGGATCCTCACTCGCTGCTGATTCCGCCCGAGGACGAGGCGCGTTTCTTGACCGAGTTTGTGCCCAAATTGCGTCAGAAGATCAACATCAGCTCCGCAGACCGGTCGGTCCGGCTGCCCGGCTACGTCGAACCGATCCTCGGCCTCGTAGTGCACTTCCGGCCAGAGCATCGCGTACGCCTGGACTGGATCGTGGACTACGACGCCCCTTCCGGCACCGCGACGTACGCGATCGACGACCCGCCCGAGCGGCAGAGCATTCGCGATCTTGCCGAGGAACGTCGCAGGTTGGCGGCACTGCCGTTGCCGTACGCCGACATTCCGCAGCTCGCAGATCGCGGCTATGACCAACCGCAGCAACCAGCACCCCACGTGCTGCTGGAGGGCATGGCAGCGCTGAGGTTCGTCGAGTACGTCCTGCCGCAGCTGGAGGGTGCCGGAGTCAGGGTCCGGATGGAAGGGGAAGTACGCGAATACCGCAAAACGACCTCCCGGCCGAGCGTTGAGGTGGCGGCGGTCGAGCGTCCCGATACTGCTGACTGGTTTGACCTGCGCATCAAGGTTTCGATCGACGGCGAATTGGTTCCCTTTGAAGATCTGTTCGTGGCTCTGACCGAAGGTAAGGACTTTCTGATCTTGGAGACCGGCGTCTATTTCTCGTTGGATCGTCCAGAGTTCACACAGCTCCGCGAGCTGATCGAGGAGTCCAAGGCCCTGCAAGATCGTCATCGTCCGGAGCTGACCATTAGCCGGTTCCATGCAAGCCTGTGGGAAGACCTGACCAATCTCGGCGTGGCCATCGATCAGTCAGCACGCTGGGAACAAACCGTACGCGCCCTCACCGATCCGTCCGCGCTCGCGGATATCGAGGTCCCGCCCGCCCTGCGCGCCACGCTGCGGCCGTATCAGCTGGCTGGATACCGCTGGCTGTGCTTTTTGTGGAGTCATGGGCTGGGCGGCATCCTGGCCGATGACATGGGCCTGGGTAAGACACTCCAGGCCCTGGCACTCATCTGCCATGCCCGGCTGGCGGATCCCGAGCAGCCGCCGTTCCTGGTCATCGCTCCGACGAGCGTGGTGTCGAACTGGTCTAGCGAAGCGGTCCGGTTCGCACCTGATCTTCGCGTCGCATGCCTAACCGAGTCGGAGAACAAGCGCGGTGTGTCGAACAGGATGGCAGTCGCAACGGCCGATCTGGTTATCACCTCCTACGCCCTGCTGCGGATCGACAACGACAAACTGAGCGACCTGGATTGGGCAGGGGTGATCCTCGACGAGGCCCAGTTCGTGAAGAACCACCGCGCCAAGACCTACCAGTGCGCTCGGCGGATACGGGCGCCGTTCAAGCTGGCGATCACCGGAACGCCGCTGGAAAACAGCCTGATGGACCTCTGGGCACTGCTCTCGATCACCGCGCCGGGGCTGTTCCCCGATCCGGATCGCTTCTCGGAGTACTACCGGCGACCAATTGAGCGGAGCAATGATGTGGCACGACTGCATCAGCTGCGCCGTCGCATCCGCCCGCTGATGCTCCGTCGTACCAAGGAGAGCGTCGCGAAAGAGTTGCCGCCCAAGCAGGAGCAAATTGTCGAAGTCGAGCTGCATCCCAGACACCGCCGGATCTACCAGACACATCTGCAGCGAGAACGACAGAAAGTCCTGGGGCTCATCGAGGATCTCGATCGCAATCGCTTCACCGTACTTCGGTCCCTGACCCTGTTACGCAGGCTGAGCCTCGACCCCGCCCTGGTCGAGGAGGCTCACGCCATCGTGCCGGCAGCGAAGACTGAGGTGTTGCTCGAGGACCTCGGCGAGCTGGTTGGCGAGGGCCACCAAGCGCTGGTCTTTAGCCAGTTCACCACCTTCCTAGCCCGCATCAGGGCCCGCCTGGACGAGGCGGATATACGTTATGCGTACCTCGACGGGCGGACTCGGAATCGAGAACGCGTGATCCAGCGGTTCCGAGACAAAGCCGCTTCGGTGTTTTTGATCAGCCTGAAGGCCGGCGGCTTCGGCCTCAATCTCGCGGAGGCCGACTACTGCTTCGTGCTTGATCCTTGGTGGAACCCAGCGATTGAGGCGCAGGCGGTGGATCGCACGCATCGCATCGGGCAAACCAAGACCGTGATGGTCTACCGGCTGGTCGCCAAGGACACCATCGAGCAGAAGGTGATGGATTTGAAGGCGCGTAAGGAGGAGCTCTTTGAGTCGGTCATCGGTGGTGATGTCTTGGCCGGTGCGGCACTTACGGCGGAAGAAATACGCGGACTTCTCCAGGCGTAGCAACATGTTGTAGCCTGGTCCCCGCCAGGCAGCAAGGAGTTAGCTGTGGGCTTGCCTCGAGGAGTCAAACATGCGGTCGAATGTCCGTTTTTTGACATGTCCAGAAGGTGACAAACAGCCTACAAAAGCTCGACACGTTTTGGTCACTTTCGCTAACTTCTTGCTGTGTCAGGAGTTGGCTAGCCAACAAATGACGGGCATCGCCCTTCGACAGCGTTCATCTTGAACGTTCCTCTTGGGGGAGGGAACGTCGGGGTGTGGTCGGGTGAGTGCTCTTCATGTTGCCGGTGAGGTGCGCAGAACGTGCTTCGCAGTCAGCGAGTGGAGTACTCACTGTTGGGCCCACGGCCGCTCACGCTCGGGGAATGTGCTCGTGCCTCTCGCCTCTGGCGGGAGGCACGAGTGTTTTTGGCCCAGCTTCGTCCTATCCCGTGACAGTTGAAACCGGGGCGACGGTCCGATTGCGGGCACCCTCGTAGGCGGCGAGGATGAGGCACAGCACCTCGATTCCCTCTCTTTCGGTGTGCAACGGGCGCGTGCCGGTGTGCAAGCAATCGGCGAAGTGTCCGATTTCCGACGCATAGGTGTCGACGTCCTCGAATTCGTAGTTCTGGCTGCTCGATCCGCGCAGGGTGACCGTCAGCGATCTTCCATCGCTTTGCAGCGAGCCAAGTTCCCCGACGACGGAGAACCTCTCAGAACTCGGCGGCGGGTCGTACGCCCAGCTCGTTACCAGGTGTCCGACCACCCCGTTGTCGAAGCGGACCAGCACGTGTGCCGAGTCCTCGCTATCCATAAAACGCAGTCGGTGCCGAGACAGCAGCGCCGTGGTCTCGACCGCTGATCCTCCCGCCAGGTGAACCATCAGGTACGTCGGGTGGTAGCCCGTATCCATCAGCTCGCCGCCGCCACTCGTGGCAGCAGTCGCTCGCCAGCCCATGTTCTGCGGGTTGAAGTCGTTATAGAAACTGTCGCTCGTGCGTACCTCGTAGACAGTGCCGAGAATGCCCTGATCCAACAGCTGCTTAGCTGTGCTTACGGCTGGCAGGTAGAGCTGGTTGTGAGCGCACATCAAGGTCACACCTGCCGCGTTGAGGGCTCGCTGCACTTGGTCTGCTTCCTTGATAGTCAGGCAGAGCGGTTTCTCGCACAAGATGTGCTTTCCTGCCTGAGCAGCGGCCAGGATCGCCTCGGCGTGGAGGTGGTGCGGCAGGCAAATGTCAACGGCGTCCAGGGGTTCGGAGAGGATCATCTCGCGAAAGTCGGTGTATGCCGTCGCGCCCAGCTCGACCGCGCGTCTGCGGGCGGTCTCGCCCACGACATCGGCAATCGCGATCACCTCGATCGCATCGGCGTAGGCGCGGTACCCCCGGATGTGAGCGTCCACGATCCCGCCGCCGCCGAGTAAGCCAACTTTGATCTTGCTCACGCTGCACCCATGGAATAGCGCACTGTCGTGCCGCTGGCTGCCGCGGTGTTGGCCGCTGATACCAGGCGACTTAGCTCGACAGCCCGAGCCAGATTGTCATCGGATCGGGTGCCGTCGCGTATGTGAGTCACCCACCGGCTAAAGGCGTCGGCAGCGTCCGGA
>JBKPAB010000221.1:0-6261 GCA_046726195.1 Actinomycetota bacterium
GCTTACGCCATCTACTTACGTCGCCTGTGATGCCCACCTGACGAATCAGTGTCGGTGATGACCGCTATCGCCATGCTCTTTCGCCCGCGCGAAGCTGGCCTGAACCTCTTGCTCGGCCTCCTCCACACCGACCCAGATTGCGCCCTCCACTGACTTACCGGGCTCCAGGTCTTTGTAAACAGAGAAGAAATGCTCGATCTCAAGCAGCACATACTCACGTACGTCCGAGAGATCGCGTATATGATCACGCCGATGGTCCGACGCCGGCACGCACAGCACCTTGTCATCACCCCCCGCCTCGTCCTTCATCCGGAACATCGCGATCGCTCGGCATTTGATCAAGCAACCTGGAAATGTTGGCTCGGTGATCATCACCAGTGCATCCAGCGGATCCCCGTCCTGACCCAGGGTTCCCTCAATGAATCCATAGTCGGCCGGATACTGAGTTGAGGTGAATAAGGTACGGTCCAGCCGGATCCGGCCGGTGTCATGATCAACTTCGTACTTGTTCTTCTGACCCTTCGGGATCTCAACGGTGACATCGAAGGTCAGTCCGCTCATCGGCTTTTGACCTCGCTCGACGTTGGGTGCGGTCACGTGACCTCCTTAGGATGTATCGGGCGGCTTGAGCCTAGCGTGAAGGAGGGGTGCGTAACCCTTGGGTCCTAAGAGGATTGCCCTGGCCGTGCTCGCGGTCATCGCCGTGATTTGTGTGGTCATTGGCGTAATCGCCGGGGCAACCGCGGTGCTGTCGCGAGAGAACCGATACGCCATCGGTACGCAGGCAACAAACAGTTCACCCACTGTCGCCGCCACCACCCCAATCACTCCGGCGTCGAACCCCAGCGCGATCACGGCCACGCCCCCAGCTCCTAACCTGCCCAGCCCGGTGCTGGCCGCATCCGGAGCTCAGATCGTCCCGAACAACACCGCAGTCAGCAAAAAAATCCGCGCTATCAGGGTCAAGGGGATGACCGGCTCCTATTCGGGATCGGTCATTGAGGTAGGCACCGGCAAGGTTCTGTACGCCCACAACGCTACGCATCCTCAAATCCCGGCCTCGACCATGAAGCTCCTCACCGCGACTGCGGCGCTGTCGATCTTGGGGCCGGACCACACCTTCAAGACCGCGGTGGTCAGCCCTCAGCGCGGTCAGATCATTCTGGTCGGTGGAGGTGATCCTTACCTGGCCGGGGAAGGCAGCGCGGATTATCCGAAGAGAGCCACGATCAGCGGACTAGCCCGTGAAACGGCAAGCGAGCTCAAGCAGGACAAGATCACAAAGGTCAGGCTTGGCTACGACGCCTCCCTATTCAGTGGTCCGGCCTGGAACCCGCGCTGGCCAAGCTTCTACGGTGGAGATGTCTCACGGACTTCCGCACTCTGGGTGGACGAGGGTCGAGTCGGCGCCTCGATCCCGCGCTACAGAGATCCAGCCAAGGATGCGTCCACTGCATTCTCCGCGGCTCTGTCCCAGCGGGGGATCAAGGTAACAACAACGCAGCAGGCCCGGGCCCCGAAATCAGCACCGGTCGTTGCCAGTGTCTCCTCGATGCGCCTGGAGCGGATCGTCGAGCAGATGCTCATGGTCAGCGACAACGATGCTGCTGAGGTGCTCCTCCGCCAGGCGGCCATCGGCGCTGGGAAGCCGGGGTCGATCGCGGAAGCGATCAAGGTCGTCCAATCAGAGCTCACCGAGCTCGGCATTTGGGCTCCCGGGATGACGATCAATGATGGCAGCGGCCTGGCCCGCCAGACCAAAGTGCCGGCCGACGCGATGGTCAAGATGCTACGGCTGGCCGCTGGAAGTGAGCGTCCGGAGCTACGTGCGGTGATCACTGGCTTGCCGGTGGCCGGGGTCGAGGGCAGCCTGCGGAGTCGGTTCTTCGACGACCAGAGCCTGGCCGGACGGGGAGTGGTACGCGGCAAGACCGGCACCCTGAACAAGGTGCGTGCGCTGGCCGGGGTGATACGCACCAACGACGGCTCGCTGGTGGCGTACGCCTTCTTGATCAACAAGCCAAAAAACGAGTTCAACGCCATGGTCTGGCTGGATCGGGTGACTACTGCGATTAGTACCTGTGGGTGTCGCTAGGTTCTGGCAGCGTTAGCCATCTTAAGACGGCTGGCGAGTGTTCCTGAGCTCGATTCGGCCCTCGCCAGCCATCTCAAGACGGCAAACGAGGGCGCGGAGCGGACAGCTCGACCGCAGCCACAGACCAGGGCCCGTCCGGGCCGCCCACATAGACTCGCTCCCGTGACAACCTCGATGGTCGACTGGACCGTGGCGCTGAACACGGCCACCAAGCTGGTCAAGCCCGGCCCAGACATCTCCCGTGAAGCTGCTGCCGCCGTGGTCGCGGAGTTGCGCGACTTCGCCGGCCGCGCGGAGGCGTACGTCCGCGAGGTCACTGGAATGGAGGCCACAAGCGGCACGGCACCGGTGCTGGTTGTCGATCGGCCGCGCTGGATTCAGGCCAACATTGACGGCTTCCGCCAGATTCTGCTGCCGCTCAACGCCAAGGCGATTGATCGGCTGAAGACCAGCCCAACGGCGGCGAGCGTGGGCCCACGTATCACCGGCATCGAGGTCGGGGCGCTGCTCAGTTATCTGGCTCCGAAGGTGCTCGGCCAATTCGATCCGTTCTTCCCCGGAGCCGATCCCAACGCACCTGGGGGCCGTCTCTTGTTGGTCGCGCCGAACATCGTCGCCATCGAACGCGAGCTCGATGTCGATCCTGACGACTTCCGGCTTTGGGTCTGCCTGCACGAGGAGACTCACCGGGTGCAGTTCGCAGCTGTCCCGTGGCTGCGTGGCTATCTCAACGACCAGATCGCTCAGATCGTCGACTCCACCGAGCTCGATCCCGCGATCCTTGCCCAGATGCTCCGCGAGGCGCTCAAGCGGCTGGTCGACGGACTCGCCCACAACAAAGAGGTCTCGATCATCGACCTGGTTCAAACCCCGGCGCAGCGGGAAACGGTCGATCGGGTGACCGCAGTGATGTCGCTACTGGAAGGTCACGCGGATGTCGTCATGGACAGCGTCGGGCCCGACGTGATTCCCACAGTTGAGACCATCCGTGCCAAGTTCACGGTGCGTCGACAAGGCCAAGGCTTCGACAAGATCATCCGCAAACTGCTCGGGCTGGACGCCAAGCTGCGCCAGTATCGCGACGGTGCGAAATTCTGTCGTGCGGTGCTGGCCGATGTCGGCATGGCCGGCCTGAACCGGGTATGGACTTCACCGGCGACGCTTCCCACTGCGGCAGAAATCTCCGACCCGAAGCTCTGGCTGACACGCATGCACCCAGAGCTGACGGCAAGTTAAGCCGACCGTCGCCAGTGGGTCGTCGCGAGCTCGGTCCGGCCACCCTGGCCGCAGTTCAGGCCGTCGATGCAGCGCTCAACCAGCACGATTCGCAGCTCCTCAGCGCCTGCTCTGGTGGCGCTGACTCGCTGGCACTCGCCTTTGCGGCTCGGTACGTGGCGACTCGGCGAGACCTCAAGTACGCCGCAGTCGTGATTGATCACGGTCTGCAGCAAGACTCCGCCGAAGTCGCCGCTCGGGTACAAGATCAGCTGGGCTCGCTCGGCTACGACGACGTGACGGTGACAACAGTTCAGGTGGACCAATCGGCGGCAATCGGGCCAGAGGCAGCGGCCCGGGAAGCCCGGTATCGCGCCCTCGACGCCGACGCGCGTTCGCGTGGCGGCACGGTGCTGCTGGGCCACACCCTTGATGATCAGGCAGAGACTGTACTGCTTGGCCTCGCTCGTGGATCTGGCAGCAGGTCGCTGGCGGGCATGGCGCCCCGGGCCGGGCATCTCGTACGCCCGTTCCTGCACATCCGTCGCGCCACGACACAGCAAGTGTGTCAGGAGTTGGGCCTGCACCCCTGGCAGGACCCGCACAATTCAGATCGTCGCTATACCAGGGTGCGGGTACGCGAAACCGTGCTACCCACGCTGGAAGCCGAGCTCGGTCCCGGCGTCGCGGAGGCCCTGGCGAGGACGGCGGAGCTGGTACGCGATGACAACGAGATGCTTGATCGGCTCGCAGCCGAAGCATCCAGCACCGCAGAAGGGCTGGGCGCCACGGACACGTTGGATTGCGCCGCGCTGGAATCCCAGCCCCCGGCCTTGCGCCGCCGCATCATCCGAGTATGGCTATTAACTCACGGCCTCGGCGACCTCTCAATGCGGCACATCAGCGCTGTGGAGTCACTGGTCATCAACTGGCATGGCCAAAAAGCCATCCAGATCCCGGGCGCAACGGTAACCAGGACCGCTGGGCGTCTTCGGGTCAGCTGACAGTTCGGGAACCCTCGGTCCCGTCCGCCTATGCCCCGGCGCTGTGGCAGGCTGAGGCACGTGGAAGCCACCCAGCTCAACGGTTTAGTGACACGAGTCATTGTGACCAAGGAAGAGTTGGCCACCCGGATCACCGAGCTGGCAGCTGAGGTTGACCGGGACTATGCCGGGAAGGAGCTGCTCCTCGTCGGCGTCCTCAACGGAGCGATCATGGTGATGGCCGACCTCTCCCGCGCGCTCACCATCAACTGCCAGATGGACTGGATGGCGGTGTCCTCCTACGGCTCGGGAAGCCAGTCCTCGGGCGTCGTACGGATCCTCAAGGATCTGAGCACCGACGTCACGGGCATGCACGTGCTGGTCGTGGAGGACATCGTCGATACCGGGTTAACCCTGTCGTACCTGGTCAGCAACCTGCGCTCCCGGGGACCGGCGAGCTTGCAGGTCCTGACCATGTTGCGAAAGCCAGAGGCGGCGCGGAATCCCGTCGAGATCGCGTACGTCGGGTTCGACATCCCGAAGGAGTTTGTCGTCGGGTATGGCCTGGATTACGACGGCCTCTACCGCAACCTGACTTCGGTCGCTGCGCTCTCACCCAGCATGTACACCTGAACCGCGCCGCGCACGCAGGGGAGTCGGGGCACCACGAGACGCATACCCCCCAAGCTTGGACGCGAACGATAGCCTTGTCAGATGGACCTCCCGGGTCCCAAGCACCTCTATTAGGCAGGTCATGAACCTACGACGGATATTCCGCTCGCCCCTGACGTGGATCGTTCTTGCCGTCATCGCGATCGGGCTGCTGATCGACTTCAGCCAGCGGGTGACCAGCGGATATAAGGATGCGCCCACTTCTCAGGTGGTCTCGATCATCAACGGCAACGAGCCGTTGGCCGAGGTCATATTGATCGATAAGGAACAAGAGATCCGCGTCACGATGAAAGACGCGAACAAGACCGGCTACAAGGCGACGTGGGTTGGCAACCAGAGTGATGAGCTGATCACGCGCCTCAATCAGCGCGTGGCAGACAAGACGCTCGATCAGTGGAAGGGCGAAAACGCGACGCCCGGCTTCTTCAGCTCGCTGCTGGGCACGCTCATCCCGTTCATCATCATCGGCGTGTTGTTCTTCTTCCTGCTGAACTCCGTCCAAGGCGGCGGCAGCCGAGTCATGCAATTCGGCAAGTCGAAGGCCAAGATCGCCAACAAGGACACCCCGAAGACCACCTTCCGCGACGTCGCCGGCTGCGAGGAGGCGATCGAGGAGCTGGAGGAGATCAAGGAGTTCCTCGCCGAGCCGGCGAAGTTCCAGTCGGTCGGCGCCAAGATCCCCAAGGGTGTGCTGCTGTACGGCCCGCCGGGCACCGGCAAGACACTGCTGGCCCGAGCGGTCGCCGGTGAGGCCGGCGTGCCGTTCTACTCCATCTCTGGCTCCGACTTCGTCGAGATGTTCGTCGGCGTCGGCGCATCCCGAGTTCGCGACTTGTTCGAGCAGGCGAAGGAGAATGCGCCCGCGATCGTCTTCATCGATGAGATCGATGCCGTGGGTAGGCACCGCGGTGCCGGCATGGGCGGCGGGCACGACGAGCGCGAGCAGACCCTCAACCAGTTGCTGGTGGAGATGGACGGCTTCGACGTACGCGGTGGCGTGATCTTGATCGCCGCCACCAACCGGCCCGACGTACTCGATCCGGCGCTGCTGCGTCCGGGGCGATTTGACCGCCAGATTTCGGTGGAGGCGCCCGATCTCAGAGGCCGCTTCGATATCTTGAAGGTGCACTCCGAAGGCAAACCGATGGCTGCGGACGTCGACCTGGAGGGCGTGGCGCGGCGTACGCCCGGCTTCACCGGCGCCGACCTGGCCAATGTGTTGAACGAGGCCGCTCTGCTCACCGCGCGGCAGAACGCACGCTTGATCACCAACGAGTACCTCGACGAGGCGATCGA